>JAJPJC010000463.1 GCA_021324445.1 Isosphaeraceae bacterium
CTCGTCGCGGCGGGGCGGGCGAACGTCGTGCAGGTCTACGATGTCGACTCGGGGCTAGAGATCATCACGCTGGGCGGCCACAAGGACCTGATCCAGTCGTTGCGGTTCAGCCCCGACGGGACGCTCCTGGCGGCCGGCAGCTACCAGATCGTGACCGTGTGGACCGTCCCTCGCGGCGGGCTGGTCCAGAGCCTGGCGGGACATTCCGGCCCGGTGCTGGCGCTGGGCGTCTCAGCCGACGGCGCCACGGCCTACTCGGGCGGCCAGGACAGGACGATCCGGGTCTGGAGCCTGGCTGACGGCAAGCTGCTGCGGACTCTGAGCCATCCAGCGCCGGTCACGGCCCTGGCGCTGCTGCCCGATGGCAAGACCGTGGTCACGGGAGGGAGCGACGGCCTGTTGCGATGGCTCGACGCGGCCGACGGCCGCGGGCTCGCGGCCGGGAAAGGACACGCCGCCGCCGTGCACGGCCTGGCGGTGCTGCCAGGCTCGGCCGACGTCATCCGGGTCGCGTCGGTCTCGGAGGACGGCACCGGGCGGATCTGGTCCGTGTCCAGGGCGACCGTCGAAGCCGCCGCTGGTCGGAAGTCGCCGTCCGTCGAGTCGAAGGCGATTGTCCTGACCGGCCACAAGGGGCCCGTCCGGGCGGTCGGAGTCACACCCGATGGCCAGTCGATCGTCACCGGCGGCGATGATGGGACAGTCCGCATCTGGGCCGCGCGCGACGGCTCGCCCCGCGGGACGATCGCCACCGGCCACTCCGGACCGATCCTGGCCCTGGCGGTCAGTCCGGACGGCCAGACCCTGCTCACGGGCTCGGCGGACCAGACGGCGCGGATCATCGCGCTGGCCCAGCGCAAGCTTCTGCATACCTTGACGGGTCATCGCGGACCGTTGCGGAGCGTGGCCTTCTCGCCGCGCGGCGATCGCCTGGCGACCGCCGGGGCGGAGGGGGGCTTGAAGGTCTGGGAGATGGCCGACGGCCGGGGCATCATCGCCTTCGGCCATACACCGCCCAGCGGCACCGCGCTCCAGCCGATCGAGAAGGTCGCGTTCACCGCCGACGGGAGATTGATCTCGGCCTCCGCGGACTCCACGCTCAAGACCTGGTCGTTCGCCGGCGCCTGGACCGAGCGCCGGACGCTCGGCCCGCACGTCTTCCGGGTCCTGTCCCTGGATTTCAGCCCGGATAGCCGGCTCCTGGCCACCGGCGGCGGCGAGCCGTCGCGCTCGGGGGAAATCAAGATCTGGGAGCTTGGCAAGGGACTCCTGGGCCGCACGCTCGAATCGCTCCACTCCGACACAGTCTTCGCGCTGCGCTTCAGTCCCGACGGAACCAAGCTGGCCTCGGGAGCCGCCGACAAGTTCGTCAAGGTCACGAACCTGGCCGACGGCACGCTGCTGCGTTCCTTCGAGGGGCACACGCACCACGTCATGGCCGTCGACTGGAAGTCGGACGGCAAGCAGCTGATCTCCGGCGGGGCGGACAACGTGCTGAAGCTCTGGGATTACGAATCCGGGGAACAGGTCCGGACGCTCCAGGCCGCCGGCAAGCAGATCACCGCCGTGCGCTGGATCCCCGGCAAGACGGAGGTCCTCGGGGCCTCGGGAGATGCCCTGGTGCGGGCCTGGAGCGCCAGCAGCGGCGGGGTCCTCCGCAGCTTCGCGGGACCGAGCGACTACGTCTTCAGCGTGGCCGCCTCAACCGATGGGTCGCGGGTCGCCGCCGGGGGCGCCGACAGCGTCCTGTTCCTCTGGAACGGCCGCAACGGCCAGGTGATCCGCAAGCTCGAGCCGCCCCCGCGCCCGCCATCGCCAGCGGGGTCGCCGCGAACCACCATCGCGAAGTGAGTCGCACAGCTCTGGCCCACGATTTGCGTGCGGACCTCGTTCATCCGAGGCCTTGCGAACGCCACTGCGGGCGTCCCAGGCGACGCCAGCGGGATGCTTCGGGAGAATCCCTCAGAATCGCCCCGGGTACCGGGAAGAGGACCGCGACGATGCCCATGCTCAGGCCTGCGGAGACGCTCGACGAGTCGACCGGTGAGTTTCCGACCGGAGACGCGGCTCCTCCGCCTCGGGTTGTCGTGACCTTCGATGGCTTGACCCACCCGGGCAAGGTCCGCGAGAACAACGAGGATCATTTCCTGGTCGCCCGGCTCTCCAAGTCGATGCACGTGTGCAAGACCAGCTTGCCGGGAGACGGCAAGACCACGCCCGCCGAGGAAGAGGGATACCTGGTGATCGTGGCCGACGGCATGGGGGGCGTCGCGGCCGGCGAACGCGCCAGCGCCCTGGCGGTCGAAAGCGTGGAGCAGTTTGTCCAGAACACGCTCAAGTGGTTCCTCCATCTTGACGGCGCGGAAGAGCACCAGCTCGTGAGCGAGCTGCGCCAGGGCCTGGAACGCGCCGATCGGACCATCATCGATCTGGCTCGAATGAATCCGGCGCTGCACGGGATGGGCACCACCCTGACGATGGCCTACAGCGTCGGCACCGACCTGTTCATCGTCCATGCCGGCGACTCGCGCGCCTACCTGTTCCGCGACGGCGAGCTCGAGCAGTTGACCACCGACCATACGCTCGTCCAGGCCCTGGTCGACGGCGGCGCGATCTCGCCCGCGGATGCCAGGCGGCACCCGCGGCGCCATGTCGTGACCAATGTCATCGGCGGTCCCAGCCCGGGCGTCGACGTCGAGATCCACAAGCTGGTCCTCCGCGACGGCGATGTCCTGCTGATTTGCACCGACGGCCTGACCGAGCCGGTCAACGACGCCGCGATCGCCGAGGTCCTGACCCAGCACCGCAATCCCCACGACGCCTGTAACCGACTGGTGGAACGCGCCCTCAGCGGGGGTGGGCCCGACAATGTGACCGCCGCTGTTCTCCGATACCAGGTCGATCTGTAGGATCCGACCCCAACCGCCATGGCTCCCGGTGATGCGGCCTTGGGGTTTTCCCGGGGATTTTGGAACCGCCGGCTCCTGCCGTTACCTTACTGATATCGCGAGCAACGGCAGGCCGGCGGAGCGCGACTCGTGGCGATGGGTAAGGACCGGGCGGTCTTCAGGCAGCTTCGCACGCTCTTCAGCGTCGGGACGATCCGCGAGCTGACCGACGGCCAGCTCCTGGAGCGGTTCGCGACCGGCCGGGGTGAGGCTGCCGAGCTGGCCACGACCAGAGTCGCCGTTCAATGGGTTGCCGTCCGATCGATCCTCCGCGGGTCGGCCGCGACGCTCGCCCAGGAGGTCCTCAGATCCATGGCCCAGACAGGATGGTGGAAAGTCGCTTCAGTCCTGCTCGTCGCCGGCGCAACGGCCTCCGGCGTCAACGTGCTCGCTCAGAAGGGGACCTCGGGTGTCGAGCCCCGACCCGGAGCCAACCCCCAGGCCGCCCGCGCCGACGACCCGCCGGTCCATGAAGTGAAAGCGGGCAAACTCGCGGCCACCGTCCGCGAGCGGGGTTCCCTGGAGGTCTCCCGGGTCGAGACCGTCTCCTGCCAGGTCGAGGGTGGTTCGACCATCATCAAGATCGTCCCCGACGGGACGCTGGTGAAGAAAGGCGCGCTCGTCTGCGAGCTCGACTCATCTGGACTGAAGGACCAGCTCATCAACCAGACGGTCGTCAGGAAGCGCGCCGAGGCCGCCTACCAGAACGCCAAGCTCGCCCGCGAGGTCGCCGAGATCGCCGTCGTCGAATATGACCAGGGGATCTACCCGCAAGATCAGGAGACCCTGCGAGATCAGATCGCCACCGCCCAGTCGGCCGTCCAGAGGGCCGAGGCCCGACTGCACCGCGTCGGCGCCGCTCTCCAGCGGTTGAACGACGTGATGCGCGGCCGACGAGAGGCCGCCACACCCGTGGACATCGTGGCCGAGCTCGATGTCGGGGACCGCCTCGAGGCGGCCGAGGAGGCCATCGACCGCGAGCGAAAGGCGCTCGAGCTGGCCCAGAACAAGCTCCAGGTCCTGGAGAAGTACACCCATGCCAAGACGCTCAAGGATGAGCCGCCGCCGGGCCGCCACAAGTTGTTTGAGCGAACCCCATCCCCTATAATACGGTCAGAGTGCGTGGCGGGCGCGATGATCGCCGCGGCGCCTGGCCTCGAGCTGCCGGGCCGGGAGGGAGACCGACCGGCGCGTCGGCTTGGGTCCGGGGACGTGCCACGGAGGAAAGTCCGGGCTCCTCAGGGCGCGATGGTGGGTAACGCCCACCGTCCGGGTCCGGTCCGTTCCGGCGGACCGACCGGATAGGGACAGTGCCACAGAAAACAAACCGCCTCGGCCCCGGCGCTTCACCGCGTCGGGACCGCGGTAAGGGTGAAACGGCGAGGTAAGAGCTCACCAGCAGGCCGGGTGACCGGCCTGGCTCGGCAAACCCCATCGGGAGCAAGACCAAATAGGGGGGCAGAGCGGAGACGGTTCGACGGAGTGCCACGGGTCCAACCAACCCGTCCACTTCGCCGCGGCCGCCGCTCACGGATCGGCCCGATCCGTCATGACTCCCGGGTAGGTCGCTCGAGGCGCCGGGCAACCGGCGTCCCAGATAAATGATCATCCGAGGCTTGGACCGGGCGCGCATGCATCCGGTCAGGGTCCCGACAGAACCCGGCTTACGATGCCCGCCACGAACTTCTTGGCTCTCGTAGGGTGGGTGAAACCCACCGAAACCCTCGTGCATCCTGGTGGGTTTCACCCACCCTACACCCCATCATCGATGGCGCCCAGCCGAGCCCGGACCCACCGGTCTTGCTCGGTAAACCCTTCGCCAGCATTCACTTAGAACGCACTCCCCGCCACGATCCGGACGCTGGCATAGGGGCTGAATTCGGCCGAGCGAATAATCCCCTTGACGTCCAGCGCCTGTTCCTTGAATTCGTGGAAGGGCACCTCGTCGACGTCGGTGTCGCCCACGATCTTGAGGATCTCCTGATAGATGCGCGGGCTATGGTCCTTGATCTCGGCGGGGATGGCGATGGCGTCGATGACCAGCTCCTCGGTGACGGCGCGGAGGACGTCGAGCAGGCGGGGAATCCCGGGCGTGAGCGTCAAGTCGATCACGTGGCCGTCGGTCGGCAGGGGGTAGGCCGCATCGACGATGAGCAGTTCGTCGGATTGCCCGAGCTCGGCCAAGAGGGAGCAGATCGCCGGGTTGAGGATACCGCCCTTTTTCATCGGACTGATCCTTCGCGAACGAGCCCGGCAGCGCGTCGGCCAGCAACAGGCCAGGCCCGTGGGTGAACCCGTTGGGTCGGGCCGCGAGAGACGTTTCCGCTCCGCGTCCGGTCGGCGCTGCCGGGGATCGGGGTTGCGGGTTCCTGGACTTGATCGAGTATAACGATTTTCGTGGTTCCGCTCCACCCAATCGTCGGCGGGCGGATGCGAACGGACCGATCCCGACGACGCAGGCTCGGGAGAGTCCATTTCCACCCCCAGCCGTTCGTGCTGGATCCGGCCGCAGCGACTCCACGACGGATCAACGGCGATCCGCGGTCGCAGCCGAACCGGCCCTTGGGAGGGTGCCGTTCTCAAGGTACCACATCTTGTCGGGTCCTCGGACCAGCGCAAGCTGCGCCGGCAGGGAGGCGATCGGTCCGTCCTGGCGGCGGCCGCGGATGAAGATCTTCAGCGTGAAGTGGACCTCGACCCGAGACTGGCCCGCGCTCTTGTCCCCGTGATAATCGGCGACTTCGAAGACCAGCGGAGTCATTGGCCCGGCCTGGCTCCCCTTGAGCGCCTGAATGCGCTCGATCCAGTAGGCCTTGAAGCCCTCGAACGACCCGTAAGCGGCCGTGATCCGGCCCGCGGTGCTGAGCAGGAGCCACATCCTGCGGTAGTGGGGGACATGATGCGACAGTGCGGCGTAGAAGTCGCGGACCGCCTGCTCGGGGGTGATCCGGACGGGGCGCTCCAGCGTGATCAGGATCGGGTAGGACAGGACCACCGCAACCGCTCCTCCGATGAGGAAGGCGAAGAAGCCGATCGCGTAGAGTTCATTGCCCCAGGTGAAATACAGCACCAACAAAACGGCCAAGAGCCAGGCGGCCAGGACCAGGAGCGTCGGTCCCCATTCGGCCTGGCGGGACCAGACCTCCTCGACGAGGACCTCCGGCTCCCGCCGGGAACGGTCCTCCGCCCGTCGGGCCGGGGCCTCTCGGGGCCGCGCCGGCGCGGCCTTCGGGGCCGAGGCGGTCTCGGGAGCCGCGCTCGTGCTCGCCGGCGCCCCCTCGTCCGAGCCGGGGCTGTCGACCAGGTCGAAGACGTCGCCCGAGCCGGACGGGAGCACGGGGCTCGCCTCCGCCTGGGCCGATGGCTGCGCAGGATCGTCCTGGAACAGCCCATCCGCGGCGGCGATCTCCGGATCCGACTTGTGCGCCGCGCCACCCGGCGGATTCTGCTGTACCATGGGGATCCTCCTCCGCGGGCTCGCGGAACCTCCTCGGATTGGTCGCAAACCCTGATTGTATCGCGCCGACAGCCCCAGTGCGACCGTGGGCCGGCAGCCGGTGCGCCCCCTGGCGTCAGCCCAGGTACCCGCCATCCACCTCCAGCACGTGTCCCGTGATGTAGCTGGCCAGCGGGGAGCAGAGGAAGAGGACCGCCTCGGCGACCTCCTGGGGCCGTCCCAGCCGCTGCAAGGCGATGGACGGGAGCAGTCGGTCCCGCGCCGCGTCGCTGAACTGGGCGGTCAGGGGTGTGTCGATCACACCCGGCGCGACCGCGTTGACGCGGATCGACCGCCGGGCGCATTCCCGCGCCAGGACGCGCGTCAGCGCCTGGACTCCCGCCTTGGCGGCCGCGTAATTCGACTGACCATGGAACCCCATCTTCGCCGCGAGACTCCCCAGCGAGACGATCGAGCCTCCGTTGCGGAGGATCTCCAGCCCGAACTTGCAACAGTAGAAGACTCCACTCAGGTCGACCTCGAGTACCGAGCGCCACTCCTCCAGCGTCATCTTGGCGATCGTGCGGTCGCGGAGGATCCCCGCATTGTTCACCAGGATATCGAGGCCGCCCCATTCCTGGCGGATGCTCTGCATCATCGCCTGGACCGCGGCCGGATCGCTCACATCGGCCACCCGGACGATCGCGCTGTGGGCGCGCAGCGCCAGCAGCTCATCGAGCAGGGCCAGTGCGTCCTCGTGCGTCTGGCCTCCGGAGAGGTCCGGGTGATTCAGGACCACCCGCGCGCCGGCCCGATGCAGCACGCGGGCGGTCTCGGCGCCGATCCCCTGCGAGGATCCAGTCACCAACGCGGTCCGTCCCGAGAGATCGATGGTGATGCTCATCGTCATGGGGTCCCGTCGTTCAGCCGAAGACCACGCCTTGCTCGGTGATCCGGTAGGGGAGGATCTCCTCACCGCAGGCACTGCCGCGATGCTTGGCCACCGCCAGGGCCCGGCCCAGCCGGCCGTTATGACGCGTCCGCCCCATCAAGATGATCGTGTTGGCATTGGCGAAGATGTCGCCCGGGCTGATCGGCTGGGCCAGGAGCTCCTCGAGCATGGTCTGGGGTGTCGTATAGAGATAAAGGCAGCCGATGCGCTCGTGGTCGTAACGGTGCCGTTTCACCGCGTCTTCAAACGCGCGGTACTTTTCCCGGAAATACTCCCGGGCGGCCCATTCATCCTCCTTGCGCAGGACGTGGTGATACACATATTCGAAGAACTCGAACTGGATCGAGTCGCTGAACCGCTCGGCCGGCTCCAGGCCGTCGAAGACCACCCGGCGGCAGCCCCGCGCGAACTGTTGATAGAAGAAGCCGACCGCGCAGCGGAAAACCCGGGCCAGGTCGCTCTTCCATTCGTGCCACTGATCGGCCTCGAGGTCGTTGCGGGTGACGCGCCTCCCGGCGCGGTCGATCGGGTGGAAGTACTCGCCGATCGGCCGGGTGAAATCCCAGGCGCGCTCCAGGTCGGGCCGGTTCGTCAGCGGGTACTCGTCCAGGTCCCAGTCGAAGAGCCGCGAGGCATACTCGGCGTGGTTCTGCGAATCCCCCCGGCTGGTCAGATCGCAGATGACCCCGCGCCGGCCTTCGCCCCCCTGGCCGGCGTGAGCCCAGCGCAAGCCGAGCTGGGTCTTGCCGACACCCGTCGCACCGGCCAGGACGGTCAGCGTCCCCGGGAGGAGGCCTCCCCCCAGCTCCCGGTCGAGCTCTTCCAAACCAAACGCATGTCGAGCCAGAGACATTCGACTCTCGGAACTGGAACCATGGTTGGTGGTCAGCGGAAACCGGAGGGAATCAGGCGGTTGGGATCGTCCGGCCACCCGCCACGCGCCACCCGCACCCATTGTGGTTCGGCCGCTTGGGTCGCGGCAAGAGCCGACGGGACCACTTTCGCGGTCCCAGTGAAGTTGTCCGGCTCGATCTGCCGACTTATGCCGTAGAATCCGCACGATCCGGCGATTCGTGCAATCCGGTGCCGGGCCACGCCAGATCGGACCCAGGTGTGGCGGGCCCGACGGATAATGTAAGCCGTGAGGGGGTAGGATGTTCCAGAAACCGGCTCGCGTCGGCTCTGGGTGTGGGTCCGGCAGGGTGAGCCGGCCCGGCCGTGCGAACGAGGCGCCCGAGGAAGCTGGTCCGGTGGATAGTCCAGGTCAGTTCGAGATGATTGGGTCGGTGGCCACTCCTGACCGGAGGGCGCTGCCGGTACGCCGGCTGGTTCGGAGCCTGGCGTTCGCTCTGGTGCTGCAAGCCGGCTGGTGGGCCGCGGCGCAACCGGTGGGCTCGGGCTCCGGCTCGAGCTCCAGCGCGGCGGCCTCGGAGGAGTCCCGGCGCCCCGCGGCGGTGCTCAGCGATCGGGTCATCCCCATCGCGCTGAGGGGTCCTTCGGCTGGGCAGCCGGCCCAGCCGCCGCGCCTCATCCGGCAACCGGACGTCAT
This sequence comes from Isosphaeraceae bacterium, assembly GCA_021324445.1. Lineage (GTDB taxonomy): Bacteria > Planctomycetota > Planctomycetia > Isosphaerales > Isosphaeraceae > JAJPJC01. Next base: position 8,886 of record JAJPJC010000463.1, read on the forward strand.
GGCGCTGCCGCCCTTGCCCCCGGAGCCCGTCCCGGCGATCCCCCGGATGATTCCGCTGGAGCCGGTGCCGGGCGCAGCCGGCTCGGCGACCGCGGCCCCTCAGCCCCGGCTCATTCAGTTTCCCCGCGATTCGTCGGGCCTGGCACCGGAGCGCCCCCCGGGACCGCCGCCGCCACGACCCGCCGCCGACGTCGCCAAGGATGTGACCAATCTCCTCGAGATGATCAAGGAGCCCGAGGCTGAGATCAGCCTGGTCGAGGGTCAATCCCGGATCATCCAGACCCGTCGCGATCTCACCCGGGTCGTCATCGCCGACCCCCGGATCGCCGACCTCGAGGCGCTCACCGATCAGCCCGGCGGAGCCCGCCTCTGGCAGATCTTGGGCCGGTCGTTCGGCACGACCAGCCTGACGCTCTGGGACCAGACCGACCGACCGGTCTCGTTCCTGATCCGGGTCACGATCGATACCAAGGACCTGGAGTCGCGGATTCGCCAGGCGTTCCCCGGGGCCGAGGTCAAGGTCCGCCAGGTGGGACCCCAGGTCATCCTCGACGGCCAGGTCCCCGACGCCAAGATGATGGCGGACGTCCTCCAGTTGGTCACCGTGACCCTCATGAACAGCCTGAGCCTCCGTGGCGGCGGGGGCGCAGCCGGTGGGACCGGCGGCGGGATGGGCGGCGGGATGGGCGGCGGCGGGATGGGCGGCGGGATGGGCGGCGGTGGTGCGGCTGGGGGTGGGATGATGGGCGGCGGCGCGGCCGGGGGAGCGGGAGCCGCCGGCCGCCCTGGGCTGGTCATCATCAATCGCGTGACGGTCCCGGGACCGCGCCAGATCCTGCTGCACGTCAAGATCGCCGAGATCAATCGCACGGCCACCCGGGATATCGGCGTGAGCTGGCTCTATGCGCGCGGCAAGTCGATCTTTGGCTCTGCGGCCGGCTCGGATACCTCCACCCTCGAGACGACGACCACGGCGAACATCGGGCAGATCCGCGGGGCCCGCGGTTCCGCCGGGCCGATCACCGGCAGCGTCGCCGGGACCGCCAGTGCCATTCCCGCGGGCAATTCTCCCCTGTTCGGCGTCTTCGACGCGGGACATTTCTCCCTGTTCATCGACGCCCTGCGCTCCAACAGCCTGGCCAAGATCCTCGCCGAGCCCAACCTGGTCGCCATGGACGGTCAACCCGCCCGCTTCCTGGTCGGCGGCCTGTTCCCCTTCCCGGTCCCCCAGAGCTCCTCGATCCCCGGCGGGACGGCCGTGGTCACCGTCCAGTTCCAGCGCTTCGGGACGACCCTCACCTTCCTCCCCCAGATTCTCCCCAACGACGTGATCCGCCTCGATGTCGAGCCGGTCTACAGCTTCCTCAACTTCGGGCAGACGACGACGGTCAACGGCGGAATCGTCCCCTCGATCACCGAGCGGAGCGCCCGCACGGTGGTCGAACTCCGCGAGGGCCAGACGCTGGCGATCGCCGGGTTGCTCCAGTTGACCAGCAACGCCTCCACGGTCCGGATCCCGGGACTGGGAGACCTCCCGCTGGTCGGCCCCTGGTTCAGTAACAACACGATCACCACGGTGGAGACCGAGACGATCGTTCTGGTCACCCCCGAGCTGGTCGCACCGCTGGACAAGCACGAGGTCACCGAAGCCCCCGGCGACCGCGTCTTTCAGCCCAACGACGCCGAGTTCTACCTGCTGGGGCGGATCGAGGGCAAGCTGGGGCGCGAGTTCCGGGCGACCGTGGGCCAGCAAGACCCGCTCAACCTCATGAAGCACTTCCAGAGCGAACAGCACTGGGTCATCGGCCCCCATGGGCATGCGGATTAGTCGGTTGGTCCTTTTGTCCGTGGTCCGTTGTCCGTTGTGGCGTGGTGCCGAGCCGGGTCGGCTCAGGAGCATTGGCCTTGTGACCGAGCTGGGCCAATCACGGACCAATACGAGGCGAATATGATCGTTCGAGCAAGTCAAGCGGCCCGGTGGTGCGGGGCAGTCGTCGTCGTGGGGATCCTGGCGCAGGAGACGGCGGCCCAGCCGCCGGATGCCGCGACCGGCCCGCCCGGGGCCCCGGTCTGCCAGCGCCGCGGCCGCCTGCACCGGATGTTCCACCACACGGCCCATGCGCTCGATGACACGTTCATCGGGTATCCCGACACCTTCATCGAGCCCCCATTGGGCGCCTACATCCGCCGCCAATTCGCGGTGGAGGTCAGCAAGGCGGATCCGCATCGCTTCACGCTCTACCACTCGGATTTCCTGCCGGGTACGGACCGCTTCTCGCCGAACGGTGCCTCGCGGTTCAACCTGATGTTCGCGCGGCTGCCGACCTCCACCGGCCCGATCCTCATCGAGTGGCAGCCCGATCGACCGGCCCTGGCCGAGGCGCGCCGCAAGGCGGTGCTGGCCACGCTCGAGCGCGCCGGCCATCCGGTCCCCGACGATCGCGTGGTGATCGGCCCCTCGCCCTATCCGGGTGCCATGGGGATCGAGGCCGCCGGGCATTACGGGAACGTCATCGCGCGCAGCCAGGCGGCCGGGGTGACCCTCCCGCTGACACCGGCCGTGTCGGCTAACCAGGGAGTGCGCTGACATGCGAGTCGCGTCTGACTTCGATCCTGATCGCCGGATGAGGGCGCAGCGTCGCCGGGTGCGGTCGATCCTGCTGGGGTCCTGGCTGGGGGTCGCTGCGATCCTGGCCAGTGGCTGCACGCTCCTGCCCCGACAGCCGGCTCCGCCGGGGAACCCGGTCCCGCCCAACGCCGCCGGGCCGGTCCCGGTCCCCCAGGCCCCGGTGACCGACCCGAGCAACACGTTCCAGAAGACAGCTACCGACCGGCAGAAGTTCCAGGTGCACCTGGATTTCGGCAAGGTCTTCGAGTCCCAGGGAGAATTTGACCGGGCTGCCCAGGAGTATCAGGATGCCCTGGCCGTCGCCGAGTCCAAGGGGCGTCGGACGTTCAAGGCGGTCGATCGCGCCCTGGCCCATCGCCGGCTGGCCGCGGCCCTCGATCGGCTGGGGCGCTTCCCCCAGGCCGAGGAGCATTACCGAAAGGCCATCAAGCTGAGCCCCAAGGACGCCAGGATCTGGAATGACGCCGGTTACAGCCACTACCTTCAAGGGCGGTGGGCGGATGCCGAACGCGACTTGAAGACGGCCAGCAAATTGGCTCCGGCCGATCCGCGGATCCGCACCAACCTGGGTTTGACCCTGGCCGCGGCGGGTCGATCGCAGGAGGCCCTCGCGCTGCTCAGCAGTGGGGAGGGCGACGCGGTCGGGCACGCCAACCTCGGCTACATCCTGGCTGGCGCCGGTCAGCACGACCTGGCGCGGCAGCACTATCAGAAGGCCCTGGCTCTGCGGCCGGACCTCGACCTGGCCCGTCGCGCCCTGGCTCAGATCGACCGCCAGCAACAGGGGCTCCCGCCGTCGCCACCGACCCAGATGGCCCAGCGGTCCCAGAGCACGACCGGCCCGGTCGATCCCCGCGTCACTCCCGCGTCGACCTCGAACCCGGACGACGTCATCCTGCCGCCCCCACCACCGCTGCCCATGCCCACGCTGCCGAGTCGTACCTTGCCATGAGATGGGACGGTAGGATTGAGAAGTCATACCGGAGGTCCGTCATGGCGAGGACGAAGATCGCAGTCTCGCTCGATTCCAGCTTGCTCGAGCGGTTAGATCGCCTCGCGGCCGAACGCGTTGTTCCCAGCCGAAGCTGGGCCGTTCAGGAAGCCGTTCGCGACCAAATGGCGCGGATCAGCCGAGCCCGGCTGGCGCGCGAGTGCGCCAAACTCGATCCGCTTGCCGAGCGCGCCATGGCCGACGAAGGCCTGAGCGTCGATGCCGGAGACTGGCCGGCGTATTGAGATCGGCTCGCCGTACTGTCAATCGCGACCGTTGGGCGCGACAAGCGGCTGGTAGAATCGCGGCCGCCGGTCGGCGAAGCGGTCGATCTCGTGGCGGCCGGGGACTCGCACCAGGTGCTTCTGCCGCGCGCGGGCCGGGTCAATCTCGGCGAGCAGGACTTCGCCGGAATCCGCGCCCGCCCTGGCGAGCAGCCGGCCGTTGGGATCGACGATCGAGCTGGAGCCGATGAAGCGAAACCCGCTCTCCTCGCCCACGCGGTTGACCGCCATCACGTAGACGGTGTTCTCCATGGCGCGGGTCGGGATCATGTGCTCGGCGGCGCACTCGGAGTGGGTCGGCCAGTTGGTCGGCAGGACGAGGAGGTCGGCACCCAGCAGCGCGAGGACGCGCGCGGTTTCGGGGAACGAGCCGTCGTAGCAGATGTGCATGCCGACGCGCAGCCCGCCCGCGTCGTGGACGGCGAACGGCCGGTCGCCCGGGTCGACGAACATGTCGATTCCCAGGTAGGGGAGATGGACTTTTCGATACGAGCCGACGACGCCGTCCGGGCCGGTCAGGACGCAGGCGTTGAACAACCGCGAGCCGTCGCGCTCCAGCAGGCCGAAGACGCAGAAGCCGGAATGCCGCCGGCACGCCTCGACCACCCGGCGCACCTCGGCGCCGTCGATCGGGACCGCATGCGCCATCCCCTCCTCGCGGCTGGAGAACCCGTAGCCGGAAAGGGCGCATTCGGGGAAGACCACCAGGTGGGCCCCGGCGCGGGCCGCCTCGCCCAGTCGCTCCAGGATGCGCTCGAGGTTCTCGGCCAGGCGGCCCAGCTTCGGTTCCATCTGGGCGGCGGCGACGCGGTAGGTCGAGACGGTGGACATCGGCGTGGGACTCATCTCCAGGAGGGTTGCCGGGCCAGCTCCTCATCGAGGGGCACGATCGGGCGCCGTACGTGATGATACATGAAGCGGGCCGGGTTCGCCGCGGTCAAGCCCGGGGTGTCGACCTCGATGATCCGCCCGGCGATCGGGGCATAGGCCGCCTTGTAGGCGACCGCCGCCTTCACGACCAGGATCCGCGCCTGCTCCGGGTGCAACCCCAGGCTCGTGAGCTGGCCCAGGCTGAAGGGCGGATGCCGCAGCGAGTTGAGCACCACCAGGTTGGAATCCTTGGTCGCGATGACCGCGGTGAGCCCCTGGTCGTTGTGGCGGATTCCGCCGTGTCGCGGCGCCTCCTCCTCGTAACGCCCGTCGTGCAGGTTTGCGACCCGTCCAGACAGCCGCACCGGCGGAGCATGGCGGTCGATCTTCCCCCCAGCCTCGACGGTGACCTGTCCACCGACACCGGCTTCCGCACAGGTCCGGACGGCCTCGGGGTCGTAGAGCACGACGATGGATCCGCTGGCCTCCTGGCGGATCAGCTCCTGGAGCAGGACGGTGCTATCGGCCGCGGAGCCGCCGCCGATGTTGTCGCCGAGATCGACCAGCACCACCGGCGTCACCGGGCTGGCCAGGGCGGCGGAGACCGCCGCGGCCGGGGGCAAGGGGCTGGCCGTCAGCTCGCCTCGACAGGCCCAGACCTCATCCGCCAGCTCGAGAACCAGCTCCTGAGCGAGGGAACTGTCCCCATGAGTGACCACCACGCACGACGCGCCCGCGGCGGCGACGTCGGCGTAGGCGAAGCCGGCGAACAGGCTGGCGTCCAGGACGCCCGGGCGCCGGTCGAGGTGCTCCAGGCGTGACATGAGGGAGCTCATCGGCGCGCGGCTGGTCTCCTGGGCGAGGATCGGAATCAGGATGGGGGGCCTGGCCAGCGCCTGGGTCAGCCGGACGTCTCCCAGGGCCGCCCGCATCGCCAGGCCGGCGGCGTGCCGCCCGCGCAAACGTTGATCGACGTGCGGATACGTGCGATAGCCGATCAGGGCATCCGTCGCTTCGGCCATCTGCTCCGAGACATTCCCGTGGTAGTCGAGCGTGGCGACGAGCGTGCGCTGCGGACCGATCCGCTCGCGGACCCGGCTCAGGATCGTGCCGTCGGCGTCCGACTCCCCCTGGGCGACCATCGCCCCGTGCAAGGCCAGGACGACCGCGTCGACCGCTCCCGCCCGGTCGATCGCGCCGATGAGGGCCTCGGTCAGCTCGCGATAACACTCCGGCGTCAGGGGGCCGGCGGGCGTCGCCCATCCCATGAGCGTCGGGATGACCTCGAACCCGTCAGCCCGGGCCGCGTCGAAGAACCCGGCGACCTCGTGATGAGCCGATCCCCACCGCGCGAAGATTCCGTCACCGGTCTCCAGCCCGCCCACCTCGAAGGCCGAGCGGTCCGTCGCCGCGCCGGCGAAGGTGTTTGACTCGTGCATCAACCCGCCGATTGCGATTCGAATCATCGATCAACCTGTTGAGGCGAGGGCAACGACTCGGACCCCGATCACGGTCGGTCTCGGTGCTCGAGACCAGGACGAATCGTCCTCGCGACGGAGGACCATGTCAACCCCCGGGATTCTGGGGACGGAGCCGCCTTGCTCCGCGCCCGCAGCAGCCCCAGAATAGTCGCCGTGAGATCGCTGCTTGCTTGCAAAGCATCCCGCTCGAGGATCAATTCGATGAAGGACCCAACGATCATGTTCCTTTCTTCGATCGTGGTCTTGATCACAGCCGCCTGTCACTGCCTTGAAGCGGGCGAGCTGCGGCTCGAGCGCGTCTTCGGCCCCGAGGTCCCGACCGGCCGGTACAAGCATCCGGCGTGCATGACCGAGCTGGCCAACGGCGACCTCTACCTGGTCTACTACGGCGGCCAGGGGGAATATGCCACCGACACCGCCGTCTTCGGCTCTCGGCTCAGGAAGGGGGCCGCGCGGTGGACTGCCCCGCAGCCCATCGCGCGCGATCCGTTCCGGTCGGTCGGCAACGGGGTCGTCTGGGAGGCTCCGGACGGCCTCGTCTGGCTGTTCTATGTCGTCCGCTACGGCGAGACCTGGTCGACCTCGCGGATCCAGTTCAAGGTCTCACGCGACAGCGCCCAGACCTGGTCGGACGCCTCGGTGCTCTCGCTCGATGAAGGCGACATGGTCCGCGGCCGGCCGATCGTGCTCCACGACGGCGCTTACCTCCTGCCGATCTACCACGAGACCGGACACGACCCCGAGCGGGTGGGTCCGGACAGCACCTCGCTGTTCCTGCGCTTCGACCCGGCGCGGCGGACCTGGACCAAGACCGGAGCGATCCGCTCACCCCGAGGGAACATCCAGCCGGCGGTGGTGCAGCTCAACGACCACGACTTGGTCGCCTACTGCCGGCGCGGGGGCGACTACGATCCCCGGACGGTGGGCCACATCGTCCGCGCGGAGTCGCACGACGGCGGCCGGACCTGGAGCGAAGGCAAAGACGCGCCGTTTCCCAATCCCAATGCCGCGGTCGAGTTCCTGAAGCTGCGCAGTGGACGGCTCCTGCTGATCTTCAACGACAGCATGAGCCGCCGGACCCCGCTGACGGCCGCTCTCTCCTTCGACCAGGACCGCACCTGGCCGGTCCGCCGGAACATCCGCGAAGGCGACAACGACTTCGCCTACCCCAGTGCCTTCCAGGCGCACGATGGCCGGATCCACCTCGTCTTCACCTCCGACCGCAGGAGCGTCGTCAACCACGCCATCTTCGACGAAGACTGGGTGATTCATGGCTCCTCGAACTCGGCTGGCAGGTAGAACCCACGAACCTCACCAGCTAGATTGATAGGGTGAACGCTTCAAGCCACTCAATCCTCTTCCTCCCCGGGAGACCGTTCCATGGCCGCCCCAGAGTTCCAGCACCTCAGCGTCAAGGAGGTCGATGGCGTCGCCGTCGTCGACTTCATCAACTCCCAGTTGATGTTCGCCGCGGATGTCGTCGCGGAAATCGGCGCGGAGCTGAGCAGCCTGATCACCCAGCGCGGTTACTCGAAGATCCTCCTCGACTTCAGCCACGTCCAGTACCTCTCCAGCTCGATGCTCGCCCAGCTCACCAAGCTGCAACGCGAGGTCGAACAGGCCCGAGGGCGACTCAAGATCTGCGGTCTGGGCCCGATCCTTCAGGACACGTTCCGGATCGGCCACTTCGAGCACCTCTTTGCCATCTATGATGATTGCGAGTCAGCCCGGCGAGCGTTCGCATCCTGATTCAGAGTTTGTTCCTGAAGGCGTGTCTGACGGTTGTAGGGTGGGTGCAACCCACCAAGGGAACGCCTGAGCGCTCTTGAGGATCGGTGGGTCGCACCCACCCTACAAGATCGAAAAAACCCCGCGCGCGCTAATAAACTCGGCCGTTCTGCGTCTAAGTGAATAGGACCGAGCACGTCTCCAGGTCTCCGATCGGGATCGAGGCATCGGAGAGTCGAGAGCGTGGATGCATCAAGCGGACGGGATCGCAACGGGTCGCGGCAGGAGGAGACCTCGGCCGGGGCAACACACCCGATGGTCCTGTCCGCCCCGCGTGCCGAAAACTTTTGGGGGAACCACCATGGGGAGCATGCGCGCGCGATGGATCGGATGGGTTGCGGCTCTTGTCCTGATGGACCCACTGCTCGCCGCGGCGCGGGGCCAGGGGCTCATCATCGATCGGCGGCCGGCGATCCCGGTGGCGCGGTCGTATGAGATCCGCGAAGTCCGCATCGATGGCCGGGTCCGCGACCAGGTCGCCGAGGTCCAGGTCTCGCAGACGTTCCACAACCCCGGCTCGTTCCCGCTCGAAGCCGAGTTCCTGTTCCCACTTCCGGAAGAGGGGGCCGTCCAGAACTTCCTCCTCCTGGTGGATGGCCGCGAGCTGCCGGGCCGGCTCATGCGCAAGGACGAGGCCCGGAGGATCTACGAAGAGATCGTCCGGACCAAGCGCGACCCCGCCCTGCTGGAATACATGGGCCGCGGGCTGTACAGGACCAGCGTCTTCCCCATCCCGCCCGGCGCCGACCGCAAGGTCACGATGCGCTATACCCAGCTTTGCAAACGCGATCACGATGTGGTTGAATTCGCGTATCCCCTCAGCACCCAGAAGTTTACGGCCAAGCCGATCCAGCGGCTGGTCGTCGAGCTCTCGATCCGCAGCAAGGAGGCGATCAAGTCGATCTACTGTCCCAGCGACGAGGCCTCGATCCGGCGGTTCGGCGATCACGAGGTGGAAGTCCGGCTCGAGCGCCACGACATCATCCCATCCAGTGACTTCCGGCTGGTCACGACGCTGGCGGAGGGCGCGTTCTCGGCGTCACTGCTGAGTTACCGGCCGAACGACTCGGAGGACGGCTATTTCCTGGTCCTGGCCAGTCCCGAGGTCAAGGCGGCCGACACCCGGCCGCTGCCCAAGACGGTGATTTTCGTCCTGGACCGCTCCGGGTCGATGGCCGGCAAGAAGATCGCGCAGGCGCGCCGGGCCTTGAAATCGGTGCTGAACAACCTGCGCGACGATGACCTGTTCAACATCGTGGTTTACGACGACCGGGTCGAGAGCTTCCGCCCTGAGCTCCAGCGCTACGGCCCGCGTCTCCGCGAAGACGCCGAGCGGTTCGTGGACAACATCCGCGAGGGGGGGAGCACCAATATCGACGCGGCGTTGAAGACGGCCCTGGAGATGATCCAGGACCGGAGCCGCCCCAGCTATGTCCTGTTCCTCACCGACGGTCTGCCCACGGCTGGCGAAGTCAACGAGCAACGGATCGCCGAGAACTTCCGGCGGGGTAACGAGCGGCGGGCGCGGTTGTTCTGCTTCGGAGTCGGCTACGACGTCAACGCCCGCCTTCTCGACCGGCTCAGCGGCGGCAACGCGGGCACCAGCGAGTATGTCCAGCCCGACGAGGACCTCGAGACCCACGTCGGGCGGTTCTCTTCCAAGATGACCAGCCCGGTGCTGACCGACATCCACCTGGAGCTGGCCGGCACCGACATCAATCGGACCTATCCCCGCGATATTCCCGACCTGTTCCAGGGTGGCCAGCTCGTGCTGGCGGGGCGGTATCGCGAGTCGGGGCCGACGACGATCAAGATCGACGGCAGGGTCGGCGACGAACGGCGGCGCTACCAGTTCCCGGCGGACCTGGCGAGTTCCTACCGGGGGAGCAGCTACGACTTCGTCGAGCGGCTCTGGGCCGTGCGGCGGGTGGGCGACCTCATCGACCAGATCGACATGCACGGCCGGAATCACGAGCTGATCGACGAGCTGGTCGCCCTCAGCACCAAGTACGGGCTGCTCACCCCCTATACGTCGTTCCTGGCCGATGAGCGCGTCCCGCTGCACGCATTCGAGCGGCACCGCCGCGAAGCCCAGCTCCGTCTCGGAGCGCTCGATCAAGAGACCGGGCAAGCCGGCGTCGCGCAGCGCGGCATCAAGCAGGGATACATGCAGGCCATGCGGGCCCCGACGTTCGCCAATGTCGCGGGCCGGGATGCGGCCAGCGCCGGGCAGCCCGGGTCGGCCGGCTTCGGCATGACCCCGACCGATACCGATTCCAACTCGGTGAGCGTCAGCGCCGGGCAGCCCGGGTCGGCCGGCTTCGGCATGGGCATGGGCGGCATGGGTGGCACGAGGGGCGGCATCGGCCCCTTCGTGCCCCCCGGCGCAGCGGCCAAGGCGGCGGCACCCGGGTTGAGTCCAGCGCGGGGCGGCATGGCGGGCATGATGGGTGGAATGGGCGGAATGGGCGGCCAGGATCATCAGGTGCCTCAGAGCCGGCGGAGAACCGCCGGTGGCGGGGGAGGCGGAGGTGGCCGGGAAATGCTCGTGGAACGTCAGTTGGCGGAGTCCCCGGCGCCGCAAGCCAAGCTCCGCCAGATCGGCCCCAAGACGTTCTACTTCAAGAATGGCCGTTGGGTCGACTCCGCGCTCAAACCGGGAGAGGACTCCAAGGCGGTCCGGGTCGTTCAGTTCAGCGACGATTACTTCCGCCTGGCTCGCGCGCAGAAGGCCGAATACAACCAGTACTTCAGCCAGACCGAGCCGGTCACCGTGAAGCTGGAAGACCAGGTCTATCAGATCGATCCAGCCCCACGCCGTGCGATCCCTTGACTTGAACGAATAAGATCGAGAGAATCAGAACCGGCGGCCAGGCCGGAACCCTGGCCGTTGGTTTGGGTGCGCTTGCAGGAATTCACCTCTCCAGGGATCCCTGGGTTCATGGGGACGGATCTGCTCCCGCCGAGGTGAAGGATTGTAAAAAAACGGCGAACCCAGGCGCGCTCGGCGGGCGGTCCAGCGCTTACCCCTTGATAGGCGGTTGACCGCGTTGCGATTGAATGAATGGGATCTCAAGCCGGGTGAATCATCAGGATGGTGATCCATCGACCGGACTTCATCGTCATTGGGGCGATGAAGAGTGCCACGACCACGCTGCACGAGCAATTGCGGCGGCAGCCGGGCCTCTTCATGAGCCGTCCCAAGGAACCGAACTTCTTCAGCGACGACGCGATCCACGCGCGCGGTTGGGCGTGGTACAGTTCGCTGTTCCGATCCGCCGGGATCGAGGACCTCCGCGGCGAGTCGAGCACGCATTATACCAAGCTGCCGACCTATCCGCAGACGGTCGAGTGGATGGTGCGCGATCTGCCCCGGCTGAAGTTGATCTACGTGATGCGCCATCCGATCGATCGCCTGATCTCGCAGTATGTCCACGAATTGACAGTCGGGCGGATCACGGAGGGTCTCGGAGAGGCCATCGTCCGCTATCCGGAGTTGATCGATTACAGCCGATACAGCATGCAGTTGCGACCATTCCTGGAGGCGTTCGGATTCGGTCGCGTGCTGCCGGTCTTCTTCCCCAGGCTGGTCGGACAATCGCAGGCCGAGCTGGAGCGGATCGGCCGCTTCCTCGGTCACGAGGGCCGGCTGGAGTGGGACCACTCGCTCCAGCCCCAGAATCGGGGGCGGGACCGGCTCCGCCCCAGTCCGATGCGCGAAGTGCTGGTCCAGGCCCCGGTCTTGACGACGATCCGCCGGCGGGTCGTGCCGCCGCAGTGGGCCCAGTCGGTCAAACGCCTCTGGCAGGCGCGGATCGAGCCGCCCCGATTAGCGCCGAGCTTGACCGCGCGGCTGCGCGAGGTCTTCGACGCGGACCTCGCCCAGCTCGGCAGTTGGCTCGGCCTGCGCCTCGATTGCGACAACTTCGACGAGGCGACCGGGAATCGATCGTACGAGTGGTCCTGCCGTGAGGCGGGTGGGGTCACCGGCTCGGGTTTGCCGCGGCCGTAGCGATGGTCTCGCCGGGCGGCGATGCCGCGACCGCAGGCGGCTCGGGTCGCGCCGTCCAGACGGAGACGATCTCGGGACGGATCAGCTTCTCGCCAGCTTGAAACCCTTTCCGCAGCCGGGCTGCAATCGTCTTGTTTCGCGCCGGCTCGGTGGTCGGCACCGTCGCGACCGCGCGCTGCCTGCGCGGATCGAAGGCGTCGCCCTCGAGCATGAACGGCTCGACTCCCTGGCGGTAGAGGATGTCCTCGATGGCGGTCTGGATCGATTCCAGGATGCCCCGGACGGCCAGGGTCCGGTCGGGCTCCGCGTCGGCGGGCGGCCGCGCCTCGATCATCTTGCCGAGGTCGTCGTGGAGCTGGATCAGGTCGAGGAAAATCGGCCGCTGGACCCGCAGCAACAGGTCCTGCTTGTATTCCTGAAGCTCCGCATGGAGCCGGTCCACCACCCGCTCGCGGGCCGCCTCGGCGCGGAGCTCCCGCTCCAGGATGGTCTGGACCGCATCGAGCCGCCGGGTCACTTGATCCTTCAACTCCCGGACCGCGTCCACCAGCCGAGACGTCGCCTCGGCTGACCCAGCACCCGCCGGCGGGGTTGCGGCCGGCCCCGCCGCAGGCGCCACGGCCGACTCCGCCACAGCCAAACCCTCGATCACCGCGAGCTCCGGCTCGTCGCCGGACGTCGGCCATTCGCCTGGGGAAGCCGGATCCTCGACCGGGCTCTCGGGCTCCGGCGCCGCGTCCACAGGCTCGTCGACCTCGCCCATCGCCTACGTCTCCTGGTCCGCTCGAGCGGTCCCATTCCCGTCGGTCAGGCGTTCCAGCCTGACATCCACGCCCGTCCGGCTGGAACGCCCGACCGACGTTCGTGCCGGGGTACTCTTCGTTTCGGACCGTGAGATCTTGCGACCATGTATCGGGGACCAGGGAACGGGTCGATCGTCAGCGCGCCCCGCTTGCTTCGGAGCCGGCCGCCAGTAGACTGTCAATCGCGGCAGAGATAGGCTCGCCTGCTGGGTGGTGCACCGGCTTTTCTTGCCCACCGCATCCAGTCCCCCCGGAGAATTCCGCGATGTTCCGACCCTTCCGCACGCTGCCGCTGGGGCTGGCCCTCTCCGCGGCGATCGGCGCTTCTCTCCAGGCCCAGGAGAAACCCAAGGATGCCACCTTGGGCGCCAGGCCGCCCGAAGGCGCGATCATCCTCTTCGACGGCACCGGGCTGGGCGGCTGGGTCAAGCGCGATGGCAAGACGCCTGCCGACTGGCCGGTCGTCGACGGCATTCTCACCGTGGGCCGGGGGAACATCCACACCGAGAAGCGCTTCGGGAACTTCCAGCTCCACCTGGAATTCAACGTCCCGTACATGCCCCAGGCACGGGGACAAGCTCGGGGAAACAGCGGGGTCTACCTCGGGGGAATCTACGAACTTCAGGTCCTCGACTCCTACGGCCTCAAGCTCCAGGACAACGACTGCGGCGCGATCTACAAGCAAGTTGTCCCCTCGACCAACGCCTGCAAGCCACCCTTGCAATGGCAGACCTACGACGTGACCTTCCACAAAGCCCAGGTCGACGGCGGCAAGGTCGTCAAGAAGGCCAGGGTCACCGTGGTCCACAATGGCATCAAGACCATCGACGATGCCGAGATCGGTCCGACGCCCTTTGGCGCGGACAACAAGCCGGGCGAGGACGGCCCACTGTTGCTCCAGGACCACGGCAACCCCGTCCAGTATCGTAATATCTGGATCAAGCCACTCGATTGATTCCCATCGCCGGAGGGAGCCGGCTCCTCCAGGACTCCCTCACGAGCCGGCCGCTGCCTTGAGCGCCTGGAGCGCCGGCTCGTAATTCGGCTCCTGGGCGATCTCGGGCACGATCTGGATGTAGCGGATCGTATCCGACGGATCCACGACCAGGACTGTGCGCGCCAAGAGCGGGATCGGCAAGTCCTCGATCAGGACGCCGTAGTTGGTGCCGAAGCTGTGGTTGTGGGCGTCGGAGAGGTTCTGGAGGTTCTCGATGTTGGCGTCGGTGCAAAAGCGGGCCTGGGCAAAGGGCAGGTCGAGACTGACCGTGTAGGCGGCCACCTTGTCGCCGAGGGCCTTGAGCTCCGCGGCGAACCGCTTGGTCTGCGTGCTGCACACGGGCGTGTCCAGTGAGGGGACGACGTTGAAAAGCCGGGCCTTCCCCGCGGTGTCGGCCAGCGACACCTTGGCCAGACCGGCCCCGATGCAGGTAAAGTCGGGCGCCTTGTCGCCCGGCTTCAGCTTGGGCCCGACCAGGGTGACGGGATTGCCTCGGAACGTCACTTCACCTTTGCGCGTCTCCGCCATGGCTGGCTTACCTCATCTTCTCAGGGGGTCCAACGGGAAACCAACGGGATTGCTCGTGCCGAGCTCACCAAGGTAGCAGCCGCCCGTGGCGCCTGGCTAGGGGCGCCTGGCAAGTTGCTAGTGAAAACCCGGCGGGATTCCGTTCTACTACCAGCAGGGGGCGACTCGTCGCGTCGGGCGGGCCGCTCGGGACGGTTCCGACGCATTCCCTCGCTGTGGGTCACTCGCCACGTGTCACCAGCCACTGAACCGAAGTCGCGCGGCGCGTATGATTTCGACGTCGTGGTGGTCGGCGCCGGCCATGCGGGGCTGGAGGCCGCGCTGGCCGCGGCGCGGATGGGGTGTCGGACCGCGCTGTTGACCATCAACTGCGACACGGTCGCCCAGATGAGCTGCAACCCGGCCATCGGCGGGGTGGCCAAGGGTCAGATCGTCCGCGAGATCGACGCACTCGGCGGTGCCATGGGCCGGCTCACCGACGCGACGGCCATCCAGTTCCGCCTGCTCAACCGCGGCAAGGGGCCGGCCATGCACAGCCCCCGCGCCCAGTGCGACAAGAAAGCCTACCAGTTCCTGGCCAAGTGGACCGTCGAGCGGCAGGAGAACCTGGTCCTGCGCCAGGAAATGGTCGAAGCGATCCTGGTCGAAGGCGGTCGGGCTGTCGGCGTGCGGTGCCGGGGCGGGGGGCATTACCGCGCGGGCGCCCTGGTCGTGACCACCGGGACGTTCCTCCGGGCGCTGATGCACACCGGCGAAGTCCAGACCCCCGGCGGTCGCGGCGGTGATGTCGCGGCCGAGGGTCTCTCGCAAAGCCTGAGCTCCCTGGGCTTTGAGTTACGTCGCTTCAAGACCGGCACGCCGCCGCGGCTCAATGGCCGCACCATCGACTTCGCGCGGCTGGAGCCGCAGCCGGGCGATCCGCGGCCCGTCTTCTTCTCGTTCCTGACCGACTCCTTCGATCAGCCCCAGCTCGATTGCCACATCACCTATACCAACCCAGCCATCCACGCGCTGATCCGGGAGAACCTCCATCGGGCCCCGATGTACTCAGGCCAGATCCAGAGCACCGGCCCGCGCTACTGCCCTTCGATCGAGGATAAGGTGGTCCGGTTCGCCGATCGCGAGCATCATCAGATCTTCCTGGAGCCCGAGGGGCGGAATACGCTGGAATACTACTGCAACGGCCTCTCCACCAGCCTGCCGCGCGACGTCCAGGAGGCGATCATCGCACGGATCCCCGGGCTGGAGCACGCCGAGATCATGCGGTTTGGCTACGCGGTGGAGTATGACTACGCGCCACCGGTCCAGCTCCGGCCCACGCTCGAGACCAAGCCGGTGGCCAGGCTGTTCTTCGCCGGGCAGATCAACGGCACGACTGGATACGAGGAGGCCGCCGCCCAGGGCCTGATTGCCGGCATCAACGCCGCGCAGACCGTGCTCGGCCAACCCCCGTTGGTCCTCGATCGCTCCCGGGCCTATATCGGCGTCCTGATCGATGACCTGGTCACCCGTGGCGTCGACGAGCCTTACCGAATGTTCACCAGTCGGGCCGAGTACCGCTTGATGCTCCGGCACGACAATGCCGACCTTCGCCTCACCGAGCTGGGTCGGCAGGCCGGCCTGGTGGACGACCATCGTTGGGCCCGGTTCCAGGCGCGCCGTCAAGCTATCGCGCGGTTGCGCGGCATCCTGACCACGACTCGGTCGCAGGGCGACACCTTATTCCAGATCCTGCGGCGACCGGCCACCACCTGGGACCAGCTCCAATCCCTGGACGCGCGACTGGCCGGCGAGAGCTTCCCGGACGACGTGATCGCGCAGGTCACCATCGAGGCGAAATACGACGGCTACATCGGTCGCCAGCTCGACCAGATCGACCGTTTCCGGCGCCTGGAGGACAAGCCGATTCCCCCGGGGCTGGACTACCGAGCCATCGCTCAGCTCCGCGCCGAAGCCCGCGAGAAGTTCGAGCGCATCCGGCCTCTCTCCCTCGGCCAGGCCGGCCGGATCAGCGGGATCAGCCCCGCCGACATCGCCACGCTCCTGATTCATCTCAAACGGGGTTACCCCGAATTGACATCGCCGGCACCCGACCCCTGAGCCGGCACCAGGCCCCCGCCGCGCCCCGCCTCCCGCGAACAGCGTGCCAGCGCGATCGGCGCCCCGAATTTTTTCGTTCCGCCGGGGTCGTCTTCATCAAACCTTGATCCCTCAAGTCTTTCGGGACCGTTGTATCTTCTCAACTCCCTGACACCCTGCCACCCTCGCCAGCCCCCGTTCGCGACAACAAGGGCTCCGGCTCGCTGCTCGTTGTCTCTTGTCAGATTGACCAGGGGTCACCATCTTTGGACGCGATCGAACCCGGCCGGTTCCACGGTATTCCCTATTTTTCCTGGCGGAGAGACGGTCTAATTGAGTAAGACTTCGCCCGCTCTCGGGTCATGCAAGTGGACCGCTGGTCCAGAATTGGGTCGGCACCTCGGGTTATCTCTCTCCCGCGAGCGCCGGGAAAAAACCTGCCCCCTCCAAGCCGCATTGACAAGATCGGAGGCTATTATACAATTGGCGGGATTGGTAATATTGGTAATCTCTGAAGGTTTCGTAGAATTTAACAACGGCGTGCTACCGGGAGGCTGGTGCAGAGGATGCGTCCTGGAGGGGAGGTTGGGCGGTGGTGGAATTCACGTCGTGAGCAAGGGGCACAGGGAAGCCGATCAAGCGTCGTCTTCTTCTTTCGAGCGAGCTCGGAGTGATGCGGAAGGGGGGGGACCTTGTCCTTGATCTCGCAAGTTGGGGCGCACACGACCATGAAGACCGTTTTCACGACGGGCGAGGCAGCCAAGATATGTAAGGTGAGCCAGCAGACGATCATCCGCTGCTTCGACTCCGGTCAACTCAAGGGATTTCGGGTCCCCGGCTCGCGGTTTCGGCGGATCCCGCGGGATGCGCTGTACCGCTTCATGAAGGAGAACGGCATCCCCACGGATGCCTTGGAGAGCGGTCGGCGGCGCGTCCTGATCGTGGACGACGAGCCGGCCGTGGTGGAGCTGATCTCCGAGGTGCTGGCGGGCGACTCGCGGTTCGAGTCCCGGGTCGTGAACAACGGCTTTGGGGCCGGCATGCTCGCCAAGGAGTACCATCCCGACCTGATCATCTTGGATGTGATGCTGCCGGACATCAACGGTCAGGCCGTCTGCGAGCTGATCCGGCGCGATCCCACCATGGCCGACATCAAGATCATCTGCATTTCCGGCATGATCGAGGAGGACAAGATCCAGGACCTGCGTGACGCGGGGGCGGACGATTTCTTGCACAAGCCGCTGGATATCGATGAACTGATGCGGCGCGTCTGCCGACTGTTGGATATGGAAGCCAGCCCGACGTGACCCTGACCGTGACCGTGGCGGGGCCGGTGGGGCAGCCGCCCCCGGCTGCCGGCCCGGACGGCCCTGGGTGCTCCGTGAGTGTGGTGGTCGGCCTGACCCGGTGGGAAGGAGTCCCAGCGCGGTGCGAGTGTATGCCCGTCGGAATCCGGCCCCGGAGGGGCTGCGGCGTGGTCTGCTGCGGCTGGGCGTGCTGCCCGTGCGCCCCCACACCGCTCGGTTGCTCAGCGCCGCGATGCCGGAGAGCCCGGGGGAGGAGGATCCCGAGCCGATCGAGGACCCGCAGATCCGATCGGTCTGCCAGCTCGACCCGGGCTGGGTCCTCGCCCAGCAGATCGCCGGCCAGCGGTCCGGCACCTTGGCCATCCTCGCCGAGCGACCCTGGTGGCCGCGGGCGGTGTCCACCGGCCCGCTGGCCGAGGTGATGGGCCGGCTGTGGCGCCATGGGGTCGCCGTCAGCACCGGGGCCCGTTGGCTGGCGCGCGAGGCCGGCGACCCCGATCCCGAGGTCGTCGCTCGGGCCGGGCTGCTCTGCGACCTGGGATGCTGGGCCGTCGCGGCCGTCGAGCCGGAATGGCTCTTGAGCTGGGTCCGCCAGGAAGACCCGCGGCGGCGCCGGCAGCAGGAATGCGACGATCTCGGCTCGGACTTGCACGACCTGGGCCGTCGGATGGCCGAGCGGTGGAGGTGTGATCCGCTGGTCGTCGACGCCGCCTGGCTCGGCGCCGAGGGCCGCGGCGGGCTCACCGCCGCCGCGGAACGACCGGGCCGGCTGGCCTTCATTCAGCAAGCCTACCGATGGGCCGAGCAGACCCCCTGGTCCCTGAGCCAGGCGAGTTCCGAGGGCCCGCCGAGCGACCCTCGGCTGCGGATCCTGATGGCGGAGGTCCAGGCGCGGTGCAGCACCCCGTTCGTCGACGGGGATGCGACCTCTCACGAGGAGCGCCTGACGCGGCAAACTGCGCGGCTGCGGCGGCAACTGATCGCCCTGCGGCTGGTCCGGGACCGTTCCGACCGCTTCCTCCAGATGCTGGCCGACTCGCCCCCGGGCGAATCGCCCCAAGAATGGGCCGATCGCGCCGCGCGGACCTGGTGTGCCGAGCCGGAGGTCAGCGCCGCCCGGGTGGTCTGGCACGGCGCCGAGCGACCGGCCGTGCCCGAGGGCTCGGACCCCGGCCGGCAGCGTGGGGACGACGGGGCGGATCCGCCGGTCCAGCCCGGCGAGGATCCGCGCCCGCCCACGCTGGTTCTGCCGCTGGGTGCCCGCGGGGAGCCGTGTGGTTCGATCCAGCTCTGGTGTGCCCCGGGGACGCCCGACCCGGGCCAGCAACTGGCCGCCACGGCGCCGTGCGCCGCCTGGGGCGCCTGGGCGGCCCTCCTGGCCGATCGCGCGCGCCTGGAGCGGCGCCTCCAGGCGGTCGTCGCGTCCTGCCGGCAACTGCGGGAGACCCAGGAGGTTCGGCTCCGCCAGGGCAAGCTCGACGCCTTGGCCGAGTTCGCCGCGGGGGCCGGACATGAACTGAACAACCCCCTGGCGGTCATCGTCGGCCGCGCCCAGTTGCTGCTGACACGAACCACCGACTCCGAGGTCGCGCGCTCGCTCCAGATCATCCTCAGCCAGGCCCAGCGGACCCACCGCATCCTCCGCGACCTGATGTTCATCGCGCGGCCCCCCGCGCCGCGAAACCGGCTCTGCCGGCCTTCGGAATCGCTCCGGTCGCTGCTCCCCGAGTTCGAACGCCAGTGCGCCGCGCGCGGGATCCAACTGGTCTACGAGCTGGACGAACCACCCGCCTCGACCTGGGCTGATCCCGAGGCCTTACGCCACCTCGCCGAGATCCTGCTGCGCAACGCCCTCCAGGCCGCGCCGGCCGGCGGACGGATCCACATCCAATCGGTCCGGCACCGCGATGAGCTGGTCTGGTCGTTCAGCGATACCGGCCGCGGGATCCTCCCCGCCGAGGCGGCCCACCTGTTCGACCCCTTCTTCTGCGGCCGTCAGGCCGGCCGCGGACTGGGACTGGGACTGCCCCGGGCCGCGCGGATCGTTGACCTGGCCGGCGGCCAGTTGCGATGGACCTCCCACCCCGGGCACGAGACCACGTTCCAGGTCCATCTCCCCCTGGTCCCACGCCCCGAATCGGCCAGCCAGGCCATCCCGGCATCTCAACCGGTAGGCCCCGGCCAGCGTGGCCCGGACGGCCCACGCCCCGAATCGGCGAGCCAGGCCATCCCGGCATCCCAGGACCCGACCGGCCACGACGAGGGCCTGCTGAAACGCTAGGCACTGGCTGCGCGCAGAACCATCGCGTCGGCCAGGTTGTGGCATTCGACGCAGAGGTACGTGACGTTGAGCGGTTCGTTGTAGTCCCAGTGGTGGCGCTCCAGGCGGCCATGGCGGCGGCACCAGGCACAGACTTTCGGTCGGGCGATCAGCCCGAGTCGCTCCCCCAGCGCCGCGGCGTACCGCGCCGATCGGGTACGGATCCGCCGCGGCTTCAGGCTGTCCAGGCTGATCTCCAGATGACGCTGCAGGCGGGTCAACAAGGCACGATACCGGTTGCGTCTGCCTTTCCTCATGGTCGGTCACCCGTGTGGAAAACTGGAAAACCACCCTTGATGCGACGAGACGAGGTGAGGACGGTCGTTTCCACTCCGTTCGCGGGGCCCTCCGCTGACCTTGCCCCCCAGGCGATCCGCTCCATCTTAACGTCCGCGAATGGTGTACCAAACCGATGTCATGGGCGAAAACAAGTCGAGCGGTTCACGTAAACAAGATTTTGCAGGTCGCATCGATTGTGCGGATCGACCAGGGGCGGTTTCGCCGGTCGGCGCTTGACACGCCGGAGGGGATCGGGACCGCAGACCGGCACCCTGGGAGCGATTCCCTGGAGATCCGACACGACGAACTCAGTCGCGGTTCGATGGTCGTCGCGCTCGTCCGAGTTTGGGGACGAGCGTCTCAAGAGGGCACGAACTTCTCGCGCGCCAGCAGGGCCGCGCCGAGGATCCCGGCGTCGTCGCCGAGGGCAGCCCGGTCGATGCGAATCCGACCATCGGGGTCGGTCAGGGTTTGGCTCCGCGCCGCGGTCCGCACGAGGTCGAGGTAGGCGTCGCCCAGGGCCCCGGCGACTCCGCCCCCGATGAGGACGATCTCCGGGCCCAGGACATTGATCAAGCCGCCCAGTCCCAGGCCGAGGAAGTGGGCGGACCGCTGGACCTCCTTGAGGGCAACCAGATCCTTGGCCGCCACGGCCTCGGCGAGGTCGCCGCTCTTGAGCCGGCCCCCCTTGCGGGCGATCTTCTCCCCCAGCACGGTGGGCAGGCCCTTGCGAACGGCCTTGGTGATCCGCCGCGCGATGGCCGTCTTGCTGGCCAGGGCCTCCATGCACCCGCGCGCCCCGCAGCCACAGCGCGGGCCGCCCGCTTTGACGATGATGTGGCCGAGCTCGCCCGCGTTGCCGGTGGATCCGGTGACGATCTGTCCGCCCTGGATCACGCAGCCGCCGATCCCGGTGCCGACGAACGCCGCGATGAGGTCGCGATAGCCCCGGCCGGCGCCCAGGCGGAACTCGGCGTAGCCGCCCACGCGGACATCATTCTGAACCAGCACGGGGCGGTTCAACACGGCCGCCAGCTCCGGCCCAATCGGGAAGTCCTTCACGTTCAAGTTGGCGCTGAAGAGGATCACGCCCGCCTGGACATCCAGCGGACCGGGCGAGCCGATCCCCGCTGCCGCGACGTCCGGCCGCGTGAGGCCGGCCTGCTCCAGGGCCTCGTCGATGCAGGCGATCATGGCCTGGAGGATCGCCGGTCCCCCCTCCTTGGCCGGCGTCGTGCGCTTGGCCCGCCCCAGGATCCGCTGGTCGCCCGCGACGACGGCGCTCAGAATCTTGGTCCCTCCCAGGTCAATCCCGACGACGGGAGGTCCATCGCCCTGACCGGTCATACACCTGCGCTCCAACCAAGGCTTCGGCTCGGTGGGACAGACATTCCTCGCTGCCAGCCGGCAGGCACGAATGCCCGGCCCCCGCCAGGGTCTGATCCCATGCCCCCGCGAGGATGATTCTAACCGGTCCCGGCCGGATTGCGAACAGCCAGGCTGGATCAGCGCGTCGCCTCGGCCGCCGCTTCGCGATGCAGACGCCCCAGCAGCTCGACGGCCTCGGCGACGATCCGCTCCCCCGTCCCCGGCTCGAGGTAGCTGTGCAAGCCGGTCCAGACCTGATAGCCCCCTCGGTCGAAACCCCGCCGGTCGGGAATGTATCCGATATAGTCATTGGCCAGTTCGAAGACATACGTGTAGCGGAACGGCGAGCGCCGCTTGATCTCCTGGCCGAGCACCGTGAAGAACTCGCCGGGCACGCCCACCAGGGCCACGTCGCCGATCAAGACTGCCTGGATCCAGGTCTTGCGCTCTTGACCCTGCCGGGGCGCCAGCTTTCGGCGCATGGCGCGGAAGGTTTCGATCACCGACCGGGCCGCCGCCGGATCCTTGATTCGCTTGGTGCAGTAGGCCATCACCGCCTGGTCGTCCTGGGCTTCCTGGAAGTGACGGACCTTGACCGTGATCTCCTGCTTCCGCGCCCGGACCGCTGCGACCGGACGGACCTGGGCGGCCTCGAGGGCATTGGTCACGGCCTCGCGAATGCGGTAGGTCGCCTCGACCGGCGCGACGTCCAGGTTGTGGGTCGAGCCCGACGCGCCTTCGAAGAAGAGGACAGTCCCCCCCTTCTCTTTCTCGAGCGCCTGGGCCGCCAGACCGTAGAACGCCGGCGATCGGACCCCGGGCCGGTGCGCCCCGATGGTGTGGGTCGAGTGGTTGAACAGCAGCGCTTCCAGGCCCCCATCCCGGCGGCGGAAGGCCAGCACCGGGAGCTCCGGGTCGAACGGGCCGGTCGGCCGCACCGCGTCATCATAAGTCCCGACCCAATAAATAGTCCCGTCGCCCAGCAGCAGCCGGCTATTCTTCCCGACCGAGGATTCTTCGCCGAGGCGGAAGAGGAATGCCGCCGGAGCGAGCCGGGCGACGGCCTGCGCGGCGGCCTGGACGATCTTGTCCTCGACCTGGCGCGTGAAGGCCTCGTCACGCTCATAGCCGTGGACCGTGACCGTGGTCGGGGCATGGTGCGTGTGCGTCGCGTTGATCAGGATGTGGTCGAACGGGATCCCCGTGGTCTGTTCCACCCGGCGGGCGGCGCGGTCGAGGACGTCGCGCTCGACCATCAGCACGTCGCAGGCGATCAGGGCCACCCGTTGCCGCTGGGCATCCTCCAGGACCACGGCCGAGGCGCGGAGCTCACCTTCCTGGCCCCTGGCCTTGCCCGGCCCGATCCCCCCGCCAATGACCATCGAGTCATCGGCCGCGAGGGTCGCCGCCGCGGCGCCCGCCTTCAACTCCTGGGCGGCGGCAGTGGCGCCGCAGCCCAGGGCGACCAAAAGGACGATGCTCGTTTTCATAGTGGCTGGTAGCTGGTGGCTGAATAGGTCCATGCACTGGGGAGAGCAGGTCGGCGGACGGAGCCGCCTCCTGGAGGAAGACCGGGGATTGCCGTCTTTGTAGGAGCCGGCTCCGTCCGGCGACTCTGGGTTCTCATGAAGCCGCTAGCCACGACTGCGAAGCTTGCGCCCTCGGAACACATCGAGCGACTCACCGGGTGGCAGGATCGACGGCTCTCGGCCCAGTTCCAGGTGGGGCAGGTGGGGGCCCGGCTCGACGCGGCGGGCCTTGGTCAGGTCGATCCGTTCGTCGGCGAGCATCACCTCGAACTTGCGGTTCCCCGAGAGCAGCAGGGGAATCCGCACGGTGAACGTGCTGCCCTGGCCGGCCTGGCTCTCCAGGTGGACATCGCCGCCCAGCAGCTTGGTCAGCTCGCGGACGATCGAGAGGCCCAGTCCGGTCCCCTGGTGCTCGCGCGTCAGGACATCCTCGCCCTGGCCGGGGGCCTTGGCCTGGCGGAACTTCTCGAAGATCGTCTCCCGGTCCTCCTCGGCGATGCCGATCCCGGTATCCTGGACCTCGACGACCACAAATCGGCCTTCGGCCCGCGCGCGGAGGGTCACTCGGCCCCCTTCCGGGGTGAACTTGATGGCGTTGGACAGCAGGTTGTACAGGACCTGCCGCAGCTTGCCCGGATCCTGGCGCAACAGGGGGATCGCCTCGTCGATCCGGTAGTCCAGGGTGATATTCTTCCGCTCGGCGATCGGCCGCGTCAGGTTGGTCAGGCCCTCGCAGACATCCCGGATCGAGAAGTCCTCGGTGTGGACCTCCATCTTGCCGCTCTCGATCTTGGCCAGGTCGAGGATGTCGTTGATCATCGCCAGCAGCATCTTGCCCGACGACTGGATGTTGCCGGCATAGCGCCGGTGCCGTTCGTTGAGCTGATCGCTGCCGGCCAGGACCTCTGAGAAGCCGATGATCGAATTGAGCGGGGTCCGCAATTCGTGGCTCATGGTCGCCAGGAAGTCGCTCTTGAGGCGATTCATCTCGAAGAGTGCCAGGTTGGCCTGGGCCAGCTCGTCGACCTTGCGGTCGAGGTCGTTGTTCACCTGGCGGAGCTCCTGCTGCATGGCGACCAGGTTGTGGAGCATCCGGTTGAAGGCGTGCGAGAGCTCCTCGAACTCGTCGCCGGTCTCGATCTGGCTGCGGATCGTGAGCCGGCCGGCGGCAATCGCGTCGGAGACGTCGCGCAGGTGTTTGACCGGCTTGACGATGACGTACCGCACGATCATGTAGAAGAAGAGCATCGCCAGGATGGCCGTGACCATCGCCGCCGTGATCAGGATCGCCCGGTTGCTGTTGATCGCCGTGGTGGTCTGCTTCATCGGCCAGCCGACCACGACGGCGCCGGCCAGGTCCCCCTCCTTGGTCTGGACCTGGTGCTGGCCATCGGGCGACGGCTTCCAGAGGTGGTTGTCGATGTGGGTCTCGTCCTCCCCGTGGCAGTCCATCAGGCAGCCCGGCTTGAAGAACACCGCCTGGATATACTGGTACTCCTTCTTATCGGGGGTGATCTGTTCGCGCCAGGTCGGCGTGCCATCGGCGAAGGTGTGGGTCTTGTCGTGGGACGTCCCGGTCTTGCCCGCCGCTTCTTCCTTCCGGGCCGACTCGAGGAAGCGAGCGAGGGTCGCGCGCTCGAAGTCGTTGGGCGGTTCCTTCTTCGAATCATTCGGATCGTAGGGGTCGAGCACGCGGCCCTTGTGATTGGGGAGGTCGTCCAGCGGCTTCAGCTCGCCCCAGAGGGCCTCGAGGGTCGTCTTGAAGTTGCTGTTGCCCAGCGACTTGTAATGGATGTCTTTCAAGGTCGAGGTGATCAGCATCCGGGCGGTCTGGGTCGTCTGCTTCCGCACCAGGCTCTCGGTCTTCTGGCCGTACCAGAAGAAGCTGCCCGAGACCAGCACGAGGATACCCAGCCCGAAGATGAAGCGGCACTTCCGCTCCAGGCTGGTCTCCCCGAGCAGATGCTTGAAGCTGCGATACGACACGAGTCACTACTCCTCGGCCGGACGAGTTCTCCGGAAGCGGCGAAACCGACCGGCAGGAACGCTCGGACTACTCAGAAATGCCGGGTCAGGGCAACGTGCCTCTTTTCTTGCCAGGTTAATCCGAAGCGGGACTCCCGTCGAGACCGGCCCGCCTCAACGCCGGACCCGGCCCCGACTCTTGGTCGTCGTGCGGGGCTTCTGGTCGATTGCGGTTGCTGCCGTTTGCTCCTGGGCGATCGGCTCGAAGCGAATCCCGTGATCGCCCGGGTAGGGCTTGCGGTGATCGTGTTTATTCATCTGGATGCGCAGAGGGACCTCGTCCGGGAACGCGCGACATCTCAGAATGGTAAAATCTCCGGAACGGTCTAGATGGATGCAATCGAAGCACTGAGGATCACTGATCATGGCCGAGGGCCCCGAAACCGATCAAAAAGGGTCATGACGTCGCCATCGTAGCTCAAGCCTGCCCAGAGACCAGCATACACCTCTGCCACGAATTCCTTCCCACTCCAGGTGGCCAAACCGCTCACACTCCGTGCCAATTGCCTTTGGGCAGCAGTCAGGTCAGCATGCCAGAGCAGGGAGCGCTCGTCCGTAGTCAGCAAACGGTAGTGGGCCCTATGGCCAAGTTCATGCCTGACGAGGTGATGTTGATTTTGAGTCGAAAAGAATCGTATGTGTCCTCGTAGGTACGAATCCATATCGAGCCACGCTCCATGGTCGGGATTGAAGACGATCACATCATCGAGGGAGTCATAAGCCGCGATCACTCTGGCCCGTTCGAACGGATCGTCGAACATCGCCTGGAGATGCTCGCGGGCCTCCTTCAGCGGCACGACGGGAACTCCGCGGCGTCTGGCGACGCGCGCCGCCTTGCGGATCGCCGCATGGATCCTCCGCCGTTTCTCCGGATCGCCCACTTCCATGTTTTTCTTCAACGCACGAGAGGAATCCGTGCCTCCGAGGTGCCGCCACAGACTACCCGAAGCGAGCGGTCGGGGCCAGAGGGACTCAGTGTCGCGACTGACACTGCGGGCAGTAATAGGTCGGGCGGCCGACCAGCCCGGCGATCTTCGTCTTGAGGATCGGCCGTTCACACGTGCGGCAGGGCAAGTCTTTCCGGCCGTAGACGGCATTCTGGGCCAGGAACCCGCCCTCCAGGCCGAGAACCGTGCGATAGCCGGCGTCGAAGCTGGAGCCCTCCAGGGCGATGGCCGTGGTCAGGATCTCGCCGATCGCCCGGTGCAGCCGGTCGAGCTCCGCCGGCGCGAGGGACGAGGCCGGCCGCTCCGGGTGGATTCGGGCGTGGAATAACACCTCGTCCGCGTAGATGTTGCCGATCCCGGCCAGCACCTTCTGGTCCATCAATGCCGGCTTGATGCCGCGGGCAGTCCGCGCCAGCCGTTCGGCGAGCTGGTCGCGGCCGATCTCCAGGGCATCCGGGCCGTGCGCGCGCGCGAAGGCCTGTGCCGCGGCGTGGGCGTCGGCGAACCAACAGACCTTGCCCAGCCGCCGCGTGTCGCAATACCAGACCGTCGCCCGCGGCTGGTCCAGGTGGAACGCCAGGCGGATGTGCTCCGGCCGCTGGGGTTCCACCAGCCAGAAGCCCCCGGTCATTCGCGGCTGGATGACGAGAATCCCCCGGCGAGCGCCCAGCTCCAGGACGACCCACTTGCCCCGGCGCGTCACGGCGACGACCGTCGCTCCGCGCCCACGCCGCGACAGCTCCCCAGCCGTACATCCCTGGAGCAAGAACGGATCGAGCACCTCCAGCCGCCGGACCCTGCGGCCCGAGAGCGCCGACCGTAACCCGCGAACCATCGTCTCGACCTCAGGCAGCTCAGGCATCGCACACACTTCCCCCGCAATCATCCGTGATTCCGCACATTTCAAGGAAACCACGGGTTTGATTCCATTCTTCCAGCATGACCCGTCATTTTCCACCAAATTCTTGCAAGATCGTCGATTGCTCTTGACAGGAGTCGGGAGTTCTTGAAGAATGTTGACGAGGTTCGAGCACGGAATTCGAGCAAGGACAGTCATGCTGGCCGAGACGCGTCGGCGACACCTTCGGGAGCTGGTCACTCGCCAGGGTTATGCAACCCTGGACGAGCTGGTTCGGGTCCTGGGCGTCTCCGAGAGCACCATCCGGCGCGACCTGGAGGCGCTCGATCTGGCTGGGTCGATCAAGCGGACGCACGGGGGAGCGGTCTACGCGGGCGAGGTGCGGTCGATGCCGGCCTTCGATGAGCGGACCGGCACCGCGGCGGCCGAGAAGCGGGCCATCGGCCAGGCGGCCGCGGCCCTGCTGCAGGATGGCGACACGGTCTTGCTCGATGGCGGCACGACGACCTGGGAAGTGGCCCGAGCGCTCGTTGGCCGGCGCATCCAGGTCGTGACCAACAGCCTGCCGATCGCGCAGCTCCTGGCCTCCAGCCAGCAGACGGACCTGATCCTGATCGGCGGCTATGTCTATCCGCGAACGGGCGTGGCCCTGGGACCCCTGGCCATTGCCACCATGCAGTCCCTTCGCGTCCGGACGGCCATCCTCGGCGCCGGCGGCATCGTCCCCGAGGGGATCTACAACTCCAACTCGCTGCTCGTCGAGACCGAGCGCCAGATGATGTCGTGCGGGCAAGAGGTGATGATCGTCGCCGACCATACGAAGTTCGGGCGGTTGGCGCTGGCTCGGCTTTGCGGGCTGGGGGAGATCGATTCCGTGGTGGTCGATTCGGGTCTGGCCCCCGAGCACCGCGGGGTGCTGGAGGCGGCCGGAGTGGCGATCCACGTCGCCCCGGTGGCGGAGAGCCGGAATAACGGAGCACTCATGGAGCCGGCGCGCAGCGACGGCCAGGCGCGCACCGAGCGGGTGGGGACCGAGGCATGAGCATCCTGGCGGCACCGACACCGACACGACAGCAGGTGGAGTCCCTGGTGCGCTCGATCCTGCACCAGCACCTGGCCAACGGGGTTGAACCGGCGACGAACGGCCGGGCGACGGCCGTCGGCTATCGTCCCAACCTGGTGGTGAACATCTCGGCGCGGCACTGCCACCTGACCCAGGCCGATGTCGATGTGCTGTTCGGCCCGGGCTACCAGTTGACCGTGATGCGGCGGCTCTACCAGGACACCGACTTCGCGGCCAACGAGACGGTGGCGGTGGTGGGGTCCCGGCAGCGGATGATCCCCGGCGTGCGAATCCTCGGCCCGTGCCGCAAGTTCAGCCAGGTCGAGCTGTCCTTCACCGACGCGATCAGCCTGGGCATCGACGTGCCGGTCCGGCTCTCGGGCGATATCGAGGGGACCCCCGGCTGCCTGTTGATCGGACCCAAGGGGAGCCTGGTCCTGCCGCAGGGGGTCATCCGGGCGGAGCGGCATGTCCACATGGGTCCGAAGGATGCGGAGTTCTACGGCGTGAAACACCTGGATCGGATGAACATGCGAGTCCGCAGCCCCTGCCCGTCGGTGCTGGAGGGGCTGCTGGTGCGGACTCATCCCGACTGGAAACTCGAGGTGCACATCGACACCGACGAGGCGAACTGTTGTGACTTGCCGCATGCCAGCCAGGTCACGCTGCTCAAGGCGTGATCGGACGGCGCAGGCGGCGGATTCTCGTAGGTCAGGCTTGAGCCTGACGTGATTTTCATTCCCTGTCAGGCTCAAGCCTGACCTACGTGAGCATCTTTCTGAAGGAGGGCCTGCATGGCCTCAGCATCACTCGAAGCGCTCGGCATGATCGAGACCAAGGGGTTCGTCGCGCTGGTGGAGGCCAGCGATGCGATGGTCAAGGCGGCCAACGTGGACCTCGTGGGGTGGGACAAGATTGGCAGCGGGTTGGTGACGGCGTTCGTGGCCGGCGACGTGGCGGCGGTCAAGGCCGCCGTCGACGCCGGGGCTGCCGCCGCCAGCCGGATTGGCGAGGTGGTCAGCGTCCAGGTGATTCCCCGGCCGCATGAAGACCTCAGCGGTGTGTTGACGTTCGCCAAGGCGGCCCAGGCGGCCTCGGCCTCTTCCTCCAAGAACCCCAAGAGCGATGGAGCCTGACACCATGGCGACGGCAGTCCAACAACGGGCCGGTTCCCGGCTCAGCGGCAATGGCAGCATCAACGGCGAGGCGCTGGGCTTGATCGAGACCAAGGGACTGGTCGGCGTGATCGAGGCGACCGACGCCATGCTCAAGGCGGCCAACGTCAGCCTGGGCGGCCGGATCCAGGTGGGGGGCGGCTTCGTCACCACGCTGGTCCGAGGCGATGTGGGCAGTGTCCGGGCGGCCGTCGAGGCGGGGGCCGAGGCGGCCGGACGGGTCGGCGAGCTGGTCAGTGCCCATGTCATTCCCCGTCCGGATGAGGCGGTGTTGCGGACATTCCTGGGAACCTGAGCCGCCGCGCTCCAGCAGCAGGGGAGTGATTGATCATGAATGGGAATGCCCTGGGCCTGATCGAGACCATGGGCCTGGTCGGGCTGATCAATGCGATGGATGCGATGCTCAAGGCGGCCAGCGTCGAGCTGGCCAGCTCGGTCCTGAAGCTCGATGGCGGTGTGGTGAGCGTGATGATCCGGGGGGACGTGAGCAGCGTGCGTGCCGCGGTCGAGGCCGGCGCGGAAGCGGCGGCACGGATCGGCGAGCTCCGCGCCGCGCACGTCATCCCGCGGCCCGATCCGGCCGTCGTTCACGCGTTCGCGGGAGGCGCGCAGCGGTGAAGATCCTCGTCGCCAACCTGGGCAGCACCAGCTTCAAGTACCGCCTCTTCGACATGGGCGACCGGGAGGGTCAGGCCGCTTCCGAGGAGCTGATGGCCCGCGGCGCCATCGAGCGGATCGGCTCGGAGGCCGCCAAGGTCGTCATCACCTCGCCCCGGGGTCGGCGCGAACAGATCTGCCCGATCGCCGATCACGGCGCGGCCGTCCAATTGTGTCTCGACCAGTTGACCGATCCCGAGATCGGCGTGCTGGGCGAGGCCGCCGAGGTGGCGGCGATCGGTTTCAAGGCGGTGCACGCGCGGAACCTCACCGGCGTTCACCTCGTGGACGAGGCGGTGCTGGCCGCCATGGAGGCCTTCGACGCGGTCGCCCCCGCGCATAACCCGCCGTATACCCGGGCGATGCGGATGCTCCGCCAGCGCTTCCCGCAGTTGCCCCTGGTGGCCGCCTTCGAGACCGGTTTCCACCAGACGGTCCCCGAGGCGAATCAACGCTATGCCATCCCCGATCATTGGGCGACCGAGCTGGGCATCCGCCGCTGGGGATTCCACGGCGCCAGTCATCGTTATATCGCCGAGCGGATGGCGGAGCTCATCGGTCGCGCCGACCTCAAGGTGATCTCCTGCCACCTGGGCGGCAGCTCGTCGCTCTGCGCAATCCGAGCGGGACGATCGGTCGCGTGCAGCCTGGGGGTAAGCCCGCAGTCCGGGCTGCCGCACAACAACCGGGTGGGCGACTTCGATGTCTTCGCCCTGCCGGTCCTGCTCCGCGAGACCGGCAAGAGCCTGGACGAGATCCTGGAGATCCTCGCCAACGAGTCGGGGCTGGCGGGCATAAGCGGCGCGGGGCGTGACCTCCGCGACATCGAAGCCGCCGCCGCGGCGGGCAACGCCCGGGCGCAACTGGCCCTGGATGTCTTCGTCGGGTCGATCCGCCACTATCTCGGCGCCTATCTCCTCGAGCTGGGCGGCGCCGACGTCATCGCCTTCACAGGGGGGATCGGCGAGAACTCGGCGCGAATTCGCTCCGAGGTCTGCCGCAACCTCGACTGGTTCGGCGTCGAGCTCGACCCGAGCCTCAATACGTCCGGCCCGGCCGAACGCCGGGTCTCCGCGCCCGGCTCTCGCGTCGAGATCTGGACCGTCCCGACCAACGAGGAAATCGTCGTGGCGCGCCAGGCCAAGGAATTACTCAGCCAGATCGAAGCACCGGCGTAAGTCGGGCCGGTTGTGCCGGTCGGAATGCGGCTCCGGGGCCGCATTCCGGGCGCTCCGTTGTCGGAATCGCACGAGCCCGCAGACACGAGGATGTCCAGCAGATGAGAACAGATGAACAGAGTAGAGGAGGGGCCCGGAGTGGAATTCTCGGATCGGCACGGTCCGGTCCGGGCCCGCTCGCAGCCGTGGTCCTTTCCCGCAGGTTCTTGAGGGTCCGGTTCGGGCCCTTTCGCGACGATGAGTTCCCGGTGATCCTCTCTGTTTGTGCGTGGTTCCTGCTCTCGCTCCTGGCGTACCTGATCTTCTCCTGAGGCGGTGTGAGGGTGTCGCGGCGATGTTCCTGGCCCGGGTGACAGGCAGCGTGGTGGCGACCCAGAAGGTCGCCGCGATGACGGGGCACAAGCTCCTGACGGTCGAGCCCTACCGGCTGGACGAGCCGGGACGCGACCGCCTGGTGCCGACCGGCCGCACCTTCGTGGTGGTCGACACCCTCGGCGCCGGCCTCGACGAGCTGGTGCTGATCTGCCAGGGCTCGAGTGCCCGGCTGACGCCCGAGACCGAGAAGCTGCCGATCGACGCGGTCGTGATCGGGCTGGTCGACACGGTGGACATCGGCGGCCGGGTGATCTTCTCAACCCATTGAGGCTCGAGGTAGCGCAGACACGTGTGGGGCAGCAATCCGATGGCAGCCGAGGGCGGCGGCCCCAGATTCTCAGCATCCTAGGAAAGACGGTGGCAGCCATGCAAATGACTGAAGACATCATCCGCAGCGTGGTCCAGGAAGTGTTGTTCCAGATGGGGAACGGGGCCGCCTTGGGGAATGGGAAGGCCCCGGCTCGATCCGCGGGCAACCTCGGGGTCTTCGCCACGGTGGACGACGCCGTCCGGGCTGCGGACGCGGCGTTCCAGGCGTTCCGGACCCGGCCGCTGGAGGAGCGCCGCAAGGCCGTCGAGAGCATTCGCAAGGTCTGTGTCGATCAGGCCGAGGAGCTGGGGCGGCTCGAGCTGGAAGAGACCCAGATCGGCCGGCTCGATCATAAGATCAGCAAGCTCCGCGATGCCATGCCGAAGGTCCCGGGTGTCGAGTACCTCCGGACCGACAACGACGCCGGCGACGACGGCCTGACTCTGACCGACTACGTGCCGTTCGGCGTGATCGGCGCGATCACGCCGGTGACCCACAGCCTGCCGACCCTGGCCGGCAACGCCATCAACATGCTGGCCGCGGGGAATACCGTCGTGTTCAACGCGCATCCCGCCGGCGCGCGAATCGCGGCCGAAGGCGTGCGCCGGTTCAACACGGTGATCCGCGAGGCGATCGGGCTGGAGAACCTCGTCACGATCATCGACCCGCCCACCCTGGAGTCGGCCAACGCCCTGTTCGCCCACCGCGGCGTGCGGCTGCTGGTGGTCACAGGAGGGCCTGCCGTGGCGCGGGCCGCGCTGGCCAGCAACAAGCGGGCGATCGTCGCCGGCCCCGGCAATCCGCCGGTGGTCGTCGACGCCACGGCCTGCCTCGACAACGCCGCGCGCTCGATCATCGCCGGGGGCGCGTTTGACAACAACCTGCTCTGCATCGGCGAGAAGCAGGTCTTCGCCGTCGCCCAGATCTTCGACCCGCTGATGGAGGCCATGAGCCGCTTCGGCGGCTTCCGCCTCTCCTCCGGCCAGGTCGATGCCCTGACCCAGGCCGCCTTCCAGAAGGGGAACGACGGCGCCCTGCACGTGAACAAGGACCTCATCGGCAAGGACCCGTCGGTCCTCGGCCAGCACGCGGGCGTCAAGGTCCCCGAGGGGACACAGCTCCTTTATGCCGAGACCGGCGCCGAGCATCCCTTTGTCGGTCACGAGCAGATGATGCCGTTCGTCCCGTTCGTCCGGGTTTCCAACGTCGACCGCGCCATCGCCCTGGCCAAGGAGAGCGAGCAGGGCTTTGGCCATACGGCCATGCTCCACTCGCGCGATACCTCGGTCATGACCCGCATGGGCAAGATCATGGACTGTACCATCTTCGTGGTCAACGGCCCCTGCACGGCCGGGCTGGGGATGGGCGGCGCCGGCGTGTTGTCCTACTCGATCGCCGGCCCGACCGGCGAAGGCGTCACCACGCCGTTGACCTTCTGCCGGCAGCGCCGCACCAGCCTCATCGGCAGCATGCGGTTCGTGTAACCATCCTCCCTGACCACTGACCACTGGAGAAATGATGCAGCTCGGGCGAGTCGTGGGCACAGCGACGGCGACCGTGAAGCATCCGACCTTCGAGGGCGAGCGCCTGCTGGTGGTGCAGCTCCAGACGACGGCCGGCGGTCCCGACGGCGAGCCCATTCTGGTGTTCGACCGGCTCGGGGCCAGGCGGGGCGACCTGGTGGTCCTCACCAACGACGGCCGCGCGCTCCAGGAGCTGCTCGGTCCGACCACGCCGGGACGCTGGAGCGTCCTGGGATTACCCGACGTCCGATCGTGAGAGAGGGCCAGACACGATGAGGATCGGCGAAGTCATCGGCCGCGTCACCCTGTCGCGGTTCCAACCCCAGCTCCGGGGAGGGCGATTCCTGATCGCGCTGCCGATGCCCCTGGCGGCCTTGACTGAGGGCGCTTTGGCCCGAGGGGAGGAGCTCGTCGTCTACGACAACCTCGGCGCCGGGCCGGGCAGCCTGATCGGCATCAGCGAGGGGCGCGAGGCCGCCAATCCGTTCGGCAAGACGAAGGCCGCGGTGGATGCTTACTGCGCGTGTCTGATCGATCAAATAACTATATGATTGATATAGGATACCAAATTTCAGATTCCCTATTCCGGATCTCGGATTCGGCAACCCGGATTCCTGCATCGGATCCCTCGATGGCGGAACGAGGGCCTCCGGTACAGCTCCGGCCCCATTTGGAATCTGGAATCTGCAATTTGGAATCCTGATATCCAAGAGGAAACCATGAACGGCAACGGCGCGGTGATGAACGAGTGGAAGCTCCGCGAGCAGATGTGCGAGATCGGCCGGCGGGTGTACAACAAGGGCTTCGCGGCGGCCAACGACGGCAACATCAGCTACCGGCTGGCCGAGGACCGGGTGCTCTGCACGCCGACGCGGGTCTCGAAGGGCTTCATGAAGCCCGACGACCTGTGCATCGTCGACCTCGACGGCCAGCAGGTCGCGGGCAAGCGGAAGCGGTCGAGCGAGATCCTGCTGCACCTGAGCGTCCTGAAGGCCCGGCCGGATGTCCGCTCGGTGGTGCACTGCCATCCGCCGCATGCCACGGCCTTCGCGGTCGCCCGGGAGCCGATCCCCAAGTGCGTGCTCCCCGAGATCGAGGTCTTCCTGGGTGAGGTGGCCATCTCCCCCTATGAGACTCCCGGCTCGCAGAGCTTCGCCGACACGGTACTTCCCTACGTCAAGGATACCGACACGATCCTGCTGGCCAACCACGGGACCCTCACCTACGGCTCCGACCTGGAAGACGCCTATTTCAAGACGGAGATCATCGACGCCTACTGCCGCATCCTGATCCTGGCCAAGCAGCTCGGCCGGGTGCATTACTACGGCGACGAGAAGGCGGCCGAGCTGATCCGGCTGAAGCCCGGCCTGGGCATCCCCGACCCCAGGCTGGACCGGGGCCTGGAGAACTGCGACCTGTGCGGCAACAGCCTGTTTCGTGAGGGTTATGACGAATCGCCGCCGCAGCCCCGTGTCTTCATCCACCCCAAGATCGCCGGCAGCGTACCCCATGAGTCGCCGATCGAGGGACTCCTGACGCCGCTGGCCTCCGAGATCCTGCCACGAGCCGGAGTCGCTCCGTCGCCGACACGTCCGCCGTCGGCTGGCCAGCCCTCGAGCAACGGTCGAGTCCACGGCAGCGAAAAGGACGCAGAAGCGCTGGTCCAGGCAATCACCGATCAGGTCATGCAGGTGCTTAACAGACAAGTGACAAGTGGCAAGTGACAAGTGAAGACAAGACTAGACCCTCGGTTTGGCCACTTGCCACTTGCCACTCCAAGGAGATCGCATGAAAGTCAGCATTATTGGCGGCGGGGGCCTGGTCGGCTCATCCGCGGCCTTCGCGCTCCAGTGCGGCGGCGTGGTCAGCCAGATCGATCTGATCGACCTCAACGTCGACCAGGTCAAGGGTCAGGCCCTCGACCTGCTGCACGGGGCCTCGCTGGTCGCCGATCAACGGATCCGCGCGACCGGCTACGAGGCGATCCCCGAGAGCGACGTCATCGTGATCACGGCCGGCCTGCGGCGCAAGCCCGACGAGAGCCGCCTCGACCTGATCAATCGCAACGTCGAGCTGTTCCTCGGCATCCTCGGCCAGGTTAGCGCGGCCGGCCTGAGGCGCGACGCGATCATCCTGGTCGTCTCCAACCCGGTGGACGTCTTGACGTATCTGGCCGTCCGCCAGCTCGACCTACCGGCGACCCGAGTCATCGGGCTGGGCACGCAGCTCGACACGGCGCGGTTCCGCAGCCTGATCGCGGAGGGGCTCGGGCTTCCCCCCACCCAGGTCACGGCCCTGATCCTGGGCGAGCACGGCGACAGCATGGTACCGATCTGGTCGACCGCCCAGGCCGCCGGCTTGCCCCTGGAACGGTTCCCGGGCTGGACCCCTGCCACCGCCGAGGCGATCCTCAAGCGGACTCGGGGCAGCGGCGCCGAGGTGATCCAGCTCAAGGGGGGCGCGGGATTCGCCGTCGGCCTGTCGATCCGCGAGGTGATCCACGCCGCGGCGCTCGACCAGAAGCGAATCCTGCCGGTCTCCTCGCTGATCAATGGCCCCTACGGCATCCGCGACGTCTGCCTGTCGATCCCGACCGTGGTCGGCCGCCAGGGCGTCGAATCCCAGCTCGAGATCGAGCTCTGGCCCAAGGAAACGTCGGCACTCCAGCACTCGGCCCAGGTGCTGCGCGAGACCATCGAGGCGGTCTACAAGAGCAATCCCAAGGCGGCCGGCGCACCCAGGGCAGCACAGGCCCAGCCGTCGAAGCCCGCGGACAACGGCAGCGCGCGGCCCGTCCGCGTGACCGTGGGAGCAGGTGGCGGCAACGGTCCGATCGGCCGCGCGCGCGTCACGATCTCCGGGCAAGGGCAAGGGAGGCGGTGAGTCATGGAGAAATCGCTCGACCGTAAGCTCGCCGCGATCCATGCCGACCCCAATTGCCGCGAGTTCATCATCGCCGACGCCAAGGACGCCGACATGGCGCTGGGCCTCGGTGCCCCCGGCCAGTCGCCCGAGATGCACGCGGGCGAGGTCCGGTTCAAGACGCTGGACGAGTACCGCGAGCAGATGCGGCTGATCGCGCGGTCGGGACTGGTCGACATCATGCTCATGTCGGCCAGCTCGAATCACGCCCTGACGATCCGCGAACGGCTGTTCGACGCGCTGCCGGTCACGCCCGCCGTCCGGGCCAACGACACGACCGACATCCACCTCGCCCGGGGCGGAACCTATCACCTGTCCCCCTCGCGGCCGTTCCGGAGCGCCAGCCTCGACCACATCCAGTGCGGCCACCTCGAATGTGCTCCCGAAGAGCGGGCTCTCGGGGCCGACCTGGGTTTGTACAGCGTGACGTTCAACAACGACCTCGAGCGCGACCTGGCGACCCTCGAGCGGTTCCATGCCTTCCGCGAGGAGGCCGAGCGCAAGAGCTTCCGCTACTTCCTCGAGGTGTTCGATCCCAACATCCCCGGCGCGGTTGCGGCGGAGGTCCTGCCGCACTACATCAATGACATGATCACGCGGATGCTGGCGGGCGTCGGCCCGACCGGCCGCCCGCTGTTCCTCAAGATGGTCTACCACGGCCCCAGGGCGATGGAGGAGCTGGTCCGGTTCGATCCCCATCTGGTCGTGGGCATCCTGGGCGGCTCGGCCGGTACGACCCGCGACGCCTTCCAGCTCCTGCACGACGCCCAGAAGTACGGGGCCAAGGTCGCCCTCTTCGGCCGCAAGATCAACCACGCCGAGAATCAACTGGCGTTCGTCCATTTCCTCCGCTTGATCGTCGATGGTCACATCGGGCCGGTCGAGGCCGTCAAGGCCTATCACGCCGTGCTGTCCAAGCTGGGACTCCGTCCCCATCGCGGCCTCGACGACGACCTCAAGCTGACCGACCAGTCGATGAGCTACGCCGGGACGTCAACGGCGGTTGCGACCGGCACCGGCCGTCCGACGGTGCCCGAGCCGCGCCCGTCCGCCAACGGGACACCCGCGGTCCGCGTCGCTCCGGCGACCCGGGCGAATTCCACACCATGCCCGTGCCAGACCCACTCGGCGGTGCCAAACGGCGAGGCCGCGAAGTGTGCCTGTCAACCGAAGCGCCCCGTCGTCACCGAATCCTACTCAGTGTCTCGCTCCCTGCCAGCGGTGAGTTGGGGAACCGTGCGCAGCCAGCGGTACGCAGGACGCAGTGACGGCGACGGACAACCGACAACGGACAGCGGACAACGGACAATGGACAACGGCCTCCCCGACTTTGCCCGGATGACCTCGGCCGAGCGGCTGGCCTACCATCGCGAGCGGCTCGGCCTGGGCCGCTGACGACGAAGCCGGCGGTCGGAGAGCCTGGTCTCGTTCGGTTCGCAAGCTGTTCGGTGGGAGCGAATCGGCCGACGAGAACCAGCATGAGCGGTGGCGTGCCGGGTGGACCAGCATGGACATTGGGTCGGAATCATTCGGCGCAGCAATGGAAGAACCGGATGCGGAAGCGGCTCTGGACGCCGGTTCAGATTCCCGCGGCGATCCAAGGCGGGCAGTGGTTCCCGGCCCCGAATCATGTCAATCCCGGGCATTCCGAAACCCGGTTCGTCCATCCGACAACGGGACGATCCGTGGTCGTGGACAATCTGACCAGCGAGGTGATCCCTGTCGGCGGAGATGGCTTCCTCTACTCGCGCCGTGACGATCTACATTCCCCTGCTCAACCAGGGGACATCCGTCGTTGGCCCGACGCAGGCCGTCAAGCTCGGTGAGAACCTGTACCGCGTCCTTCCGACCCAGGACTCTGATCCCAGCGAGGAAGAGTGGGAGCTACCGTTACCGGTGTTGCCGCCGAATTGGGATACGGCTCGTGTACACACGAACCAGATCCCAATCCAGGAGACTCTACTGACCGCTGCGCAAAGAGGTTTAAGTCTCCTTGAGCTTCAACCCGGCCTGTGCAAAGAAGGAACGGACCAGATGAGGCTTCTGCCGCAGGCGCCCGACGGCC
>JAJPJC010000399.1 GCA_021324445.1 Isosphaeraceae bacterium
ATCAACGCCGACTTCGCCCGCGCCATGCGACGGCTCGTACCGGACCGGCTCCGCCGCCGATGGACCGATGCCCGGATCGCCAGGAAGCGGTTCTCGTGCTCGACCTTCATGATGTACCTGGGCATCGAGGGCAGCTACGACCACCTGGCGCACCACACGATCTACCTGGCGCGCGACTACCGCAGGAACCTCGAGGACATCGAGACCCGGCATCGGCTCTCGGACGACCCTTCGTTCTACGTGCAAAACGCCTGCACGACCGACCCCTCGCTCGCACCGCCCGGGATGAGCACGCTCTACGTCCTCGTGCCGGTGACACATCGGCATGCGAACGTCGACTGGGCCCGCGAGAAAGACCGGTTCCGGGCCCTGGCATTGCGGCAGCTCGGCAAGATCGGCCTCGACGACGTCGATCGCCGCATTCGCTTCGAGCAGGTGGTGACTCCGGCCGACTGGGAGCACTCGTACGAGATCCACAAGGGCGCGACGTTCAACCTGGCGCATAACTTGCGTCAGTTGCTCCACCTGCGGCCCCGCAACCGGTTTGAAGACCTCGGCGCGGTCTACCTGGTCGGCGGCGGGACGCACCCCGGGAGCGGCTTGCCGGTGATCTTCGAGAGCGCGCGGATCACAGCAAGGCTCCTGGCAGAGGACCTCGGCCTGCCGACCGGTTGGCTCGACGTCGCAGCTCCGGCCCAGACCGTCCCGGCGCGCCGGATGGTGGAAGTCGGATAAGATGCAGGTCGAGAACCCTGAGGAGCCTGTGATGACCCGAGAATCGAGGTCTGGTCGCGTCGGAGTGATCGGCGGTGGGCTCGGCGGGCTGGCGGCCGCTTGCACGCTCGCCGCGTGGGGGTACGACGTGGTCGTCTTCGAGCGCAATGACTGGCTCGGAGGCAAAGCCGCGGTGCTCGAGGCCGACGGCTTCCGATTCGATCTGGGGCCCACGATTTTCCTGATGCCCTCGGTGCTGGCGCGGATCTTTGCCGAGGCGGGCCGCGACCTCCGGGGTGCGCTCGACCTGGTCCCGCTCGACCCCCAGTGGCGATCGTTCTTCGACGACGGCTCGATCCTCGACCTGCATGCGGACTCCGGCACGATGTCCCGGACCCTGGCGGCGTTCGCGCCGGGCAAGGACCTCGACGAGGGCTATCGCAGGTTCCTCGGCCTCGCCGAGACGCTCCGCTCCATCTCACAGCGGTACTTCTTCTGGCGGTCGGCCGGATCGCTGAAGGATCTGTTCGAGTTGCGGTCGACGTTCCAGCCGCGCATCCTGGCGGACGTGCTCGCGATGCGGCCCTGGACGACCGTGGCCGGTACCGTCCGTTCGTTCGTCAACGAGCCACGCGTTGCCCAGATGCTCGACCACTTCACACAGTACGTCGGCTCGGCGCCCGATGCCGCGCCCGCGGTGCTCTGCGGCATCGCCGCGATGCAGACGGGCGAGGGCGTGTGGTACCCCAGGGGGGGGACGCGGGCCGTGCCGCGAGCCCTGGCGGAGCTCGCGCGCGACCTTGGTGTTGAGTGGCGGCTGAACACCCCGGTCCGCTCCATCCTCCGCGATTCCCGAGGTGGTGTCGCGGGCGTCCTGACCGAGGGGGGCGAGCGGGTGGGACTGGCGGCGCTGGTCTCGAACGCCGACTCCGTGCGGACGCACCGCGAGCTGCTCGCCGGCACCGTGGCCGCCGCCCGGTTCGAAAGCAGACGTCGTTACGAATCGGCGTGTTCCGGGGTCGTGCTCTCTCTCGGATTGGATCGTCGATACGATCAATTGCTGCATCATAACTTCGTATTCTCGCGCGACCCCGAGGAGGAGTTCCGGGCGATCTATCGCGAGGGGCGACCGGCCCCCGACCCGACATGCTATGTGTGCGCCCCGTCGCGGACGGAACCGGAGGTCGCGCCGCCCGGGGGCGAGGCGCTGTACGTGCTGGTCCACACGCCCTACCTCCGCGACGATCACGACTGGGACCGGATGCTGCCGGCTTACCGCCGGGTGATTCTCGACAAGCTGGGCCGGACCGCCGGGCTCGTTGACCTCGAGGCACGCATCCGGTTCGAGAGCTGGCTGACGCCGCGCGACATCCAAGACCGCTACGGCGTGTGGAACGGCGCGATCTACGGTCTGGCCAGCCATGGCCGGCTCCAGGGCGCGTTCAAGCCGTCGAACCGCAGTCCCGACGTTGAACGGTTATACCTGGCCGGAGGCGCGGCGCACCCGGGTCCGGGAATGCCCATGGTCCTGATGTCCGGCTGGATCGCCGCGGATGCACTCGACCGTGACGGGCTGGTCAACCGGGCCCTGAGGAATCGGATGCCCCCAGCAACGCCGCGGTGCACTCCCGTTTGGTGACGGTCGATCCCGCGGAGAAAGGACTTGACATGAGCGGAGCTCCGCCGAGCGGGCGGTCGCCCTGGGTCTTCGGGCTGTTTCGCGGGTATGCGCGGCGATACGTGGCCCGGCACATCCATGCTCTCCGGCTGGCTCGCCAGGGATATCGGCCCGACGAGCGCCTGGCCGGGCCGTGGGTTGTGGTCATGAACCACCCGTCGTGGTGGGACCCGATGATCGGGCTGGTGTTGTCAGGCTTCTGGCCGGACCGGATCCGCCACTCGGCGCCGATCGATTCCGCTGGATTGGCAAAGTATCCGTTCCTCGAACGGCTCGGGTTCTTCGGGATCGAGCCCGGTACGGTCCCCGGAGGCCTGGCGTTCCTGCGGCGGAGCCTGGCCGCCCTGGCCCAGCCCGACGCCGTGCTCTGGGTAACCGCGCAGGGGCGATTCACCGACCCGCGCCAGCGGCCTGCGCAGCTCGAACCAGGGATTGGGCACCTCGCCCGGCGCCTTGAGGCAGGACAGGTCCTACCCCTGGCCCTGGAATATGCCTTCTGGACCGAGCGAACTCCCGAGGCTCTGGCGCGGTTCGGCCCGCCGATTGCACTCGGTGGACCGGCGCAGAAGTCGGCGCCGGGAGAGTGGACGGCACGAATCGAGCGCGCCCTGGAAGCGACCCAGGACGCCCTGGCCCTCGATGCGATCAGCCGCGACCCGGCGCGATTCGAGACGGTGCTCAGGGGCGGCGCGGGGGTGGGCGGATGGTACGATGCCTGGCGGCGATTCCGGGCCGTGGCGCGCGGCCGTCGGTTCGTCGCCGCGCATGGCGATCCGCCAAACCCTTGAGCCCCCGCGAGTCCGCGACCGTGCTCACCTGCGTCTGTCTCACCGCGCTGGTCTTCGCCGCCGTGCCTGCTCTCCTGTTCCTGGCCAACCTCCGGCACTTTCGGCCGCCGCCCGCGGCGGAGCTGCAAACGACGCTGCCGGTCTCCGTACTGATCCCCGCACGGGACGAGGAGCCCTCGATCGGCGCCGCGGTGGCATCGGTGCTGGCCAGCAGGGGTGTCGACCTGGAAGTGATCGTGCTCGACGACCACTCGCGGGACGCGACCGCGGGGATCGTCCAGGCGATCGCCGCGCGCGACACCCGAGTCCGGTTGCACCAGGCCCCCGAACTCCCGCCGGGATGGTCCGGCAAGCAGCATGCCTGCGCGGTCCTCGGCCGGCTGGCAACCCGGCCCATGCTCGTGTTTCTCGATGCCGACGTGCGGCTGGTCCCGGACGCCTTGATCCGGATGGCTGCGTTCCTCGATGAGTCGGGCGCCGATCTGGTCAGCGGCTTACCCCGCCAGGAGAGCGCGGGCCTCCTCGCGAAGCTGGTCATTCCGTTGATCCATTTCATCTTACTGGGCTTCCTGCCGATCCGACGGATGAGGTCCGACTCGTCGCCGCGGTTGGCCGCCGGCTGCGGCCAGCTCTTCGTCACCAGGAAGACGTCGTATGAGCGAATGGGTGGACACGCCGCGATCCGTGCGACCTTTCATGACGGGATCAAGCTCCCCAGGGCCTATCGTGCGGCGGGACTGGGCACGGACCTGTTCGACGCGACCGACCTGGCGACCTGCCAGATGTACCGCGGCGCCTCGGACCTCTGGTCGGGACTGACCAAGAACGCGACGGAGGCCCTGGGCGCTCCGACCTTGATCCTGCCGGCCACTCTGCTCCTCTTCGGCGGACAGGTCTTGCCCCTGATGCTGGTATTGCGGGCGCCGGCGCTTTCGACGGGGGAACTGGCCCTGGCGATGCTGGCCTTGCTCGCGGCGTATCTTCCGCGACTGGTTGGCGTCGGGCGGTTCCACCAGTCGCTCCTCGGAGCCGTTCTGCACCCGGTCGGTGTCCTCATCCTCCTGGCGATCCAGTGGTTCGCCTTCGCTCGGGCGGCACTCGGCTACCGGGCGACCTGGAAGGGGCGGCCCGCGCCGGCGCAGACGAATTGATCCGGATCCGGGTGGCCGCGATCCAAGGAGACCCCCGGCGAACCTCACTTCCGGTCCACGAGATCGAGGTACGTATCGCGGAGGAAGATCCAGTTGGAGGGTGCCGCCGAGATCGGGCCGTTGATGCCGAAGACGGCGATCTGGTAGACCTTCCCCGGCTGGGCGTCCTTGAGCTCGACGCGGTTGGGGACGTTGAACCCGGCGACGATCGCCTCGCCGCTCTTGCCCGGGGCTCGCGGCAGCTTGCCGTCGACCCAGACCTCGCCGTAGTCATCCACGGTCGTCCGGAAGAACACGGCTTTCCCCGCCGCCTCGGGCGGGATCGTGATCTTGATCCGATACCAGCAGAAGCAGACCTGCCCGGTCGAGCGGCGATTTTTGAGGGTCTCGGGGGCGATGACCTCCCAGTGGCTGTCATCGTACTCGGGCTTGGAGGCCTGGTCGCCCCGGGGCTCGATGTTGTAGGTCTTGTTGGGTTTGCCGTCGGGGGCCTTCCCCTCGACCTCGACGATCTTGACGTCGTGATACCGCCACTGTCCCTTGACTGCCGCCACTCCCTCCTTGGTGCTCAGGTTGATGCTCCTGGTCTGGGCGAGTGCGGCTTGCGAACCAAGGGCCCCGCACGCCAGCAGGGCCGCGACCGTCCACATCGTCCGCATCGAGAGGCTCTCCGGGGGGGGTTGCTCAATGGATGAGATTGATCCGGCAAACATCCGGGGTCGAAAGGCCTTGGGGGTTCTGGTGGATCTGACGCTCAACGGGCGGCGCGGGCCGCGCGCGCCGGGGCGGCCGGGGGCACCGGCAGCGCCGGGGCCGAGGGATCCGGCTGATGCCTCAGCAGCTGGGAAAGCTGGAACGCGGCGTACGGCTGTTCGGCGGCGGGTTTGCCGTCCTTCGAGGCGTGGGCGACCCACAACCGGGTCGTCGTCGTCTCGAACAGGACGCTGTGCAGGTTCGACTTCATGGCGACGGGCCGGTCCATCAGGTGCCGCGCCGACTCGGCGTCGAAGGTCCCGAGCCCCGTCTGCACCCGGCGGACCAGCTCCTTGTACCGGTCGCCGGCCGAGAGGACGACGGCATCCTTGATGGCGGTCGGCAGCTTGGCATGACTCTCACCCATGGCCACCGTGCCGAAGACGTCCCAGGATGCCTCCATGCCGACCGCCTTGCCCGTCTTGCCGTCGGCGATCACGTAGTAGTATTCACAGGTCCGGGGCCGGTCCCGGAAGACGGCGATCGCGCGCTCGAGCGTATCCGCCTCCTCCAGGACCATCCGGACCAGCAGCGCCATCGGCGTGCCGTCCCAGTGGCCCATCCCCCGCCCTCCCATCTCGCCGATCGAGACCCGCTCGGCGTTCATCCCCGTGACCGAGCCCACGAACCCGGCATAGGTGACGTTCACGAACGGAATCCTGCCCCGGGGCTCGGCCACCGTCAAGACGGCATGCTCCTGGAGCTTCCAGTCGCAC
Source organism: Isosphaeraceae bacterium (assembly GCA_021324445.1). Taxonomy (GTDB): domain Bacteria; phylum Planctomycetota; class Planctomycetia; order Isosphaerales; family Isosphaeraceae; genus JAJPJC01. The sequence goes on from JAJPJC010000399.1 coordinate 5,801, forward strand.
CCGTAATCGAGGATCCGGCCGTGGTAGAGCGTCCCATCCCTGGTCGCCGATCCACTGAGGGCGAACCCGGAGCAGTGGAACAGCTCGGGGATGAAATTGGCGACGACGATATCCTGGACATCCATCCCCGCGCCATCGGCGATCCCGCGCATCTCGTCGAAGAACCGCTCGGGCACGTACTTCCGCTGCTGGGCCACGATCCCCTTGATCACCTGCTTCGGATTCAGCAGCTTGATGCCCCCAACCTCGACTGTGATCGCCTTGGCCTTGACGTCGAACAGGAAATGGACCAGCTCGCGGATGTCGTCGCGCAGCAGGGCACCTTGCTGGTAGCCCATCTCGTAGGGCTCTCCCTTGACGTGCAGCACCCGGGAGCCGTTGACCTCCTCCAGGAACCCGGCCCCGCATCGGGCGATTGTCTTGCACTCGGCCCGCGCGGCGGCGCAGACGCCCAAAACGGCGATCAGGCACAACCCCGAGATCCGCATCGTCATCCGCTTCATCGATTGAGTCCCCTGGATTCCGTGTCGGGAACACACCCGTCCGCGATTGCTATGAATCTATCCCAAGACCCGACGACTTCCAACAGGGATCGGGAAATTCGCCTCGTGCTCAGCGGGTTTGAGCCCGCCGCGGCCTGGGAATGCCGGCCGGAGCGGGAGGCGTCGCACTCACCAGGTCATCTTGGGGGGTTTGCAAGGCAATCCTTGAGAGCCAGTTCCTGGACAGCAAGGGAGAGTGGAGCCATGCCTGGGTCCGCTCCATCGGCCCGAAAGAGCCGACCACCCGACCCGTGACCCACGACGGGAAGCGGTACGAAGGCGTGGTGACGATCCCGCCGGGCACCAAGCAGATCATCATCGCCCCGCAGATTTACGGTCCCGGCCGGGTCTGGTTCGACGACCTTGGCGCCGAGTACACCGACGACCCCGCGACCGACGCACCGGGTTCTTGAGCCTTGGGACCGTCCGCGCCCCCGGATATGGGAGCGCGGCAAGATTACACCTCGGCGAGCGGCTCGGTCGCGTCGCCGAATCGGTCGAGATGGACGTCCATCTTGTCCATCATCGACAGGTAGAGGCGGCACATCTGGCGGTTGGGGTTGTTCCGATAGTCGAGGACGCGGCCGGATTGAATCCGGCCGCCGCCACGTCCCAGCAGGACGACGGGCAATTGGGACGCATCGTGGCCGCCGGTCAACATGCTGGAGCAGAACAGGAGCATCGTGTTGTCCAGCGCGGTGCGTTCCCCTTCCTGGATCGCATCCAGCTTGCGGGCGATGTAGGCCACTTGCTCGACGAAGAACTGGTTCACCTTCAGCCAGTCGGCCGTGTCGGAATGCGACAGCAGGTGATGGATCATGTAATCCACACCTAGATGTGGGAATCGCAGAGAGGAATGGTCGTTGTTCAGCTTGAGGGTCGTGATCCGGGTCGTGTCGGTCTGGAAGCCGAGCACCAGGATGTCGCACATCAGCCGCATGTGCTCGGCGATGTTCTGGGGGATGCCCTCGGGCGGACGCGGCAGGTTCGGCTTGTCGAGGGTCGGCCGCCAGCCCTGGAGCTCGCCCTTCTTCCCGGCACCGGCGATCCGCTGCTCGACGTCGCGGACCGAGTCCAGGTACTCGTCGAACTTGCGCTGGTCGCTCGTGCTGATCTGCTGGCGCAGGGACTTCGCCTCGTTGAGCACGGAATCGAGCACGCTCGCGTCGCCATGCTGGACTTCATCCTTGAACAGCCGATCGAAGGCGAGCGCGGGGTAAAGCTCCAGGGGCGTCGGCGTGGTCGGCGAGCTCCACGAGATGTGCGAGCTGTAGAGCATCGAGTAATTCTTGTGGACCGAGGGGTTTGATGGCTCGCACCCCAGGATCAGGCTGGGCACCTTGGTCGAACGGCCATGGCGTTGCGCGACCACTTGATCGACGCTCGTGCCGGAATGGATCTCGCCGCCGGAGGCCAGCGGCGCACCGGAGAGGAGGTTGCCGGTCTGCGAGCTGTGGATGTTCCCCTTGAGCGCCTCGGCGTTGTACAGGCCGCGGATGAACAGCATGCGGTCGCGGAACTCCTGGAGCGGCGCCAGCACCTTGCCGAGCTCCATGCTCTGGCCTTGTCCCCTGGCCCACCACTCCTTGCTATGAAAGCCGTTGCCGGCGAACAACACCGCCAGCCGGACCGGCGCCTGGCTGGCCTCCCTGGCGCCCTGGGCCTCATCGCCCCAGACGTTTAACGACTCGAGCCACGGCAGCGCCATGGTCACGCCCAGTCCTCGCAGCATCGTACGGCGGGTGAATCTGTGAGTGGTCACCGCGTGCACTCCTGGTCAATCCCCTGATGGTGTTTCGCGTCCTCGAATCTCGCGGAACTGTCGACTGCGGACGACGGCTTCGACGGCGACGCGCACATGGTAATTGTGCGCCATCAATTCGGTCTGCATCTCGGACAGGAGCGGTTGGTCGGAAAGCTGTACGGCTCGTCCCAGTGCATAGCCCAGCAGCTTGCGGCAGAACTGTCTCACGAAGGCGTCGCGGCGGTCGGAGAGCAGGTAGGCTGCCAGGCCATCGGCGCCGTCGATGGGCCGGCCGTCGGGGGTCCTGGTGTGCGTGTCGATCGGCCGGTCGCCGACCTCCTTCTCGCGCCAGCGGCCGATGGCGTCGTAACGTTCCAGGGCGAAGCCGAAGGGGTCGATACGGCGATGGCAGACGGCACACTTGGCGTCGCGTGTGTGCTTCTCCACCAGCTCGCGGACGCTCAGACCCTGGAGTGCGGCTTCATCATCGGGAAGCGGCGGCACGCCCTTGGGCGGGCGCGGCAGGCGTTCGCCCAGCAAGACCTCGCTGATCCAGTTGCCACGCAGGATCGGGCTCGTTCGCGAGGCGCCGGATTGCTTGGCCAGGGTGGACGCCTGGCGGAGAATCCCACCGCGTGCATACTTCTTGACACCGTCAACACGACGCCAATCAGCTCCCCGCACGCCGGGTACCTGGTAATGCTCGGCCAGGTCCTGGTTGAGGAACGTGTAATCGGCGTCGAGGATGTCGAGCACGGTCCGGTTCGACTGAAACACGTCGGTGAAGAACCGGATGGATTCTTCATACATCGCGCCGCGGAGCTTCAGGAACGTGGGAAAGGTGCGCTCGCTCTTCTCGTCGAGGCGATCGAAGTCGTAAACGTGGAGCCACTGGCAGGCGAACTCGGTGGCGAGCCGGCGGATCTTGCCGTCGCGGAGCATGCGGCGGGTCTGCGCGAGCAGCGTGCCGGTCTCGTGCAGCGTGCCGGCGGCCGCCAGCGAGCGCAGCTCGTCGTCGGGGAGTGAGGACCAGAGGAAATAGCTGAGCCGGCTGGCCAGCTCGAAGTCGGAGACTGGTTGCTGCCCCGCACCAGGCCCGGGCGTCTCGACGCGGTACAAGAATGGCGGTGCCACGAGAACGCGCGCCAGCGTGAGGTGGAAGGCCTGGTCGTGTCCCAGGCCTTGCCGGCGCAGCGCCTGGTACAGGGCGCGCAGCTCGCGCGACTCCGACTCGCGCAGCGGCCGGCGATACGCGCGCGCCGCGAAGTCGAGGAGGGCCTGGAGCTGGATCGGCTCCGTGGTTTCGAGGCGTCGCCGGAAGGCCGCGGCCCGGTCGAGGATCGGCTGCCGCAACGGCGCGAACACCGAGGGATCGGCATCCTGCGACGCGTACTCCATCAATTGCGCGAAGGCATCGACGAGCGTCAACGCGTCCTGGCTGACAAAGCGCAGCTCGTCCCACAGCCGGTTGAGGTAGGCTGCCTGGGCGTCGTCGAGCATCAACCGGACGAGGTGGTCGTCCTCGCGATAGAACAACATCAAGGTGATGACTTCATCCACCGGCACGATCTTGGAGTAGCAGAGGGCCGCCGGGAACAGCATGCGGAACTCCTGGAGCGCCGCCGCCACGCGCGTCCGCGCCTGGCTTGCCTCATTCACGAGGATCGGGGTCCCGGCGCGGAGTCCAGGTGGCAACGGCGGCTGCCCGGCGACGACCTGGAGTTGCACGCTCCCCTCGGCGCCGGCCGACCGGTCGAGCACGCCGGTCACCACCAGTTCACGACCTTCCACCAGGTCGGCAGGCAGCCGCATCGTGACGACCGAGGGCGCCTGGACACAAAGGCTGGCTTCGTCGATCGCGCTCCCACTGGGATGCTTGCCGAACTGCGCGGGGTCTAGACCCCACTCCGGGCCGGCCGTCGTGGGACTCTGGGAGTGTCCCGGCGATTGGGGAGCGGTCTCCGTCCGATCCCCCGCGCGGGCCTGGAGCAGCGCGGTGAACAACGGGCCGCCCAGCGAGGCGAGCTGTCGATAGAGCGCGGCATCGGGGCTGTTCCTGGCCGCGGGCGGTCCTGCGATCAACAACGTTTGCACTTCGTTTGCCAGCCGGTGCCGATCGCTGGCGGTCCGGGCCGCTTGCCAGCGCGCCAGCAGCGAACCGGCGGGGATCACCGGGCCGATCACACCCGCCTGGTCCGGCTCGGCGTAGAAGTGCCAGACCGCCGCGTTGCCGAACGAATCCCGGTGCGGGTTGCCGGCGAGGACGTCGCTCGAGACATCTCCCGCGAGGTCCCAGGTCCGATGGTCATCGCCGCTGCTCGTCAGCTTCAGGTCGATCGCCGTCAAGTCGCAGGCGTGATTCCCGTTGCGCGGTCCGATCAGCAACGAGACCAGGTCGCCGGCGCGGAGGTCGAGGCGCTCCAGCGGGCCGAGATGGACGGTTTTGCTCCCCACGGCCAGGCCGGCGGCGAGGCGCCGGCGGGTTCGTCCCCGGCGCAGCTCCAGCGACCAGGTCACGCCATTGCCGCACTCGGGGTGCGCGTGTGTGACCGCTCCCTCGAGGCGGAAGGTCGACGACAGCGGGCTGCGCCAGCCGACCCCCACGCGGAGACTCGGCGTCGGATGCACCGCGACGCTGTGCGGTTTCATGTTGCCGGGGATGCGGACGTGCTGGTCCGACGAGTTGGCCAGCAATTGCGGCAGGTCGGGATTGCCCCAGCCGTTGAGGAAGCTGTGGTTCGACGCGTTCCGGATCGCCCTGGGGAGATAACCCTGCAACGGCACGGCGTCGTCGGAGCCGATGCCGAGGTAGTCGAGCCAGGCGCCGAGGGCGTCCGGTTCGACACCGTGTTTCCGGGCCAGCTTGGCGATGTCCGCCTGGTTGGGCTCTTCGGCGGCTTCGCCGGCCGCGATCAGGTACGTCGCGGCGCGGGCGAAGATCTGGTCGCGACGCCGCGCCAGGTACCGGCTGACGGCGCGAACGTGGCGCAACGGCAGGTCGGGCCGGCCCGGGGCCACCAGTCGCGGTTGTTGCCAGACGACGACGTCGTGCGCGGGGCCGTCACCGGCATCGGTCGCGACCAACGAGAGCACGACTTCCGGGTTGCCGGAGGTCACCGGGACCTTGAAGCGCACGTCCTGGCGGGAAATCACGGGGTCCACCGGCTCCAGCCATCGCGTTGGTCCGCCGACCTTGCCGATATGGCCGACGGTCCGGAATCGCCACAGCGCCTTCTGCCAGCGGGCGATCGCGGCGGTCAGGGCGGCGGCATCGCCTGGCCTGGCTCGTCGCCATTGCGCGCGCACGCCATCGAGCAAGAGCGACGGTTCCCGGCTGGTGAGACTTCGCCAGAGGATGCCCAGGTACTTGGCGTTGAGCTGTCGTGATTGCGCCACGGCGGCGATGGTCCGGGTGCCGGAAGCGAGTGCGTCGCGTTCGGCGATCGTGGCGGCGAGGTATGGTTCCAGGGGCAGGCGGCCACCGTCGTTGGTGTCGAACACGATGCCTTGCAAGTTCACTGTCTCGCTACCCCGCGCGTCGCTGAATTCGCGATAGAACTGGCGAATCCGCGCGACGATCTCGTTGGTCCAGTCGCGCCGGGTCGTACTGGGTGAGAAGCGAAAACCGTCGGGCAAGAGCACCGCGTGGGCGGCCACCTGCTTGGCGGCGGCCAGATACTTCGTGAGCAAGGCCGGCGACATCACCAGCGCGTTGCCCGCGTTGGTGAACCCTTCGCCCGCCGCGCCATCGACGGGGAACTCGCGCGCCGGGTCCAGCGAATCGAGGCCGGTCAGATCGCGCAGGGTGTAGGTGTACTGGGCGTTGTTGAGCCGGCGGAGGATGACCGGCCCGGGATCGCCGGCATGCGCCAGCGCTTCGGCGCGGAGATACCGCTCGACCCATCCCCGCAACTGTTCCCGCTGCTCGGTCGAGGGCTGCTTCGCCCGTTTGGGCGGCATCTCCCGGTGATCGAGCATCTCGGCCACTTTCTGCCAGACCCTGGTGTCGCGCCGGACGTCCGCCAGTGTCGCGAACCGCTCGAGGTCCAGCTCCCCTTCCTGCTCCTCCGTGGAATGACACTCCAGGCAGAACCGCTGGATGACCGGGCGCGTCGTGTTCTGGAATTGATGGGCCAGAGTGTCGAACGAGTCTCCCATCGGTTCCGTCGCCGGGACCGCGGGCGCGATACACGCGAGGATTCCCAGCGCTGCGACCACACGGAGAATCCCACGGCGCGCGGACGAACGCGCCTGGTCCCGATGTCCACCAAGCTGGGTGGCGTCGGCGGCGCGGCAGACCTCAGCGATGACGTGGCAGGTGTCCATCCGTTCGATTGTCACGGATCGAGTTTCCCAAGACAAGGGAGGCGCGGCTCCAGTGGACCGGCGCTGCTTGCGCATTGCACGTTGATGGGAGTGATCCATGGCGAGTGACCAGGTTCGTTCGGCGGGTTTTCTGTGGGCCAGCCGCCCCCCGCTGGCTGAGGGCAGCCGGGGGGCGGCTGGCCCACCTGAGCCCCGCTCCGGCGCGGGGAGCGGGTCAGGGTCGGCTCGCGGGAGGGTGTCGCGCAGCTCCTGCTGCTGCCGGAGCGCCGCCTCTTCCGGCGCGGTGCGGAGGAGGCTGGCCAGGCGAGCGGTCTCGGCGCGCTCGGCGCGGTCGAGCCGCCAGGTGAGCGTCACGGCACGCTCGACCAGGCTTTGCTCCACGTCGTTTTGGGGCTGGAGGTCGGCCATCCAGGCTTGAAGTCGCCCCTGGTATTCCTGAGGGTCCTCGCCGGGGCGAACCGGAAGACCGGCTTTGAGTCCATGCTTGAGGGCGTTGAACCGGGCGCGTGCCGTGCCCCTGGGGACTGGGGTCCCCCTGATGAACATCCCCGCGGAGATCATGCAACCAATCAAGACCTGGGAGTGACCATTCGGATCGGCAGGCAGTGACTGAAACCATCGCCGCGGCTTCCCAAACAGGGAGAATCCTGAGGTCGGGTGCGGAAGTCGGGCTAGCCGGCGAGTCGACAATTTGTAAAATACGTTCAGAATGAATTGAACGAACCCGGGTGGTGGCCATGAGCGAGTTGACGCACTTCGATGAGAGCGGGGCCAGCCGGATGGTCGATGTCTCGGTCAAGCCGGTGACCCTGCGCACCGCCCGGGCCAGCGGCCGGGTCCGGATGGCGGCGACGACTCTGGAGCTCGTGAAGGATCGCGGTCTGGCCAAGGGCGATGTGCTGGAAGTGGCCCGGCTGGCGGGGATCATGGCGGCCAAGCGGACGGGGGAGTTGATTCCGCTGTGCCATCCGCTGGGGCTGGACAGCGTGGAGCTGAGCCTCACGCCCGAGGAGCCGGACGCACTGCGGATCGAGGCGTGCGTGAAGGTCCACGGCCGGACCGGGGTGGAAATGGAAGCCCTGACGGGCGTGAGCGTGGCGGCGCTGACGGTTTACGACATGTGCAAGGCGGTCGATCGCGGCATGGTCATCGGGCCCATCCAGCTCGAAGAGAAGACCGGCGGGCGGAGCGGCCGTTATCGACGGGCGGACGGGGATCCTCCCCGTGCGGGGTCTGGCCGGCCCGGCGGCGGTCGCGCCAGTCAGGGTCCGGAAGCCGCGCCGGGGTGAGACGCACCGCACTCGGGGGAGGACTGGAATGTCGTTCCGGACGCGGCTCGAAGCCGGGGAAAGCCGGCCCCGATTGGCCGATCTCTACGCGCCGATCGCCGCCGAGCTGGCCCACGCCGAGCGCCTCTTTCAGGCCGAGTTGCAAAGTCGGTTCCCGTTTGTGCAACATCTGGTCGACCATGGCGCCGATTTTCAGGGCAAGCGGCTGCGGCCGGCGCTGGTGCTGCTCTCGGGCCGGGCGTGCGGCCGGCTCACCGAGGCCCACCCGGTGCTGGCGGCGGTGGTGGAGATGATCCACACGGCCACCCTGGTCCATGACGACGTGCTCGACGAGGCGATCGTCCGCCGGCATGCCGCGACGGTCAACGCCGAGTGGGGCAACGAGACCGCCGTGCTGCTGGGCGACTACCTCTTCACCCACGCCTTCCATCTGGCCGCGTCGCTGGAGTCGACCCGTGCCTGCCGATGGATCGGCCATGCGACCAACAAGGTCTGTGAGGGCGAGATGCAGCAGGTCCACCACCGGGGCAACTTCGAGCTGGGCGAGGCCGAATACTTCGCGATCATCGAGGGGAAGACCGCCGAGCTGACGGCCGTCTGCTGCCGCCTGGGCGCCTCCTACGCCGGCGCGCCCGAAGCGACGGTCGAGGCCCTGGAGCGCTATGGTCGCAACCTCGGAATCGCCTTCCAGATCGCCGACGATGTGCTGGATATCTGGGGCGACGAGCGGAATACCGGCAAGAGCTTGGGGACCGACCTGGAGAAACAAAAGCTGACTCTGCCGTTGATCTACCTCCTCCAGCTCGTCGAGCCGGAGATCGCCGCGAGCCTCCGCCGCGTGCTGGCCGAGGCCACGGCCGACCAGCGGAAGCACCTGCGGCCCTATCTCGAAACGACCGGGGCCCTCGACCGCGCCTGGCAGCGCGCCCAGCAGCACGTCGAGCAGGCCCTCGACGCGCTGCACGGCCTGGCCGACTCCGACGCCAAGTCGGTCTTGCGCATCCTGGCCCAGTACGTGGTCCGTCGCCCCGCCTGAGCTCCGGTTCTGCCGGCGCGAGCCACCGCTCCCTGGCCCACTGCCGGCGCGGCCGCCACCATGGCGCCCTCGCCGTCCTCATTTTTCGATTGTGATTTGAATCCGGCTGCTGATCCGTTATCATGCTCCCTCGTCGACCGACGATCGACCTCTCCCAGCCGCCGCTCGCCGCGCTCCTGGCAATCCAGCCATTGCCCAGAAGAGCCGCCTGGGTCCGTATCGGGGATTCTTTTGCGAATTTGAGAGGCCGCTATTCCCCGCATCGGGGAGATGTCGTATGGTCCAGGCATGAAACTCAAAGACAAGCTGCAAATGCTGATGAATCGGCACAGCCTCAACGGCCAGAAGCTCGCCCGGCTTTCCCAGGTGAGCGACTCGGAGATCTCCCGGATCCTCCAGGGGAAGTCGCGGCCGGGGCTGGATAATGCCTTCCGCCTGGCCAAGGCCGTGAACGTCTCGCTGGATTTCCTTGCCGACGATTCGCTGGACGTCGATGCCACTCAGCCGGCTGAGCTCCATTCCCCTGAAGAGCGGAAGCTGCTGGGCCTGGCGCAGAAGATCGGCTACGCGGAGGCCCTGGCCATCCTGGAGAATGTCCGATTCCTCGGCTACGAGGTCGCCATGAGCCGCCTGATCGGTGCCCGGCCGATCATCGAGATCGACCACGACGTGGCCGAGGCCCGCCCGGCCGCGGCGCTGGCCACTCCCCCCGCGGCCGTCGCCGCCCCGGCCCGCGCCAGTTCGGCGACGGGGTAATTCCCGCCCAGGCGGCCTGGGGTCGTGCCGCCTCCTGGACTGGACTCCTGAGGATCGGCGCATCACGGGGCCTCGCCCAGGAATCGCCCGCCATCGACGCGGAAGCAAGCCCCGGTGACGAAGTTCGTCCCTTCGAGCAGGTAGAGGATCAGCCGGTTGACGTCGCCGGGGGAGCCGATGCGGCGCAGCGGGGTCTGCGCCAGCACGGTCTCCAGCTCGTCCGGGGTGAGGCCGGCCGGTGGGTCGATCATCGCCGGCTGGATCATCGCGACGAGGATGTGGGGAGCCAGCTCCCGGGCCAGGGCCAGGGTCATGGTGGTCAGGCCGCCCTTGGCAATCAGATAGGGAAGGTAGTCCTTGTAAGGGCGCTCGCTGGCCCAATCGCCGAGGTTGACGATCCGTCCCTTGATCCCGTCGCGACCGGGCTGCTCGAGCATCCACCGGGCCGCGGCCACGGCCGCGTGATAGGGCGCGGCGAGGTTGGCCGCGATCATCTCCTCGAAGTCGCGCGCCGAGAGCGTCGCCAGTGGCGTCCGGCGATAGAGACTCGCCATGTTCACCAGGGCATCGAGCCGGCCGAAGCGGTCGATGACCTGGCGCACCGCGTCCTGGGCCTGCTCGGATCGCGTCAGATCGGCGGCGACGGCCAGGCCGGGAACGCCCTGCGCCTCGACGGTCGCGATGGTCTGCTCGATCGCCGCCCGGCTGGTGAAATAGGTCATGGCGACGGTGGCCCCGCGCTGGGCGAGCCGGATCGCCAGATCACCGCCGACGCGACGGCCGCCGGTGATCAGCACCACGTGATCGCGGAGGCCGCCGGCCTGACTCGTCGTCGCGGGCATCGCGGTTCTACCTGCCTTTCCAGTGGACCTCGGCGACGCCCGCGCGACGATTGACCGCCCGGGCCAGCACGAACAAGAGATCACTGAGCCGGTTCAGGTAAGCGAGGATCGCCCGGGGCACGTCCTGCCCCGGCTGGCGCGCCAGTCGCACCGCCAGCCGCTCCGCCCGGCGGCAGACCGTTCGCGCCAGGTGGAGCTGCGCGGCCGGCAGGGCCCCGCCGGGCAGGATAAACCGGGTCAAGGGCTCGAGCTCGTCTTCCAGCCGGTCGATCGCCGACTCCAACCGCGCGACGTGCTCGGCGGTGATGGCGTGGTGGAACGGCCCCTGCGCCGACGGGTCGGCCAGCGCCGAGCCGACGACGAAGAGCTCGTCCTGGAGCGTCGCGACCAGGCTGCGGGCGTCCGGGTCGAGCCCCTGGGCGCGCGCCACGCCCAGCGTCGCGTTCAGCTCATCGACGGTGCCGTAGACCTCGACCCGCAGATCATCCTTGACCACGCGCCCCTGGCCCAGCAGGCCCGTGGTCCCGTCGTCCCCCGTCTTCGTATAGATCCGCACGGCTGACTTCCCTTCCCCCAAGGTGGGCCCTCCGGCGACCCCAGGCTTTGATCTCTATCCCCTTCGGGGAAATGAGGTTCCACCGAAGGCGCTGCCCATCAAAGCCTGGGCTCGCCCAGGAGACGCCGGGAATGCATGGCAACCCTGGATGTCCCAACTTATACTAGGCACGTCCGTCGTGATCGACCACTCGCCGAGACACTTTGAGACCGAAAGCCGACCCTGATGTCTTCGCTCGCACCGACGTTCCTCCTGGCCGCGGCACTGATCGCCCAGCATCCCCCCGGCGGCACGCCGGCGCCGTCGGCCGAGGACGTGGCCCGCCTCGAGGCCAAGCATCTGAAGCACATCCGCCAGGTCACCTCCGGGTTCGCCCGCGCCGGGGAGGGTTACTTCAGCCCCGACGGCCGCTCGATCATCTTCCAGGCCGTGCCCAACCTGCCCCCCTCGATCTTCCATCGACCCAAACCCGATGAGGACGGTTACCAGATCTATCTCGGCGCATTGACTGAGGACTCGCCCGCCCGGATGGTCAGCACGGGGAAAGGCCGATGCACTTGCCCGTATTTTCACCCGAGCGGCCGGTCGATCCTGTTCGCCTCGACTCACCTGGAGCCCAGCACGACCGCCGAGCCACCCAGGGGGCCGGCTTACAGCCGCACAGCACGTTACCGCTGGGACTTCCCCGAGTCCATGGACATCTTCGCCGCCGATCTCGACGGCAAGAACCTGGTGCGGCTGACCGACGCGCCCGGCTATGACGCCGAGGCCAGTTATTCGCCCGACGGTTCCCGGATCGTCTTCACCTCGTTCCGCGACGGCGACGCCGAGATCTACATCATGGACGCCGACGGCAAGAACCCGCGGCGCATCACCCACGCCAAGGGCTACGACGGCGGCCCGTTCTTCTCCCCGGACGGCCAGCGGATCATCTACCGCAGTGATCGCAAGGGGAACGACCTGCTCCAGATCTACGTGAACAACACCCAGGGCACCGCCGAGCGAGCCTTGACCAGCAACGAGTTCGTGAACTGGGGCCCGTACTGGCATCCCGATGGCCGCCAGATTATCTACGCGACCAGCAAGCACGGTCATGCCAACTATGAACTCTACTTGATGGATGTCGACAGCGGCGCCGACGAGCGGATCACCTACCAGGAAGGCTTCGACGGATTGCCGGTGTTCAGCCCCGACGGCAAGCGGCTGATGTGGACCTCCAGCGGGCGGACCGCCGATCGCAAGAGTCAGCTCTTCATCGCCGACTTCACCCTGAAGCCGGAGACACCTCACGCCGCGGCATCGGCGGCGCGCTGATCGTCACGTGCCCCCGAAAGATGGTTGTTCACCCAAACCCACAGGAGGACGATGCGACCATGGGACCCAAGGATGTCATTCGAAGCACGCTCGACACGAGCGACTTCATCATCAAGGCTTACCTCAAGGACCTCTCCGACGCCGATCTGCGGCTACGGCCGGTCGAGGGGATGCATCCCATCGCGCTTCAGCTCGGTCACCTGATCGTGGCCGAGCGGATGTTCAAGGAGTGGATCAAGCCGGGCTCGGCCCCACCGCTGCCCGAGGGGTTCCAGGAGGCGCACGACCTCAAGAAAGACGATGGGGACGACGCGCGGTTCGCCACCAAGGACGAGTATCTCAAGCTCTGGGATGAGCAGCGGGCCGCGACGATCGCGGTCCTGAACGGCATCAGCGACGCCGAGCTGGACGACACTCGCGACGGCAAGCTCCCCCAGTTCGTGCCGACGGTGGGAGCCGTCCTCAACATGGCCGGCCTTCATCCGATCAACCACTCCGGCCAGTTCGTCGCGGTCCGACGGATGCTCAAGAAGCCGATCGCGTTTTGATGCGCAAGAGGACCCATCGCTACCGACCGCTGCGCAACGACGGTCCAGTTTTCCAGAGTCTGTGTTGAAGTGCATCGTGTGACCACGGACGTCAGTCCGTGGTTCGGACGGGGAACCCCCAACCTCGCACGTCAGTACGATCCCCTGGCCTCGGATCGGGCTGACGCCCGAGGTTGGAGGACTCCCGTCCCGTCCGAACCACGTCCTGACGGACGTGGTCACGGCCACGGGCCACTCACCGGTTCCAGGGGCCTGAACGCGTTTGACCCTCGCTGCGCAGGAGCCGTTCACCAGCGGCTGACGCCCCTGGCGACGTTCGTCCGCCCCTTTCGGAGCTTCCGGGAGAGACTCTCAATAATCGTCCCCGGTCGAGGAGCGGTTCGCGGTGGACGGGATCAAGTTCATCTCCAGGCGTGGTCCCCACGCGGGCGTTCCCTCCTCGAAGCCGTTGTGGGTCAGGCGGACCAACCCGGTGCCGTCGAGCCGCACGGCGAACAGGTCGCCATAGGGCTGAGGCTGGTGCGGGAGGCTGATCTCCTCGGCCGAGAACCCGGCGCGGCGGCTGGTGAAGACGATCCAGCGGCCGTCGGGCGCGAAGTGGGGATGATTGTTCCGCCCGCCGCCGCGGACCACCTTGTGCAGGCCGGTGCCGTCGGGGTGGATCAGCCAGATCTCGAAGTCGCCGTCGCGATCGCTGGCGAAGACGATCCACTGACCATCCGGCGACCAGTCGGCCATCGTGTCGGTCCACTTTCCCGAGGTCAGCGGGCGGACGTTCGAGCCGTCGGCGTCCAGGATCGCCAGGTTCTTCGAGCCCCCTCGACCCGAGCGGAAGACCAGCCGGCGGCCGTCGGGTGAGAATGCGGGGAAGCCGTTGTTTCCCGACGCCTTCGTGAGCTGGGCCAGGCCCGAGCCGTCGGGCCGGATGGTGGCGATGTCGACCTCGTCCTTGGCCCCGGCGAACGTCGGCCCCAGCGCGAAGGCGATCCGGTCGCCCTGATGGGCCCAGGAGGTGCTGAACAGGCCCCGCCGCTTGCCGGGGTGGAGCGTCTTGCGTCCGGTGCCGTCAACGTTCATGACGTCGAGCTGCGCGAAGTTGCCGCCGGTCAGCGCCAGGCGCTTTCCGTCCGGCGCGAACGCCGGGAAGGCCCCGGCCAGCCGGAGCAGCCGCAGGTCCGTCTCGGGGGGCGCGCCCCAGGGCTCGACGTTCGGGACGGCCAGCCCCGGCGTGCTCTTGTGGTAGGCGATGATCCGGCCGTCGGGCGAAATCGCCGGGTTCCAGTGGTCGGCCGGCTCATCCGTCAGGACAGTCAGCGACCGGCTGGACAGCTCGACGATGGCGATCTGGCGATGACCACCCCGCGCGATCGCAATCGCCAGCTTCGAGCCGTCGCCCGAGGCGTTGGGCGTGAAGGCGTCGACGTCCGCGGGCGTGATCCGCTCCAGCCCCGAGCCGTTCAACTCCACCCGCCAGACGCCCCATCGCCCGTCGCGCCTGCGGTGGAAGAACAGCGCGCGGCCGTCGGCCGCGAATGAAGGCCAGCCTCCGTCCTTGACCACCCGGCGCCGGCCGGTCCCGTCGGGGGCCATCACCACGATGTCGGCGCGGCCGGCCTCGCCGCTGCCGCTGGCACAGGCGAGCAGGTCCCCCTTGGGCGACCAGGCCGGCGAGTAGTCGGCCGACCCGGCGGGCGAGAGCCGCCGGACCGCGGAGCCGGCCGGGGTGCCATCGACGCGCAGGACGTACAGCGCGTTCCAGGCCAGGCCCGGTGGATCCGACGGCTGCCGCGTGCTCGAGAAGACGAGGTGCCGGCCGTCGGGCGACCAGGCGGGGTGGTCGTCCATCGCGAACTCATCGGTCAAGCGGCGCGCGGCGGCGCCGTCGGTCGTGGTGACGTACAGCTCGTGGTTGCCGTCACGGGTCGACACGAAGGCGAGGGTCCGCCCATCGGCTGCAAAGGCCGCGTTGAAGTCGAGCGCGGGGTGATCGGTCAGACGCCGGGTCCGCCGTGAGGCGACCTCGACCTGGTAGAGGTCCCAGCCTCGTGGAGCCAGTGATGAGAACGCGATCGTCCCGGCCGGCCGATCGCTGGAGGTACCGCCAGGTCCACCCGGGCCCGGTGGCGCACCCAGGGCGATTCGTCCTCCCGCCAACAAGAACACTGACACGATGACGACCCGGATCGCTCGACACCCCATGGCTGGCCTCCTTTGACCTCGTTTCGCCTGGCCAGGAGACAATATTACCCCGGCACGAAAGAAGCTCAACTCGTAGGTCAGGCTTTAGCCTGACTTTCCGATTTCTGTCAGGCTAAAGCCTGACCGACTTTCTTGCCGGCGTGATATGTCCTGCTCAACGACCCTGCGAGCGGTGATCACCCGGTCAAATATGCGGCGCAAGATGTGGTCGCAGCCGATGAGCACCAGGACCTGCAGCGACTCTATGTCGCAGACCGCGATCTTCGGGTCCTCGCCCTCCTCAAGCATTCTCGCCCCGCCTCGAACGCCTCGATGTTCAAGTCTTGACCCGGACCTCGTTGCTTCAGAACTTACGCGGTCTCCTGGAAGCTCAAGTTCAGAGCCTCCTCGAGCTGACGGTGAGGAATCTTCGCCTGGCGGTATTGCTCCATCAGGTAGACCTCCTGGGCGTGGAGGTTGAGGTGCGATCCATGAGTGCGAATCTGCTGCTCGATCTCCCGCGGTATCTCAAAGCTGATGGTCCTGCCTTCTCCCTTCAGCCTCCCCAGGAGCACCCAAGATCTTCCACCCCCACAGTTTGGGTCATTCTCCAGCCCGAAGCAAGGGGGAATCCAATCCGCCCGTGCGAGGGAGGTCCTGATGGGAGTTTGCCACGGACCTGCACAACCTGGCAGGGTTGCCCCGTCAGGACCCGCATGGCCACCGTCGCGGGACGTGGTCACAGAGACCTCCCTCGGGCGTAATTCGTTGCAAAGCGTCACAAGGACGTCTTTACATGTGCCGACCGTCACATCGCGCCGGCCGGACCGTTCCCGATACTGGGACGACCACGCGGACCGGTCTGCATCGTCTTCCACCCTCACGAAACGGGAGGGGCAAACCATGGCGTTACTTTCGCCGGAAAAGCAGGACTTCCTGATGGATCTGGAGTTTTGCAAATTCAGGTTAATCCCAGATGAGCCAGGATTTCCTCATGAGGACGCTCCCACTTGGTAGCTTGCTCGATCGCCCAGGACAGTGTGGTGCGCA
>JAJPJC010000027.1 GCA_021324445.1 Isosphaeraceae bacterium
TAGGGTGGGTGCAACTCACCAACGGAAGACCTTGGCAGCCTTGATGATCGGTGGGTTTCACCCACCCTACGACAGCGATTTCCAACCCTTCCGGGACAGACTCTGAGCTGGGCTGGTCCGGATCGGAGCCTCCATTGCGGTCGCCGGCCGGTACTCGTTATAGTCTGGGGGGAGACAACGGCGAGCACCGGCCCGACTCCCGTCGCCGGTCGTGGCCGACGGGGATGGGATGGGAGCCCGAGCCGATTCGGCGCCAGGGACGCGAGGCGCGACACACCTTCAGGATGGAGCACCCCAGATGAAAGGCGGCTGGGAACGGGCAGGCGGCCTGGTGGCCGCGGCCCTGGGATTCTGGGTGGTCGGCTCGATGGCCCCAGCCGGCCAGGCCCAAGATGCTGCCGAGGTCCTCTCCGCCAGCTTCCGCAAGGCGGCCCAACGAGTGCAGCCGGCGGTCGTCGCAGTCCGAGCGCTGGAGGGGAGTCGTCCGGCGCTGCCTCTGGTCCTGCCACCGCGGGGCTACTATCCCCCGGGCCAGCTCGTGCCGCCGGTGGGGCGGCCGGCGGTCGAGCTCGATCGCGAGCCAGCGGGCTCGGGCTCGGGCCTGGTGATCGACGCCGAACACGGTCACATCCTGACGACCGACCAGGTCCTCCAGGGGGCGGCCCAGGCCGTCGTGGTCCTGCCGGACGGTCGCGAGCGGCTGACCAGCCAGATCCGCCGCGATCCGCGCGGCGACCTCGCGCTGTTGATTGTGGATCCCCAGGGACTGGGCCTGAGCCCGGTCACCTGGGGGAATGCGGCGGCCCTGCAACCCGGGGACTGGGTGATCGCCCTGGGGCAGCCGGGCGGCTCCGCCCCGACGATGTCCGCGGGGATCGTCAGCGCGCGCCGGCGCGTCCCGGGCGTGGGCGGCGCGGCGGAGCTGATCGAGACCGACGCGGTGATCCATCGCGTCAACTCCGGTGGTCCCCTGGTCAATCTCAGGGGCGAGGTGGTCGGGATCAACAAGCAGGGGGCGCGGCGCCTGGAGGGGCTGGAGGGCATGGGCTGGGCGATCCCGGCCGATCGGGCGCGGCGGATCGCCGAGCAGTTGGCGCGGTTTGGCCAGGTGCGGCGCGGGTATCTCGGGGTCCAGGTTGAGCCGGTCGATCCGGCGTCGGCCGAGGGCCCGAATCCCCCCGGCGGGGTCCTCATCGCCGCCGTCAGCCCCGGCAGTCCGGCGGCCCTTGCGGGCCTGAGCCCGGGAGACGTGATCCTCCGGGTGGGGCCGCATCCCATCCAGGGGGTTGCCATGCTCCAGGAGCTGATCGAGCAGGCGCCGATCGAGGAAGAGCTGACTCTGACCATCGCGCGTCAGGGACAGCGGCTGGAGGTGAAGGTCCGACCGCGGGCGCTGCCCGGCCCCCTGGGCTCGACCGGCACGACTCGGCCGCCCGGACCCGGGCTGGTCGAGTCCCGGCGCCATCTGGACCGGGACCGGCTCCGGAGCCGCGAACTCCAGCCGCCGCGCCGGGTGATCCCACACCGGGAGGCTTCCCCCGATCGCCAGCCGTCACCCGAGCCGGCTCCCCCAGGCCGAGGCGAGACCGCAGCGCCGCCGCTGGAGCCGCCCGAGCCGCCTCCCCGATGAGGGTCGGACGCGGATTCGCGTAGGGTGGGTGAAACCCACCGATCACCAAGGCAGTCAAGGTGTTCCGCTGGTGGGTTTCACCCACCCTACAACCCTCAGACCCGGTTTCGAGAACAGGCTCCGGATCGCTTTCGGTTCCGGTAGGTTTCCGGGTCTTTTGCAAGGATGATCCAGCCTGATGAAACGCCGCATCCTCGCCGTCGACGACATGGAGCTCAATCGCAATCATCTCCGCATGGTCCTGGAGGCCGATGACCTCGAGGTCGAGACGGTCGCGGACGGCCGAGCGGCCTGGGAGGAACTCCAGGCGACGAAGTATCACCTGGTGATCACCGACCTGCGGATGCCGGAGATCAGCGGCATCGATCTGCTCAAGCGGGCGCGCGCCGAGCGACTGCCCGTGGGGATGATCGTGCTGACGGCCTTCGGCGACCACGCCGAGGCGCTCCAGGCGATGAAGTCGGGTGCCGATGACTTCCTGACCAAGCCCTACGATCCCGAACGGCTGCGGCTGCTGGTCCGGCGGATCCTCCAGCGCCGGGAGTTGATCGACGAGCTGGAGCAGCTCCGCAAGCAGGCCGGCGACGGCTATCACTTCCAGACGATGGTCTCGAAAAGCCCGAAGCTGCGGCGGGTCTTCGAGCTGATCGAGCAGGTCGGCCCGCTGGGCTCGACCGTGCTGATCCAGGGGGAGACGGGCACGGGCAAGGAGCTGGTCGCGCGCGCCCTCCACGCCGCCGATCCGCGCCGGTCCGGCCCGTTCGTCGCGTTGAACTGTGCGGTCCTGAACGACGCCTTGCTCGAGAGCGAGTTGTTCGGTCACGAACGGGGCGCCTTCACCGGGGCGGAGCGGCGGAAGATCGGCCGGTTCGAGCTGGCCCACGGCGGCACGCTCCTGCTCGACGAGGCCGGCGATATCCCGCCCGGCTTGCAGGTCAAGCTGCTCCGCGTGCTCCAGACCGGCCAGTTCGAGCGCGTCGGCGGCACCGAGACCCTCCAGGTCGACGTCCGGATCATCGCGGCCACGCACAAGATCCTCGAGCAGGAGGTCAAGGCGGGACGCTTTCGCGCCGATCTGTTCTACCGGCTGAACGTGATCCGCATCGACCTGCCGCCGCTGCGGGAGCGCACCGAGGATATCCCGCTGCTGGCGATGCACTTCCTCCAGCAGCAGCCGTCCCGGTCGCGGCGCGGCCCCGCGGTGACCGAGATCGATCCGGACGCGATGCAGGCGTTGCTGCGCCATCGATGGCCGGGGAACGTCCGCGAGCTGGAGAACGCCATCAAGGCGGGCGTCGCCCTGGCCGACGGCGGCGTGCTCCGCCGCGACGACCTCCCCGAGTCGGTGGCCCCGCGCCGCCCGGACCCGCACCGGGCGGACTCCCTGATCGACATCGAACGCCCCCTGCCCGAGCTCACCAGCGACCTGATCGGCCAGGTCGAGCGCGAATACTTCGTCCGGCTCATGTCCCAGTACCGGGGCAACGTCGCGCGTTGCGCCCGGCATAGCGGTCTGTCGCGGCGGAGCGTCACCCAGAAGCTCCAGAAGTACGGCCTGGAGCGCGCCCAGTTCAAAGGCCCGCGCCGCAGCCCCGGCCGGCTCAAAGGACTCGATCCCAACGGCCGGGCACCCGCTGAACCGCGATTCTGATTACCCCGGCCGGAACGATCCTCACGTAGGACGGTCCCGACGGCTCGGGAGAGCCGTCCCACAGCGCATGATCCTCAGGTAGGACGGGTCTCCTGACCCGTCCCGACGGCTCGGGAGAGCCGTCCTACAGCGCATGTGACCGGCCGGGGCAAGAAGAGGCAGCCGGGGGCGGCTGCCCCACCGCCCCGAGAGAGCGATGCGAGTTAGCCCTGGCGCAGTTGGATCGTGAATTCGCCGGAAACGGGCTGCGTCATGGGCTTCAGATGCCGGACCTCGACGAAGTAGTCGGTGTTGGCCGCCAGGCCCTTTGCCGGGAGGGTCGCGCCCGACGGATCGGCGCTCTCCGCGGCGGCGAGGATGTTGGCCAGGCTGCCGCGCGAGTCGCGGCCATTCCGCTCCTTCATCAAGCCGACCAGGGCGGGCAACGGCCCGGCGACAGCGATCGTGTAGTCGCCGGCGGCGCCGGTCTTGAAGGTGAATGGGGCCACCTGCCCGGCCGCGGTCAGCTTGCCCGCTTGCGGAGCCGCGCCCACCATCAGGGCGTCCTCGCCGATCCGCGGCGCCCCCGGCCTGGGGTAAGTCACGGCGGCGGCGACCTTGTCCAGAGCCGTCAGCTTGGTGTTGCTCTGCGAGGCGAACGGCCGCGACAGGTCGGGAGTATTGGGCGGGGCCCCTTCGAGCTGATAATACGCCACACCGATGGGGTACTCGTACATCATGATCGACTTCTCATCGAAGACCGTCCCCGCGTAATTCCCGGCCTGCTGCTTGCTCACGATCTGCTGGTTGACCGTCTTCTCGTCCCAGCCCCACTTGTCCCTGGCGACGGAGTAGAGCGACTGCATCCAGACGATCGGGCGGTCGGGCCGCTGGTGCTCGTGGATCATGCCCAGGGCGTGCCCGAACTCGTGCAGGATCAGCCGGTGGAACTCGGCGTCCCGGAAGTCGGCCGGCCATTGCTGCATCGCCGGAGTGAAGAGCAGGTTCATCGATTGGACCTGGCTCTTGAAGGTGTAGCAATCCCGCCCCAGGAGGCAGTTGAACAGCCCGTAACTGTGCTGGCCGAACTGGTCGACGAAGGGCTGGAAGTTGACCGTCAGATGGCACGGACCGTCGTTGACGAACTGCATGGAGAGGTTCGCATAGTCGCACCAGGTCGGCGCGAGCTCCCGGACCCGCTGGTGGACCTGCTGGATCCACGGATCGTTCTGGCCGTTGAGGAACTTGATGATCAGCGGTTGGCCGATCGCCCAGGCCCGGTCGAGATCGATCAGGACCTTCTGGCCCTGGCCCGGGCCCAGGTCGTTCTCCTTGCTCACCGCGGGCTTGCCGTGGTAGAACGGCCCGCCGAACGGTGTGTTGCCGCACGTCGAGGGCGCAAGCGCCTGCGCGTGCTCCGTATCCGGCTTGCTGGCCACGTCCGTGGGTTTGAGGAGTTCGTCATCCTCGACGGTCCAGCCGCCGCCGGCGGCCAGCCCGAATCCCGCCAGCCCGGTGAGCTGGAGGAACCGGCGCCGATCGAAACGCCAAGGGATCGGCCGGAAGTTGTCGTGACTCGGCTCGATTTCCACCCGATCGTGGTCCATTCGACACCTCGCTTGTTCATCAGGAACGATCCACTCCGCGCCGCGCCGCTCCGCTCCGCTCCGTCCCGATCCACGCCTCGTGGGGGTCCAGGACAACCCGACTCGCGATCCGTCCGCGACGGCGCGCCGGCAGGAGAGGCGTGGGAATCCCCTGAGGGCGGCCCGGGAACGTGCTAGTCTTTCTCAACTACGGGGGCTCTGGGCGGTCCCCAGGCACTCCAGAGGAGGCCGGGAATCTGGTCTCGCGCGGCCGTGCGGAGCCGGCCGATGCGGCGGTGATCGAACTTGAGTCGCTTGATGCCGCCGTCGAGGAACTTCAAGAAGAGCGCGAGGACCGGCAGCCCGCGTTCGAGCGCGGCGTGGTAAGCCAGCTTCGCCTCGAGGTGGCGCCTGCTCCCCTCCAGCGATCGGGCCCGGGCGACGTGGCCGTCGGGCAGGTCTGGGAACCGTTCGACCAGGAGGGCACCGGCTTCTCCGAGCTGTTCCGGCCGCCCACCGAGCGCCGCGAGGTACGCCCACAAGACCAGGACCATCGGCTCGGCGACCCCTTCCCCCCTGAGCTGATCGAGCAAGGCGGGCACCGAACGGGACTGGCCGCCCTGGAGGGCGCGCTCGATCCTGGCGAGCTGGAAGAAGGTCCGGACCTCGCGCGGCCCCTCGCGGGGGGCTTTGGGCAGGAACTGGCTGACGAGGATCTGGCCGCCGACCTCCAGGTCGAGGATCACCTCGGTGAGCCGCTCCGGGAGGATCGTCAGGGCGAACTCCACCGGCTCGCCGGGCCGTTCCACCCGCAGCCGGTACGGGCCGGGCTCCCGCCCGACGGTAAAGGCGGCCACGCCCGCGCCCTGGGCCTTCCCGCCGGGCCACGGCTCCAGTGCGCCGTCGTCGAGCCGGCCCAGAGATACCTTGAGGGATGCCAGTGCCTCGGGCGAGACGACCGCCGCGTTGCGGGCAACCCTGACAAGGACCCTCAGGCCCTGGGGATCGCGGAACGGTCCCTGACCCAGGTCTCTCGCGTCGACCAGCCCGGGTTCCGGGCCCTTGGGGCGCATACCCCCCTGACCGTCGGGGATGGGCGGGAGAAGCCCCGGGGGGAGCGCCGCGGCCGCCGCAGGTGGCGCGGGTGCCGCGGCCACCCGGTGGCCGAGATTGACCACCTCGTGCACTCCGGCGGCCAGCGGTACGATCCGCTCGATGACCTGGCCGGCCTGCGGGTAGACCCGTGCCCGATAGATGCCCGGCTTGAGCCCGGTCATCCGCAGGCTCCCCAGGCTCGAGCCCGGCCGCCCGTCCGGCCGGCGGACCGGGGTCCCGCCGGCGTCGACCAACTCGACGAGGTCCGATTGGTCGGCGGCACGCACCGTCAGCGATGCCGTCGCGCTATCAGCGGCCGGCACCGGACCGGCGCGCGGTTGCCCCCGGTCGTCGACCGGGATCGGGGCCGCCACGGTGATGGGCGCGGCGGCGGCACCGACCGGGATCGGGGCCGCCGCGGGGACGGGCGTGGCCTCGCCACCGCCGGGAGTGATCGGGGACAATGCGGCAAGCTGGGACGTCTCGTCCAGGAACTGGACCTTGGCGGGCACGCCGGCAAGCTGGGGTGTTTCGACCGTGAAGCGGATCTTCCGATCCTCAGTCAGATCGAGCGTCGGGCTAAACCGGCGGACGGACGGGTCGCTGATCTCCACGAGGGCCGTGTAGTTCCCCGGGCTCAGCCGTTTCTCGTACGGCTGCTTCGCCGGTGCGGGCGCGCGATCGACGACGACCGACCCATCCTCCGCGGTCACGGTGATCCGCGTATTGGGACGGACCGTTGCTGGCAGGACCTGAATCGTCAGCTTGACCTGCGCGACCTCGCCCGGCCCCAACGCGACCAGCCAGGGGTATTCGCCGCCAAGATCTTTGATGACATCCCGTTCCGGTTGCTGCACGATGGGTCGACCCTGATCGTCGGCGCCCAGGATCACGGGATGCTTCCGGAACTGCTGGCTCACGAATCCGGCGAGCGAATCCCACCGGACCAGATAGCGGCTCCCATCGAACAAGGCGGACGAACCCTTGCCCTGGTTCAAGGCCGAGAGGACCCATTCGGAAAACGAGCCGGTCTTGGCGTCGAGGGTCACGCGTCGGGGCGCGGTGGCGAACAGGATGTATTGCACGGGGATGGGGCCCGGGAGCAGATCGGGCGCCTCGCCGCCCCCTTGTGGCATTGCCCTGGCCAGATTCCGGCACGCGTCGAAGAAGAAAAACTGCTCGAGGAACGGGGAGGCCCGTAAGGCGTCGAGAATCCAGTTGATCGGGATCGGCGCCGGCCCGTCGAGGTCGTAGTCGCACGGGACGACGGCGTCGAGCTCGTCGAACGTGCCCTTCAAGGCGCGGGGTTGGAAGGCGGTCCCGTGCCCGGAGTAGTAGAAATAGAGCCGCTCGCGCTCGCCGGCCCGATTGGGGAACTCTCGGATCACCTTCAACAGGTTCTTCCGCTTGGCCAGCGTGACGTCGATCCCGGCAACCGGCGTGATGCCCGCCGGCAGCGGGCTGGGGCTGGTCAGCAGGGCCACGTCCGCGGGCCTGAGTCCGGCCTTCTTGACCAGCCACTCGGCGAAGCGGCAGGCATCCCTGACGGGGTTCTCCAGCTTCCTGGCATTTTCATATTCATTCACCCCGATCACGATCGCCCGGCTGCGAGGGGGTGTTCCCGGGATCGGCGTTGGGGCCGCCGCGCCGGCCGGGCTTGCCCGACCTCCCAGCAGGACTCCCGCGCCGGCCGTGCCCGAGAGCCGAAGGAATCGGCGTCGATCCAGCTCCGGCCAGGCTCGGCCGGCAATCGGATGGTTCTGGCTCACAGGCATGCTCCTCGATGAATGCCCCCAGGGAGCGCGTGGCACGGGCCTCGCCCAGCCGACTCGAATCGCCTTGAGATGGGACTCTCGCCTATCTAACGGGCGCGCGATCCACCGGTCAAGAAAAAAAAGCACGGCCGGAGGATGCGGATGCTCCTCCGGCCGCATGGCTCGGGTCGAGTCGAACGGATCTGGTCCGAGTGTCCGGTCGGTGCCTGCGCGCGGGATTGGCCCGATCAGGCCGGTGCGGACCTCACGTCGTCGGGGATCGGTTCGGAGTCGCCTGGGTGGGGGGTGCGGCAGGCGTTGGAGGGAGTGGCGACGCATCTTCCGCGGAACCGCGCGGGCGGACACCGGCGGGCATCCCGCCGAGGCTGACGGTGACCTGGGAAACGGTCTGGAGCGTGCCGTTGGGCCCGATGGCTTCCACTTTGATGGTGAGAACCGGACCCTGAGCCTGAGCCCCCCCCACCGGGGTCGACGGTCCTGGCGTGACGGGGATGGGGATGACCCCGGGGTTCACACCGGGGACCGTGCCGCCGCCGAACCCCCCGAGGTTGCTGTTGGCCTCGTTGAGCACCCCCTCGACCAGGTGGGTCAGCATCGAATAGTCCTGGTTGTTCGGCGAGAAACCGAACTGCTGGACGAACAAGTTCAGGGCGGTCTGGAGCAGCGTCCCGAAGAGCACGCCGCGGTTCCCAGCGACGGTGGCGCGGAGCCCGTTGAGGATCGCCTGACCCCGTGCGTGCTGCGACGGCGCCGCCTCGTAGGGCCCTGGGGCCGCCTGGGCGTCAGGGCGGAACGTCGCCAGGTAGGATGCCGGTGCCAGCGGTGCGGCCGCTGGTGCGGAAGCCGGGGCCGCGTAGGAAGCCGGGGCCACGTAGGAGGCCGGCGCCGCGTAGGAACCTGATGTGTAATAGCCCGTGTAGTAGTAGCCGGGCGCCGCGGAATAGCCCGCCGCTCCGGAGGAGCCCGGCGCCGCGGCCGGTCCGGGAGCCGCAGCCGGAATGACGCCCGGGGCCAACGCCGACTGCGGCGTGGCGCTCGATGGCTGCCCCAAGGTTGGCGGCAGCACTCCACCCGACGGTTGCACCGTGCCCGTGGGCGCCGGCGTTGGCGACACGGGATTAATTGGTCGTGTCGCCACCGTGGTGGTGGTGTAGGAGGTCCCGCCCTGGGGTGGCGCTTGACAACAACACCACCAGCACAATCCGTGCGCGGAGCACGAACCCGCCAGGACGCCCTGCATCCCAACCACGACGCCGATCGCTGTGGCAAGTCGCGAACTCATGAGAAGTCGTTTCATCGTGGCGAACCTCCGATGCGGAAACCGCCCCCGGCCCAGGGCTCTCCCGGGATCGTCTCAAGCGGTTGGGAAGGCAACGACCGCCGAGACTTCGGCTCCCAGTCAAGCCTCGCTGAATTCGAGAAGACCCTACAATCCCCCGATTTTCAACATACCGCACAATCTTCCCAGATTTAAAGAGCCTTAACAAGAGAAAGACGCCGGCCGGAACACGCGTGCCTCCGCCAGAGCTGAGGCACGACGCGTTCCGGCCGGCGTCTCCCGGAGAAACGGATTCGCACTCCAGCTCGCGGGCTTGGCCGGAGGGTCCTGTTGCCAGACTGTTGGCGATCCGGGGTTCGACCCGGGTGATCAGCGCTGACCCGAGGACTGAGGGGCGGACGCGGCCGGAGGCGGTGCGGCCGCAGGAGTGGGCGGAGGGGCGCTCGGAGTTGTCGGCGGTGCCAGCGGCGCGGGATAGCTCGGGCCGCCGCCGGCGCCGCGGGGGCCGCGGGCACATAGGTTTGGTAGACCGGCTGGTAGGTCGGCACGTAGTAGGTGGTGTAGGTGGGCACCGCGTAATAGGCCGGAGCGGCCGGCGCCGCGGGCGCGGCCGGCGCTGCCGGGGCGGCCGGCGCCGCGGGCGCCGCGGCCGGTGCCGGTCCACAGGTAATCGTGATCGTCTTGGTGATCGTGATGCTTCGCCCCCGCTGCTTCCATTTGCCGATGGCGAGGCAGTGTTGCGGCGCGAGCAGGAGCATCGCGAGGGCCAGGCCAGGTCCAGCCAAGAACGTCGGACGGGGGAACAATCCGCTCATCGTCACGAGCCTCCGCCAAGGGCGACGACTGCCGGCATCCGGTCCGAACGAACGACGGTTCCGTCCCGACAGCCCGGGTCTGGTTTCGATTGAAATATACCCGAGGATTCGACCGGCGAGGCCCTGACGGGGGATTCTGCGCTGCTGCGGGGCAACGACAGCGAGCGGGACCGATGGCGGCCCGCTCGTCGACTGGGTTCGGCGCGGAAATCCGCGCAATCCGGCGCGACCCGGTCAATCATCATGATGGAACCAGTGGTGTCGGGGCTTCTCGCTGCACTGCGGCGAGGGTGCCGGCGGGGCGGCCTGCGGGGGCGCGGCGGCGGGCGGGGGGGCCTGGGGCGGCGGGATGGGGGCGGCCGAGGTGGTCGAGATCGTGGTCAGGCCCCCGGGCGCCGCCTGGGTATAGGGTGATTGCAACGTCGTCTCGTTGATGGTCTCGATCCGGGCCTCGCCGAGCTGAGTGAGCCGCTCGCCCAGGCGGGCCAGCGACGACCGCACGAAGCCGGGCCCGCGGACCCGCACGCGGGTCGTCGCCCGGGTGGTGGGCATCGCCATCATCTGGTTGGTGATGTTGGCCGGCACAACCGGGGCGGCAGCCACCGGAGCCGCCAGCACCGGGGCCGCCAGCGGTGGGGCCGCGGCAGGGGGTGGGGCCGCGGCAGGGGGTGGGGCCGCGGCAGGGGGAGCCGCGGGCGGAAGGAACATGTTGCCGGCCGGGGCCGCCGGGGGCGCAGCCTGGGGCACGTAGACGATCGGTGCCTGCTGCGGAGCCAGGAAGACCTGGGGCGGTGCTTGCTGGATCACGAAGTTTTGACTGGGGACCTGGATCAGGCCGGCCGGGGCCATCTGGGCCGGCCCGGAAGGGTAGCTCGGCGCTGAAGGCGGCGCCGCCGCCGGCGGTTGGGCCGGAGGCGCCGCGGGACCGCTGGGAGCCTGCGGCGGTGCCGCCGAGGGCGCGGTCGGGTACTGCTGCGAGGGGTAGGTCTGGCCATGAAACAACGAGGCGGTGGTCACGGCCTCGTCGACGCGTCCCGCGGTTGTGAGCCCGAGGTCAAGAGTCTGGAGCCGGGCCGTCAGGGTCGCGGCGTCGGCACAGTCGTGGATCAAGGCGATCACGCGCAGGCCTTGCGGGCCGCGGCCGTAGGCGATCACCGTCGGGAACCGGGAGACGCCCAGCGAGCGGACCAGGGCGGGATCCGTGTCCTGGGAGATCTCGACCAGTTGCACCAGCCCCCGGTTTTGCCGCGACCACGCGCAGTCGCGCAGGTCCGACCAGAGCTGGAGCGAACTCGGCTGCTCCCGGGCCGTGCACACCGCCAGGGTGACGACGCCCCGATTCTTCGTGTTCGCCAGCGCCTCACTGAACGCGCGGCTGGCTGACGAGCCGGTCGACTGGGCCAGGGCCCGTTTGAGGGACAAGCCGCCAGGACCGGCCAGCGACCCGGCTGCGAACATCAACAGCGCGGCGACCCGCCCGCCTCGATTCGTGAAGGCTCGCATGACTTTCCCTTCCTTGGGATCGGAGCGGCGACGTCCTGTCGCCACGGCCAGTTGTGTCCTGCTCTGCTCATCGCGACGTCGCGAAGGCGCGGAAGGCCTTCGCCAATTTCTGCAGGTGATCGCGGATCCGCTCCTGCTGCGCCGGGGTGAGGGGCTGTTGCACCCCCTGGGGGGTTCGGATATCCACCCCGGTCGCCAGCAACTCATTCGCTGTGGCCGCGGTCAGGGGGAGAAAGACGTTCTGGATCCACGAGGAGCGCTGCCCCGGATCGGTGGGGACAACCACGTCGAGGCGCCGACTCAGTTCGCTCTGGAGCTCGCCGAAGGACGAATACAGCGACGAGCGCTGGCAGATCGCCTCGAGGATATCGGCCACGTCCCCCGCGACCCGAGGACTGCCTGGCAGGTTGGGCAGGACGGTCGCCAGGAGTTGATCGGGAGCCGATGCCCAGGCCGGCGCCGCCGGTTGCGGGGCCTGAGCAGGCGGAGCGTACGCCGCGGCCGCGCCTCCCGGCAAGGTCCCGGCCGGCGGCGAGCCGACCACGACCGCGACCTCGTCGGGTTCGGAGATCTCCCCGTCGGCCGAAACCACCAGCACGAACCGGTAGACACCGGGTGTGCCCGGGATGAAGGAGTAATACAACCCTTGCTGCTCGGGCGCGACGGCCACGGGCCCGCTCACCTGGACCCAGCGCACGGCCTTGCCGTCGGCCGGGAGACTCCGCGACCCGTTCAAGGTCACGCGGTGCCCGACCAGGCCCACCTGGTCATCACCGGCGTTGGCCCGGGCCCTGGCGGATCCGCGCGGCGCCGCGAACGCCCCCGCCCGCGCCGGGCCGGAGCCCGGCAGGGACATCGCAGGCCCCTGCTGGATCGGCAGGGTCACCCGAAAGACCCGCACGACCTCGCGGCTGGAGGCCACGAAGAGGAACCCCAGCCGCTGGGCACCCGGGGGGACCACGACGCGGATCGACGGGGCCGTCGGATCCTCGATCGTGACCGGTGGACCCTCCACCTGGGTCCAGAAGAAATGGCTCCAGGCCACGGGCCCGCGGTCCAGCTCCAGCGTGACCCGCGCCCCGGCCACCGCCGGGGTCCGGGTCGTCACGGTCGCCGCCCCGGCCTCGATCGGCGGGCCGGGCAGGACGTGCGCGGCCGCGGGTGGAGGAACGGGGGCCGCCGGCCCACCGTCGCCGCCCTCGGTCCGACCCGGCGCCGGCGGGCGAGCGGGCGCCGGCTCCCGCGCAAGGTCCTGGGCACCAAGAGTTTCCCCGGCACCCACCAGTGCCAGCACCGCCAGCCAGCCGGCCAGGGCCGCGCGGTCCGGCCATCGCGGGTTCAGGACCACTCGCCAGACCATCGCGCCGGATCCTCCCCCGACCTCCCCATCCGCCCGCACACGCTCTCGACACGTGTCCGTTATGTCATCGGCTGCACGACCCCCAAAGTTCATCCGAATGGGCCAGCCCTCATCGCCTGGGTTCCGGGGTCCACCGGCCATCCGCGCTTTTCGGGGCCAGCGTCCGGTTCTGGTCCAGCGCGACACGCCCGAAAAGGCATCCGCACGGGTATGGGTGGTTGATTTATGCCGCGCCAGCGTTGAGAATCGATCGGGTGATCCTGGCGGCGGGTTGGGTCGGGTCGGGCCGCCAGCGGGACCAGCCGGTCGGAGAGGCATCATGCGGGGCGCGGGCGGGAGTCGGCGTGCGGGAGCGGGTACGTGCCGCTGGGATTTCTGGCTCAACCGGCGTGCGTTCCTGGCAGCCGGCGCGGGGGTCGCGGCGGGCGCGGGGATCCGGCCGGTCGCGGCCGGCCAGGCGGCGGCCAAGGACCAGCCCGACGACAAGCCCGGGCACCAGGCCCTGGTCATCGCCGTCGGTCGAACCGAGGGAGCCCAGGACCTGCCGCACGTGATCGAGGAAGCCCGCGGCTTCGTGGAGTGGCTGGTCCACAAGGCGCGGGTTCCCCGCGAGAATATCACGCTCCTGGTGTCCCGGCCCAAACCGAAGCCGGCGGCCGGCGGCGGCGGCGGGACCGCTCAGGCAGCGACCGGCGACTTCCACGGCGTGACCGGGCGGGAGGCCAGTGGCGATGCGATCATCCAGGCCGTCGAACGGATCGGCAAGACCGCGATGGGCCCGAAGGATCGCCTGTATTTCTACTTCACCGGTCATGGCATCATGTTTCCGGAGAATCCCCAACTCCCCACCTTGCTCCCCAATGATGCGATCGCCTCGGCCGACCACGATTGGAGCACGAAGCGTCCGATCTCGATCCGCTGGATCCAGCGCTGGTTTGAATTCAATGGCGCGAGCGAACAATTCCTCATCATCGACGCCTGCCGGGAGCTCGGCGCCAGGGGCCAGCCCAGGACCGGTGACGAACCCGAAGGGCGGCCCTTGCCCCTGGGTGCCCGCCTGAAGCGGCAGGCGTGCGTCCAGAACTTCCTCTACCCGGTGCAGCCCGAGGAGAAGGCCTACAGCCGGCTCGACCGGTGGTCGTTCGGCCAAATCTTCCTCGACGGCCTGAGGCGGGGCCGCTGGGGAGCCTGGAAGCAGATCTCCCTGACGCCACCCCCGCATTACGTCGTCTGCTGGCGGAACTTGCTGGCGGCCCTGAAAACGTACTTCGACGATGAGAAGACCCGGGTCGAGATCCGCAATATCGGCGGCGTGCGGGACTACCTCAAGCCCCATTTTTTCACCTTGCCGCTGGGCGAGGGCTACTTCGGGGACGGCCCGGTGATGACCGAGCTGGATCCGACGGAGTTTGAGACCAAGGTGGCGATGACCCTCGCGCCCCCGGCGGTACCGCCAGGGACGCGGTTGGTCCTCTCATCCCCGTATCTGCCCCGGCCGCGCGAGCTGATGGTCAAGCCCGGCGAGACCACGCTCCAGACGTCGCTCCCCAAGGGGACGTATTTCGTCGATGTCCAGGACGGAACCTATTCGCTGCCCCAAGGGCC
Organism: Isosphaeraceae bacterium; assembly: GCA_021324445.1. Lineage (GTDB taxonomy): Bacteria > Planctomycetota > Planctomycetia > Isosphaerales > Isosphaeraceae > JAJPJC01. The sequence goes on from JAJPJC010000027.1 coordinate 14,279, forward strand.
GTTCGCGCTGAACCTGATCGGCGATCGCCTGCACCTGCCGATCGACCTGGACAAAAGCGTCGTTCCCTCCTTTCCCCAGGGGGTCGGGAAGCCATCCGGACCCTTGAAGGTGACCAGCCCGGACCCGTACTCCCAGATCGTGGTCTTCGATGCCTTCCAGCGGATCATCCAACCGGAGAAGTACGTGATCGAGTCGGGGAAGAAGAGCTGGTGGATTCCGCGCCTGGATTCGGGGCCGTATCTGGCGTGCGTCTACACGCGGCAGGACGTCCCGATCACCCAGTCGTTCGACGTGTATCCCTCCACCCAGCAAGAGATCGATATCGCCCTGCCCGCGGCGGCGCCCTCGTCGTTGTTCACCATGAACCTCAGCCGGGTCCAGGAGGACCACGGCTCCCCGCGGCTGACTGACCCCTCGCCGCAGCAGCCTGCCTCTGCGAGGCAACGCCCGTTCCGGATGCCCGGATTCCCGATCCCGAGACGACCGAGTGCGTTCGATCCGGAGAATCCCGATCGGCTGGTGCCCGAGCCGCCCACGATCGAGACCTGTCCCAACGGACTGCTGGCCCAGGTCCTGCTGGCCCAGGACCGGCCGGTCGAGACCCGGGCCGAGCAACTGGCCCACGCGATTGGCCTGGGCCGATTGCCCGGCGCCGGCACGGGCATCCGGGTGGTGATCGGAGCCGAGGAGCAATCGGGAGTCGACACCGCGGCCTGGTTCGACCGGCTGCGCGTCTCCGTGCGGCCGCTGAAGTCGGAGCCGGGCAGCGGCGCTGTGCTGGGACGACTGAAAGCGCGGGATGAGACGGTGCCCGAGGTCGCGACAGTGGCGGCCTATGCGCAGGCGGTCCCGAACGGGCCGTATGTCCTGGGAGTGCAGGACACGAGCGGGCGGATTGAATTCCCGCTCCTGGTGCTGGACGGGCGTCGTTGCGACGTCGTCCTCTATCGGAACGCTCAGGGCCGGCTGACCTTCTCCCAGTTCAACCCGGCGGTCACCGGGCCGAAGCGGACCGCCGAGGACGTGCGCAACCTCAGCCGGCTCCAGTGCGATCTCACGGCGGGCCAGTCGGTCGCCACACCGGAGCTGCTGGACGCACTCCGGGGCCGGCTCGCCGACCCGATCGTCCAGCTCATCGATGCCTGCATGTCCCTCCGCCAGCACAAGCAGGATGAGCTTCGATCTCAGGCGGATGAGTTAATCCGGCTCTTTCCCAGTCTCCCGGATGGCTACGTGATCCGAGGTCTGATCCACGAGACGGACGACCCCGAGGGGCGCACCACGCCCGCGGCGGCGGCCGCCGCCTACGCCACGGCCCTCAACGCGGGCCTCCCCCTCCTCCTGCCCTTTTTCGAAGCCCTCTGGGACGCGGTGCGCCGCGACCCGGCCGTCGGCGAGACGTCAACGTATCAGCCTCAATTGAACCTCCACGCCCCCAGGCGGGTCCCCTATCAACTGTGGTCGGCCTGGCGGCCGGGCGCCCCGCCAGCACAGACCTGAGAGCCCGGCGCCGCCGCGCCGGGTGCTCGCGATCCTCGGAGGCAACGATGCATGTGATCTCTCGCAGCCCGGGCGCCGCGGCGATGCGCCGCAGGCAGTTCCTCCAGGTCGCGGCCGCGGGGCTGGCCGGCTCGGGCCTCGGTCGCGGCGCCAGCGCTGCGGCCGTGACCACCCGCGAGCCGCCCGGCCAGCCGCCACCCCCGCCGCGCCCCTGCTGGAACACGCCGTTCAGCGGCCCGATCATCCCGGGAGAGCCCGGGGTCGGCCTCGGCACGCCCAAGGCCCTCTTCGACCCCAAGTATTTCTGGAAGAGCGGCCAGCAGATCGTCGTTCGCTTCGTCAATCCCCGCGGCAATGCCTGGCACGACCGGCTCCGGTCCCGCGTCCAGGAGCTCGCGCCCCTCTGGTCCGACTACGCCAATGTGGCCTTCCGGTTCCTCGAAAAGGACGACGAAGGCCCGGACCACATCACCCTCAACTTCGACACCTACACCGATCCCAAGGGGAACAAACACGAAACATATGGCGAATATTGGAGTTACCTGGGCAAAGATGCCCTGGAGCATCGGGAGCGCCCGGCGAGCATGTGCCTGATGTTCGACCCGGTCCTGGCCGGTTACGCCAATACCATCTGGGCCAACCTGGTCGAAGAGGAGTTCCGGCGGGTCATCCTGCATGAATTCGGCCATGCATTGGGCCTGATCCACGAGCATCAGCGACCGGACCGGCCGATCACCTGGGACGAGCCGAGGCTGCGGGCCCATGCCGGGTACTACTGGCACTGGCCGAGCCCCCAGCAGCCGGGCGCCGAGGATCCAGTGAAGGCGCAGATCCTCGACGTGTACCAGAGTGATGGGGGTCCGCTCAGCGGCACCGTCTTTGATCCCGACTCGATCATGATGTACGAGTATCCCCCGGGGCTGGCGTCCTATGCGGACACCCATGCTCCGTTCCAGGCGAAGCGGAATACCGTCCTGTCGGCCCTGGACAAGGCGGCCGCGGCGATTGCCTATCCGATCTGGCCAGGAGACGGCTTTGCCAGACGACTCAAGGTCAGCCAGCCGGGACAGGTCAAGGTTGAGCCGACCATCGGTTCGATCCAGCAAGTGGGACAGGTGGCCTACTACTCGGTCGAGGCCGAACCCAATCAGGTGTTGCAGGTGACCGTCCAGGGCCGGGCGCGCGATGGCCTCCCCCCGATGCCGGCGCTGGTGGCGTGGTTGCGCAACCCGACGCAGGACCGGGGGCTCCCCGGCAATCTCCTCGCCGCCGCGGAGGCACCCCGCGGCTCGGCCGTCGTCTCCTCGCGGGTGCGACTCCCCAGAAAGGACCGCACGGAGGACCAGCAACCCTCGGTCTATTTCCTGGAAATACGCCATAAAAAGCCATTACGGGGTACGGGTGAATATTGGATCGGGGTTGAGCGAATTCCGTGAGAGGAGGAACTCGGCTTGGCAGCCGTGCGGCTGCCGTTACAATCCCCCTTTCCCCGTTGCCCGAAAGCGACGCGGGCCGTTTTTCGGCGACCCCGGCGACTGGGTTCTTCCTCAGCGGCCTGGGGCGCCTTACACTGGTTTTTTCGGCGGCCCCGCCACCGGGCTCTTGTTTGGGCGCCCTATAGATTAGTAGCAAGATCGAAGGCGCTCGAGGGGCCTGGGCTCCGGTCCGGTGCCGTCGGGCCACCGGCGGTACGCCCTGTGCGGGTCTGGAAGCCGGGGGCACCGGACGTGTCGGCGCGGCCCCTGCCGCCGTGCGATTGCCCTCACCTGGAATGGAGGTTCCTGGTACCCATGATCCCACCCGCCCGCCGGAGCTGAGCCATGGTCATTCCCCAGGAAATCGAGGCCGTCGCGGAGCCGGCGATCGGCTACACGGTCATGCCGCTGCCGGTTCCGGTCCCGGTTCGGCGCCCGGTCTCGCGCCGGGCGATGATCCGATATGGGCTCTCGGCGTCCGCGGCGTTGGGGTTGATCGGCATCGGGTGGATTTCCAAGGTCTCCAGAACCACCGGCGCGGTGGCGACCTCGGCGGCCCTGATCCCACTGGAGGAGGACGCCCGGGTCGGGGATTGGTCGCGGTTCGTGGCACGGACGCTCCAGAGGGATGCGTTGCACCCGGGTGAGCAGGGATTTCGCCTGATGCTGGGGGTCGAGCCCCCCGCGCACCCCAGGATCGGTGAGCCGTTCCCCGCGGTGCAGTCACGGTTCGGACCGCTGGGCGGAGCCGCCGAGCCGCTGGCGCACTGCGATCGGGAGACGCCGTATGTCGGCGTCGTGCGCCGGACGGCGCGGCCGGGAATGTATCGGCTGGAGATCGGCGACGGCTCGGGGCAGGGCCGGACCTTGGGCCTGGCCGTCCCCGTCTTCACTGGGCGGCTGACCGAGCTGGTGCTCCACCGCGACCCGGCAGGGGTGCTCCACCTGAATTATTACGCCCCGCAAACCGGCGATCCGCGCGGCCGCTCGCCGGAGGTCCTCGAGCCGCTGGCCGGCGCGCAGCGGGATGTGGAATCGAGCGCGGGGGCCTCGGCGCGCGACCGCATCGAGCAGCTCGCCAACCCGGTGATCGATGACCCGATCGGCGCGGTGCTCTCCGCGTATTTCCTCACGATCGACGGCCGCCCGGATGACCTGGCACCGGCAGCGGCCGACCTGGTCAAGCGCTTTCCCGACCTGCCGGATGGGTATGTGCTCGAAGGACTTGCCGCCGAGGTGGCCGAGAATCCCAAGGCGGCGGTGGGCTCCTACCGCCGCGCGCTGGATCGCGGTTTACCCGTCCTGCTTCCGTTCCTCGAATACCTCTGGGACGGTGTGCGGACCCGCCGGGCCGACCCGAGCCTCGTGCTCGACCTGGGATCGACCCGCTACGGCAACCTGTTGCGCACAGCCCAGAAATCCCGCGTCCCCTACCAGCTCTGGACGGCCTGGGATCTCGGCCGATAGGGCGCCAGCATCCAGCCTCCACCCGGGGAGCGCGCCAGGCCTCACCGGGGCGTCTTCAGCTCGTAGACCACGTGGATGGTGACACTCGTCTCCTGCTCGCCGGGCGCCACCGGCACGCTCGCGGCCGGGGCGGCCATCGCCATGGCACCCGGCGGCGGGGCGGGAGCGGCGAGGTACCCGTAGGAGTACGGACCGGCTTCCTCGCGGATCGAGATCGGCGGCCCCAGGTCCAGCCTCGCCTCGCCGGCCAGCAGCGCGGCCTTCTTCCGGGCGTCGGCCATCGCCCGCTTACGGGCCTCGTAGAGCAGGGTGTCATCGTCGCTGCGCAGGGAGACCCCATAGACCTGGTTGGCACCGCCGGCGACCACCGAATCCAGCAGGAGGCCCAGCTTCGTCAGGTCGCGCACCGTGACCCGGACCGTGTTGTGCACCTGATAACCGGGGATTTTCGGGGCCGATTCTCCCGGTGGCTGCGGGGCCTGATACTGCTGCGGCTGGCTCGGCAGGGGATAGACGGCAAACTGCGACGTTTGAACGTCCTTGGCGGCGATGCCGCGTTCCTTCAGGAGCTGATGCAGGGCCGTCGTGCGCTGGTTGTTCTCCGCGAGCGCCTCGCGGGCCGTCGCGGCCCGGGTCACGACGCCGACGCTGATCTCGGCGCGATTCGGCGCGGCCGAGACTCGGCCCTGGCCGCTGACGGAGATCGTCCGCACCTGGGGTTTGTCATCGGCGGCCTGCGCGTGGAGAGCCCCGATCGCGAGGAGGACCGCCGGGCCGAGCCGGGCGATCGAACGGAAGTGGAGCGTCATGGCGTGAGTCCCTCGGCCCGTTCGTGGTTTCGAGGTCCGGTCCGGCTCGTGACGGGCACCCTGAGGATAGCAGAAGCCGGGCACCCCCACCAGGACCGGGGACTTCGAGCCCTGCTTCACCGTCAAGTAAACCACATATTAACACTAATAAACTCTGATTATGGAAGTAATGCGGGACTGGTCCCGACACTATCTGTGTTCATCTGTGGTTCCTTGATTTGGCGTCACCGCGCAGGAGCGGGCGGCCTCGACCCCGCCGGGCCCGGCGGCGGATTGGCCGGTTCGCGCCGCGAGAGCAAGTACGCCAGCAGGCGGTAGAAGTCCCCTTCGGGGATCTGCTCGGCCAGGTTCGCCGGCATCGGTGAGAGGGGTGAGGTCTGACGTTCCTCGACCGACGACTTCGGGACCCGGACCTCCTTGCCCTGCGCGTCGGCCAGCACGAGCACCTCGCCCTCCTCGCGCAGCAAGAGGCCCGAGACGACCTGGCCATTCGCGAGGGCGAGGTTGGTCGCCCGGAAGGCTTGATCGACGTTGCGGTTGGGATCGAGGATGTCCTCCACCAGGCGGTCCAGGCCGCGGCTGCCGATGCCGTCGAGCTGAGGCCCGACCTTCGCCCCCTTGCCGCCGAGCTGGTGGCAGTTGGCGCAATTCTTCTCGAAGACCGGGGACCCCGCATCGGGTGGATGTGACGACGCGCGGAACCCGGCGCGCCGACGCTCCAGCAGCGCGTTCAGCTTCTGATCGGCGGGGGGAAGCCCGGCCAGGAGCGCTTTCAGGCGCTCCTCCAGCCGCGGCGGGTTGGCAAACTTCAGCCCGACCGCGACGCGCTGGTCCTGGAGCAGTCGCGCCGAGGCCTTGCCGGCGGCGATCGCGTCGAGCAGCGCCGGGGCGCCGTCGCGACGGCGAGCCAGCCCCGCGGCGATCGCCGTCTGGAGCCGTTCCGGTGCCAGGGGGAGCATCTCGACCAGCAGCTTCCGAGGTTCCGGGCGATCGATGTTCGCCAGCAGGCCGGCAGCGTACTCGCGGTACTCCATCACGGAGCCGGGATCGCGCAGGACACTCCCGACCAGCGATTCATTCCCCGTCGGGTCGATCGCGACCAGGGCAGCCAGGGCGCCGGTGCGCTGCCGCAGCGCGACGGTCGTCCGCTGGGAGATTTCCCGGAGCTTCCCCTGGAGCTCCTCGAGCCGCAAGCTGCTGGCCAGGTCGATTCCCAGGTCGACTTTCGCCGGATCGGCTGAGCCTACGAGCGCGCGCGCCCGCGCGACGGCAAGCTGCCGCAGCGCCGGGTCCAGCGGCGCGCCACGCTCCTGGAAACCCTGGTGGATCGCCTTGAGGACGTCGGCACCCGCGCGCTCGTTGTGGTTGGCGGCGCGATTCACCTCGGTGATCAACTCACTCATCCGATCGAGCGCACCGTAGCGCGCGATGTGGTGAACGAAGCGGGTCATGTCCGGAGCGGTCACGCCGTACTTCGGGAGGAACCGCAGGAGATAATCGGCGGCCTCCGGGGAATGGACGCCGGGCGCGACGTCGGCCAGGTCGCGGCGGTCGCGCTCGCTGAGCGCGAGCGTCTCCAGCCCCTGCCAGACCTCGGCGGTCTGCAACTGGTCGCGCAGCGCCATGCGGGCGACGTGGACCAGGTGGGTATCGTCGGCCGGCGTCGCCTGGCGCAGGGCCAGCAGCGGCCGGACATTCGCCAGGGCCGGATGCGCGCCGAGTACCTCGGCGGCGGCTCGGCGCACGAAGGGGTCGGGGTCCCGAAGGCGATCCCAGGCCAGTTTCTGGAACGGCTGCGCCAGGTCGTCCCGCTCCACCAGCACTTTGAGGCTGTGGACCCGCAGCTCGCGGTCGGGGTCACCGGCACAGGCCAGCAAGAGGGCATCGTCCAGCGCCTGGCGGCGGTGCAGCACCCACAGGCCATGGACACGCTGCCGCGCCGGGGCGCCGGAGGTCATGATCTTGCGGACCAGGGCCGCGGCCGGCGCTCCCCCGCGCTCGACGAGCTGGTTGGCCGCGGTGATCCGCACGGCCAGGTTGGGGTGGCCCAGCTCGGCGATCAGCTCCTCGAGATCCGACCGGGTCCGATCGGTGCGCGAGGGGGCCGGGGGTGGACTCCCCTGCCCTCCCCGGTAGACGATCCGCCAGATCCGGCCGCTCTGGCGATCGCGGCCCGGGTGGGTCAGCGGCACCTCGTAATGGCCGATGATCCGGTTGTAGAAATCGGCGACGTAAAGCGCCCCGTCGGGACCGAGCTCGATGTCCACCGGGCGAAACCAGTTGTCCTCGCTCCAGACGAAGTCGGGCTGCTCGATCCCCTTCGGCGAGGACCCGTGCCACTGGATCCGGTCGTGGTTGATCCGGTTGGTGACGACGTTGCCGATGAAGACACTACCGCGGTAGGCCGCGGGGAACTGGTCGGCGGCATAGTAGCTGATGCCGGCAATCCCGGTCGAGCCGTGGTCATGGGTCACCATCTCGGGCCCGAACCCCAGGCCGTCGTTCGGCTTGCCGAAGCTGGGGTACCAGGCGCCGCGGAGGAGCTGGTAGACCGGCCGGCTGTGACAGTCGCAGGAATAGAGGTTCCCCAGGGGATCCCAGGCCAGTCCGAAGGGGTTGACCTGCCCATGAGTGACGTACTCGGCGTGCGACCCGTCGGGCCGGAGGCGGTAGGTGTTGCCCGAGTTCATGCGGATCGGACGGTGGTCGCTCCCCTGGACCCGGGAATCATTGGAGAACCCATGGCAGGCGTAGATCCAGCCGTCGAAGCCCCAGGTGAAGGCGTTGGTCATGCCGTGGGTGTCGCGATGGCCGATGGCGCTGTACAGGACCTGCCGGGTGTCGGCCCGGCCGTCGCCATCGGCATCCCGCATCAGGTAGATGTTCGGGATGCTGTGCACCAGCACCTCGCGGCCCGAGGGATAGGGCAAGAGTCCGATCGGGATGTTCAGGCCGTCGGCGAAGGTCTGGATCGTGCGGGCTCGTCCGTCGGGCTGGAAGTTCGACAGGATCTTGACCGAATCGCGGCCCGGCTCGCCCACCGGCTTGGGGAACGGGTACTCGACGGTATCGGTCACCCAGAGCCGGCCGCGGTCGTCGAAGGCCAGGTTGAGCGGCTTGTGGATCTCCGGCTCGGCGGCAACCAGTTGGATCTCGAAGCCCGGGGGCAGGTGGAGCGCCTTGCGCTCCTCGGCGGGCGATCGCGGCGGAAACGACGAGACGTTCTCGACGGGAGCGGGACTCTGGGCAGAAACCGCGCCGGCAGGGCCGACAGCGCTCACGAACACAGCCAGGGCGAGCCGGCGCCCGAAGGCGCGGGGAAAACGCATGAGAAGTCTCCTGAGAGTCTGTTCCCGAAGGCGTGTCAGACGGTTGTAGGGTGGGTGAAACCCACCGATGCAAAGCCCTGTTCGTCTTGAGGATCGGTGGGTTTCACCCACCCTACGAAATCCACCTCCAACCTTTCCGGAACCGACTCTGAGATCGTCGCGACGAGGGGATTTCCGCCTGGAGCGTACTCACGGTGGGGGCCGAGGTGGTCTTCGCGCGATCCGATCCACGCTCATCCTGGGGATCCGCTCCGACGATCGCCGAAGGAATCATCCCGCGCGGGATCGGTCCAGGCGAAGAGGCGCAGGCTGTAGCCTTCCGGGTCCTGGAGCCGGAGCTCGCGATACCCTTCCGCGGCGTTCTCGATCGGCGCGCCGACGGCCACTCCGCCCGCGATCAGCCGGGCGCGCTCGTGGTCCAGGTCGCGCACCTGGAAGACGAGGCGGACCCGTCCCGACGCCGCGGAGAGTGCCGCCTTGACCCCCTGGAGGCCCAGCCGCCCGCGGCCCGCCGCCAGGAGGGCGAACTCGTGGGGCGAGTCCAGCAGGATCGGGGTCAAGCCCAGCGTATCGATGTACCACCGGACGGTCGTCTGCCACTGCGCGACCCGCAGGACGGTCATGAACAGGTCGGGGCCGCGCGGCTCGGTCGCCGCAAGCGGTTCGGGCTCGGGTAGCTCGGCCATCGGATCGCCTGATTGCGACGACGAGACAAGGCGGGGACCACTGACTCCATTCTGCCAGGCCCATCCCGCCGACGCGAGAGGGCGCTCGCGGCTTTCCGTTCCCACACCCAGGGCCCGGCGCCGGATTCTCCGAGTCGCCGTGCCCGCCGCCCGAATTCGGCGGTTCGCCGCGGCCGGGAGTTGCTTCCGGGCCGCGGAACTGGTCTACTGGGCGGCGCACTGGCCGGGCGAGGAGCCAAGAGCGGGGTCAGGCTTCGACAGGACTGGCAAAGACCGGCGGACGTTCGTTCCTCTCTCAGCCGGATGGTTTGCGACAGACTGGCTGCTGCGGTGCAGCCGGGTCTCTTCCTCCGCGCGATCGAAGGGGAATCGCCATGTCCGATCCCGATTTCGCTGACAGCGGCAAGACCGACGCGTCACGCCCCACGCAAATGAGCAAGACCGACGCGTCCAAGCAGCCCATTTCGCCGGTCCGACACGCCATCGGCCTGGTGGTCCTCGTCGCCGTGCTGGCCATCGGCTGGCTCGAGTACTCGGCCAGACGCGGGTACCAGACGGCCGTCAACGCGCTGAATGAACGCACCCAGGAGGAGGACAAGGAGCTCATGACCGTGCAGGAGGCCGAAAACCTGCTCGGCAAGCAGCCCGATGGTCCCCCAACCGATGCCGAGGACGGCGGCCGGGTCTACAGCAAGAAGACGTACACCTGGCACGGATTGATCCGGTCGTACCCGCTGGCAGCGTTCTACACCAAGGAAAAGGATGCCCGCCTGCACCACTTCGAGACCGAGGGTGCGCATCTGGCCGCGGCGCCGCCGGCAACCGGAGTCAACGAGCCACCGCCACCGCTCGCCGGAGCCCATCCGGCCCCGCCAGCGGCAGCCGGAGCCCATCCGGCCCCGCCAGCGGCAGCCGGAGCCCATCCGGCCCCGCCAGCGGCAGCCGAAGCCCACCCGGGTCCACCACCGGCAGCCAAAACGCCCCCGGCTCCGCCGCCGACCCCCAGCCCCGCGAAGACACCCGGGTGAGAAGCGGTACGACGGCTTCGAGCGACTTAGCTTGACTTTTGCCATTTTACAGATGTCGTCGAGATGTCTTCGCGAATCGATTTCCGTAATCCCAATTAGCACAAGGATTTGCGAAATCCAGTGTTCTCGCGA
>JAJPJC010000184.1 GCA_021324445.1 Isosphaeraceae bacterium
CGGTCTGGGGGAAGGACATCGATTCCAGATTCCGCATTCCAAATTCCAAAGACTGATGACTTGGCACGGCGCGCGGTCTGGGGGAAGGACATCGATTCCAGATTCCGGATCCCAAATACCAAAGACTGATGACTTCGGAATCTGGAATCTGGAATCTGGAATCTGGAATCTGGAATCTGGAATCTGGAATCTGGAATCTGGAATCACATCGGCTCGCGGCTCCGCCGCGCCCGGTTCCTTCGAGCGAGGTCAGGGCACCTTCAAGATGTACGCCTTGTTACTGGACCCGGCGACGGCCAGTTGGGTCCCGTCGGGGCTCCAGGCCAGTCCATAAGTCATGGTGTCGGGAGCGACTCGCTGGTGGAAGAGGGGCTTGGCCCCGGCAATGTCCCAGACGAAGAGGTTGCCGCCGTACCCGACGGAGGCCAGCCGCTTCCCGTCGGGACTGAAGGCCACGGCATAGATGTCATCGGGATGGCCGTCGAGCTTGAGCAGCTCCTTGGCGTCGGCGACGTTCCAGATCCGGATGGTCTTGTCGACCGACCCCGAAGCGAGCTTGGTCCCGTCGGGGCTGAAGCTGAGTCCGTAGATCGGCGCGCCGTGGCCCTGACTCTTGCGCAGCTCCTTGCCGTCGGCGGGGTTCCAGTACTTGATCAGCTTGTCGTCGCCGCCGGTGACGAGCAGGTCGCCCTTGGGGCTGAACGCCACGGCATACACGACGTTGGCATGGGCCGAAATCGAGCGGAGCTGGGTCCCCTTGGCGGCATCCCAGATCCGCGCGGTCTTGTCGGCGGCCCCTGTGGCGGCCCGTTTCCCGTCTGGGCTCCACGCGACGCTGTAGACCTGTCCGGTGTGTCCGGCGAAGGTCCGGGAGGCCCCCGACGAGGGGAGCGGCCAGATTTCGATGAGCTGGTCCGCCGACGCGGTCAGCAGCGCCTTTGGTTCCGGCACGAAGGCCACGGCAGTGATGGCACCGCCCGAGGCACGGTAACTGGCGCGCTCGGCCTTCGCGGCCTCGGTGGTGGTGACGTCGAGGACCTTGAGGAATCCGTTGGTCAGGCCGGCCGCCGCGAGCGCGTTGTCGCCCGCGATGGCCAGCGCGGCGACGCCCGCTGGGAGTGCCTGGCTGGTCAGCAGAGGTTTGCCGTCAGCCGCGCCCCAGACGCGGACCGTCTTGTCGTTCGAGCCGGAGACCACCTTGGTCCCATCCTTGCTCACCGCGACGGCCCGGACGGCGTCGGTGTGGCCGGCGAGAGTCAGCAGGACCTTGCCGGTGTCGACCTCGAAGGACTTGACCGACTTGTCGGCCGAGGCCGTGTACACCCATCGGCCGTTGGGATGCGCCGCGACGCCAAGGATCGGCCCGTCATGTCCGGCGAGGATCCGCACGGCGGCCGGGGTCCAGGCCCGGATGCCCTGGGCCGCACTCGCCGCGACCACCGACCGGCCGTCCGCCAGCACGGCCACGCCCACGATCGCCGCCTTTTGACCCGTGAGCCGCTGGAGCTCGCGGCCGGTCGCCGCTTCCCACCAGCGGACCGACCCGTCGGCTGACCCGGTCGCAACCCGGCTGGCATCCTTGGAGAGCACGACCGCTTGGACTGGACCGGTGTGGCCGGCGAGGCTCGCGATCGTCTTCCCGTCGGCCACGTTCCAGATCCGGGCCGTCTTGTCGGCCGAACCCGTGGCCAGCTTGCTGCCGTCTCGGCTCAGGTTCAGGCAGAGCACGCCGTCGCCATGACCGGAGTAATCCCGCAGGACCTTGCCTTGCTTGATGTCCCAGAGCTTGGCCGTCTTGTCGGCCGAGACCGAGAACAGACGATTTCCATCCGACGGTGCAAAGGCCAGGGCATGAATCCGCCCGCCGTGGCCTTTGAGCTCCTGGATCGTCTTGCCATCCCCGGCTCCGATCACTCGGATCACGTTGTCCGCGCCCGCGATCGCCAGGTGTGCGCCATCGGGTCGGAACGCCAGGGCGGTGCTCGCCACCGGCAGGGACTCGAACTTCCTCACGTCCTTGCCGTCGGCGACGGCGCGGAGACGCACGACCTTATTCGCGAGGGCCAGCGCGACTTGCGAGCCATCCCCTCGCAGCGCGACGGCGACGATGGCGTGATCGGGAGCGGGGATATCCTTGAGCAGCTTGCCGTCGGCCGAATTCCAGATCCGGACGACCTTGTCCGCGCCGGCGGTCGCCACCTTGGTCCCGTCGTCGCTGGAGGCGAAGGCGGTGATCGCTCCCTGGGCGTCGAATCGCCGCGGTTCGGCGACGGGGAGTTGCCAGAGCCGCGCCAGGCCGTCGGAGCCGGCCGAGACCAGCCGCTTGTTATCGGGGAGATAGGCCAGGCCGAGCACCGACTCGGCCGGAGTCTCGATCGTGCCGTCGGCAGCCAGGCTCCCGTTCCACAGCCGGATCGTGCCGGCCTTGTCACCAGTCGCGAGCTGAATGCCGTCGCCCCGCCATGCGGCGCTGGTGACCGCGCCTGTGTGGCCGTCGAGGTCCTTGACCGCGGCCCCCTTCGCCAGGTCCCAGATCTGGACCGATCGGCCCGCCCCGGCCGCGAACTGCTTGCCGTCGGCCTTGACCGCCAGGGCCTCCACGGCGGCCGGATGAGCGGTCAGCGTTCTTGTGGGCGCCGAGGCCGGTTCGTCCCAGATCTTCGCCGTGTTATCGAGACTCCCGGAGAGGATCTGTTTGCTGTCAGGCGCGATGGCCACGGCGAGGACCAGCTTGGAATGGCCCTCGTACTTGCGGATCTCCCGGCGCGTGGCCGCGTCCCAGAGCCGCACCGTGTTGTCGAAACCGGCGGTCGCCAGGGTCTTGCCGTCGGGGCTCCAGGCCACCGCATAGACGGGATCCGTGTGGCCATCGAGCGTCCCAACCACCGTCGCCTGCTCGGCCACGGCCAGCCCGGTCACGGCCAGGGCCACCAGCAGGCTCACCAGCCCGCGCCGCGGCTGCTTCATGATGCGGTGCATGATGCTTCCCTCTCGGCTGCACGGACAACACAACACGACGCTGCCTGGGGTTCGATAATTGCTTAACATAGACCCTGACCACCGTCGTCGCAACCGTTTCTCCTTCTCCGGGCGACATCAGGAAGTGGTCAATCCGGCGGAGAACCGCGACCGCGGCCCCGTGGAGATCGCCGGGATCCGCCTGCCTATCGACCGTTGATCCTGCGAATCGACGTTGCACCTTCAGTCATCGCGCCGGCGGTTTCCAGGCCCCGGCGAACGGGAGAGTCGCCTGTCCCCCGTTCGTCTCGGGTCTGAAGGGTCGCAGGCCCCGATGGGGTCGACACCGGGTTCATTGTGCGGACGGCGCGCGCGGGGCGGCGGATGACCGCGAATCCGCGTGGGCCAGGTACTCATCCATGCTGTGGCGGAGCCGCGTCGGGACCTTCACAGTGGTCTCCGGACCCGAGTGTCGCTTGGGGATGGAGACCACGGGGCGCGGGTGAGCCACCTCGGGCCGGGCCGCCGGGGTCGCGGAGACGCTCACGCGCGGCGTGTAGTGCACCTTCAGCTTGGCCAGCCCGCTGGCGGCCGGATTGGCCGAGGTCGCCACGGCCGCGCTGCCGCTGGACCGGATGGGCACACTGGTGGGGTATTTGGCCTCGAGCTTGGCCAGCCTCGGGTAGATCGTGCCGTTGCCCATGTGCTGCTTCAGTTGGCCGAAGACCCGCGCCGAGTCCTTGATGTTCAGCACGGCCCGCGACGACTGGAAGGTGGTGACCCCATTCTTGAGTGTGCCGGCCAGCGTGACGTTGTTCAGCCCGGGTGGCAGGTGCAACTGGTCGGCGGGGAAGACGTAGGTGGCGATGGGGAACTCATCCCGGCGGATCTTCCGGGTGATGTGGGCGATGGCGTGGACGCCGTCGAGGGTGACCGTCGAGGGATTGATCTGCTTGACGTTGAAGCCCGAGGTCCCGAGGATGTTGACTCGGATCAGGTCGCGGTGCGCCGTGTCAATGATCCGGTGCTCGTGCGGATTGATGTAGATGGTCGGCGATTGGGGCGGGCATGGGGTGGGAGTCGGGGTCGGCACGGTGGCCTGCGACAGGGTGAACGTACTCTCAGGGAAGAAGGCGTCGCTGACCCCGATATCGTCGGGCGATCCCGCGAAGCCCCCGATGCCGATGACGCTGGTGCTGGTCAGGGGCTTGCCGGTGATCTCCTGATAGACCTGCGAGAAGTTGGCGATCGCGAATTCCAGGTTGGGGTGGTCCGGCGTGCTGTTCAGGTAGACATTGCCTATATTGTTGGTCAGGATGGTCCCGAACGACGGGACGCCCCTGGGGTTGGACGGGTTGGGGATGGCGAGAGCCACCTCATAGGCCTTCGGTGGCGCGGAATTGGTGGGCGTCGCCGGCGGGGGAATCGGCGAGAACCCGGCCACCACCTGGGGCACGCCCGAGCCGGTGAAGTCCAGGAAGGCGGCCATCTCCTCGGGCCCCCCGAACGGCGGTGGGAATTCCGTAAACCCCGGCGCCGGCGGCATGAAATTGTTCTCGGGAGTCGGGGTCGTGATGTTGGGGTTGACCGTCCCCACGGTCCCGTTATCATCCGCGTCGCCAGCGATCACCGGGCCGGGTTGGCCAGGGTTACCGCTGGGGGGTGCGTTGAACCCGACGTCCAGGGTGTCGGTGGCCGAGTCGTACGAGACCCGGATCTCGGAGATCGCGAACCCCGAAACGTGGATGTACGGCTGAAGATCGGGGGGAATGATCGGAAGCTGGATGTTGGGTGTGTTCGACGAGTTGAAGACCACGACCCCCGGTTGTTGTGTAGCGGGAAAATCGGTGGCAACGTTTCCCGTGAAGTTGATGCTGAGCAATTGCCGATGATCGAGGTGTTCCACCGCCATCACCGAACGTCGCGGGGTCTTGGGCCCCTCCCGGCGGGTGAACCACGTTCTTGCGGCCTGGAGCCACTGAGAGATCCGGAACATCTCCTCATCACCCTTTCTGGCGGTGCAGCCCGGGCCGAGATCGGCTCCCTCGCGGGAGGGTTACTCGACCGTGATCGCGACAAGTCTCTTCAGTTCAGGACCAACCGGCGGTGCAGGAAACGCGCCCGCCCGGAGGATTGTGCGAGGCCGGCCTCTGCCGGATCCGCGTGTCGGCCACTGCGGTGGCGGGACGGCCCCCATGCCGGTCGGGACAGGCGCCGCGACGGGCGTGGGGCGAAGGAACTTAACCGAGGAAGGAGCCTCGTCATGGGAAGCCGCTTGATGCTCGCCTGCGGCTTGGCGGCAGCACTGCTCTGGGTGCCCACAGCCGCGGCGGACCCGATCACGCTGACCGGCAACGTCGCACAGGACTTCAGCTACAACGCCAGTGGGACGGGCTCCACGAATCCTGAGGTCGACATCATCCAGCACAGCAACATCCCGGACCACATCGCGCAGCCGCAATGGATGACCAGCAGCGGGCTGGTCTCCGGCTGGAATATCAACAATGTCGCGGTCGGCTACGATCCCACCTCGGATACCCTTTATGTCGGCGTGAAAACCTTTGGGGTCGCCGGCAATGTCGACGGCAATGGGACTCCCGGCACGCCCGACCCTCGCTTGACGGCAGACGGCGGCACCGACCCGGCCAACTTCGGGGGCGACAAGGCGATGGCGATTGGAATCGCGCCCGTGACCCACACCTTCACCGCGAGCAATCCGCCGGAACCCACGATCGTCGCCGGTGTCCCCGGGCACAAGGCCGAGGCCGGTTCGGGACTGGACGGCTTCACGGTCGCCAGCTATGCCCCGGTCGCCAACACCGCCGGGCCCAACTACGACCTCGTGACCAGCTTCGGCCAGCCGCTCGCAGCCGCAGCGGGGAGCCGGCTCGCGTTTGATCCCAGTTCCCAGCATCCCGGCTTCGAGTTCACCATCACCAACTTCAGCAAGTTGCTGGGCTACAACCCGTTGAATGGCTTTGCGCTCAGTGTGCAGGACGGATCGGTCGACAGCGTCGTGACCGGCAAGGACTACGTTCCCTCCACGCTCGTCACCTTCCCACAGGAGCAGCGGATCCCCGAACCGGCCACCTGGATGGCCTGGCTGTTCCTGGCCGGTGCCGGCGCGGCAGTCCGATGCCGCCGCAGCACGCCGGCATCGTCCCGGGGAGGTAAGTCGTGTCCATGAGTCTCGCATAAACGCATCCCTGCGCAATCCGCCAGCCGTTCCGGGCGACGACGTCTTGTTCATCGGCCCAGCCGCGCGCCCAAGTCCGGCCGTTTTGCTCGTCCCGGCGCTCCTCTCCCAGCGCGGCCCGAACTCCCCGACCACTCCCCGCCAACAATCCGACCCTCATCCCTTTCTGGGTGATCCGCAACGGCTGGCGCACCCAACCGTATCGCTCCGTCACTGCTGAGACTGACGAACCGCGCGGCCCGCCGACTCGTCGCGAGGATCCCGATCGCGGGTGAGTCGGCGGCTTGCGGAAGGGGCGCGGGTCGGTGAACCTGTGCGACCTCCGGCTCGGGTTTGCCGTCGGTGGGCTTCCCTTGCCCCACCACTCAAGCACGATCCCGATCTGGTCAATGGGCCATCCCGCCGCTCCCGGCCGGCGGCTCGCGGTGACCGGAGAAGCTGGATTTACGAACTGGCCACGGTCTCCGCGCAGAACGCCGGGTTCGTCGGGAAATGGCCGACCAAGCTCGACACCCACCCGCTCCAGACTCGGCGCCGACGATGGGTGGAGGAGGCGGACTCCCTGCTCCGCGAGGCCGTCGCCGATGGCTTCAAGGATCGGGTGCGACGACGCAGCGAGCCGACCTTCGCGTCGATCCATTCCGATCCGGGATTCCAGGCCATACTGTTCGGCCTTGAGTTCCCCGCCAATCCGTTCGCGCCTTGACCCATCCATGATGGCTTGCGAGACCGGTCTCCGAGGCGGGGCCCGCGTGGGGACGCTCCCGCCAAGAAAGAATCCAGGAGGATTTATGCAACTTCGTCCCCGGTTCGGGGGATTCTCTGGGGTGTGAGGTTGCGCGCGCGGCCTTGAGGATCTTGACCGCGAGTCGGTGCGGTCCGCAGGATCAATCCGAGAATGCGGCGCACTTGGCCGGGCGTTCGAAAACGCGCCGAACGAACCTGGCTACCCAGGGAGCTCGACGAATTGGGGGTGATTCGGACAGTATCCAGGAACGGGCCGAACGAACCCACCTGCCAATCTGGCAGAAGCCGATCCTGCTGCGATGCCAAGAGACCAAAACGCGCCGAACGACCCACCTGCCGAAACGGCAGAAAACGATCATAATGAGAGGGTGTTCGAGGCGGTCATCGGACCGTCGCCGACTGGGTCGAGCCGCGATTCCGCGCTGGGAACCAATCGAGGAACCACCGGTCTGGGTCTGCGTCGCCACTGACCACGGACCACTTGGGAGATCCCGCGTGCCTGCCCATCGGACGCTGGCCCTGGTTTTGCGGACGGTCGAGGTCTTCGAGACCAGCGTGGTGGCGACGTTGTTCACCCGCGAACTGGGGAAGGTCTCGGCGCTGGCCAAGGGGGCGCGGCGGCCCAGGTCGGCGTTCCAGGGTGGCCTTGACCTGCTGGGCGTTTCCGATATCGTGGTCTTTCCCAAGGCGTCCGAGGCGCTGGACCTCCTGGCCGAGGCCGCGCCGATCGAGCGCTTCGCATCTCTGCGCCGCGATCTGGCGGCCCTGTATGCCGGCTTCTATATCGCCGAGCTGCTGAACGACCTGACCGACCTGCACGATCCCCATCCCCGGCTGTTCGACGCGGCGCGGATCACCTTGCGGCATCTGGGCGAGTCGGATCTCCGGTCGCGGAGGATCCTCCGGTTCGAGCTGGCGTGCCTGCGCGAGCTGGGGCTGATGCCGGCACTCGACGCCTGCGCCCATTGTGGCGCGGCCGTCGTCGTGCAGGGGGACACGGTCTGGTTCGGCCTGGCGACCGGCGGCGTGCTCTGCGAGACCTGCCGCGCCGGCCACGCGGCTGTCGCGGCGCTCTCGGGCAAGGACCTGGAGGCCATCCGCGCGCTGGCCAGTCCGGGCCGGGCCTGGCGCGAGCTGGATGCCAGCTCTGCGGGGCTGGCACCGGCCCGCGATACCGTCGGGGCGGTCCTCAGTCACGTCCTCGGGCATCGCCCCCGACTCCGCCCCTAACCGGGAGCTTGAGCTGATGGTCCCTGGTCCGCGACACGATGTTCGCAAGGGGGAGGCCGGGCCCGAGCCGTCCCCGGCCGGGCTGGCCCGCCGGCTCGCCCGGTCGTGCCTGTTGCTCCTCCCCCTGCTCCTGGCCGGCTGCCAGAGCTTCAGCAGCCCCCTGGCCCAGTGGCGGGCCGCCTTCGACGGCAACCTGTTCAAGAGGTTGAGCCCCGAAGAGATGGCTGATGCCAGCGGCCCGTCCGACTCGACCAACCTGCTTCAGCGCTGGCTCACGCCGCGACAAGCCCCCGCGATCAAATCGAGCGCCGAGCCGTCCTCGACGCTGATCCTCGGCTCCAACGGCTGGCGCCCCTTCGCCAAGCCGGCCCCCAACCCCCAGGCCGATGCCGAATATCAGGCCGCACTCAAGCTGTTCCAGCAGGGCAAGCTCGACGAAGCCGAGACGGCCTTCGCCAAGATCGCCAAGGACCGCAAGGGGACGCCCTGGGGAGAGAACAGTCAATATTACCTGGCGGAATCTCAGTTCCAGCGGAAGAAATACGTGGATGCTCACGACAGTTACGAGAAGCTGCACGCCGACTACCCGGCAACCGAATACCTGGCCAAGCTGGTCGAGCGCGAGTATGCCATCGCCCAGCTCTGGCTCGCCCAGTCCGATCCCCAGGCACCCAGCAGTCAGAAGATCCCCTGGACCGGCCATTTCGACGGCCGCCTCCCCCTGATCGATACCCAGGGCTCGGGCCTGAGGGCGCTCGAGCACGTCCGCCAGAATCATCCGACCGGCCCCCTGGCCGACGACGCCGCACTCCAGATCGCCCAGTATTACGTCAAGCACAATGACTTCGAGTCGGCCGCCTTGTATTACGACCAGTTCATCGCCGAATACCGCAAGAGCCCCTATCTTCAGCGCGCCCAGCTCGAGGCGATCGATGCGCGGATGAAAGGCTACCTCGGGCCGGAATATGACGGGTCCGGTCTGGAGAAAGTCCGCCTCCTGGTCCGGCAGACCATGCAATCCTTCCCCGAGCGCCAGGCCAGCTACGAGAAGCTGTATCACACCCTGGACCTCGTCAACGAAGCCCAGGCGGAGAAAACCTTCAAGGACGGCATGTACTACAAACGCATCGGCAAGGTCGCCTCGGCCGAGTTCTATCTCGGCAAGATTCCCCAGCGATGGCCCAACAGCCCCTGGGCCGTCAAGGCCAAGACCGAGCTGGCCCAGCTCGCCAAGATGCCCCGCAAGCCGTCCAAGCCCAGCAAGATCATCATCCCCCCCGGCGGCAACGATCCCTTCATGAGCGCAGGGCCCATGGGCGGGATGGGGATGGGAGGAATGGGCATGGGTGGGATGGGGATGGGAGGAATGGGAATGATGCCTGGCGGGATGATGTAGCGACCCGACAAGCTGAAATGGACGGGTCGGACAGCGAGTTCCCAATCCGAATCCGACTCCTCTTCCAAGCGCGGCGAAGCCGCGACAGGGAGCGTGAGCGTCATGCCAGTGACCAAGCTTGGACGTCCGCGACAGGCTCCGGAACCGGTGCGTCGCCGGCGCGGCAGATGGTCCCATTGGGCCGGGTGCTTCGCGCTCGCGCTGGCGATGCTCGGGGTTGCCAGCCTGGTTGCCGGCTGCACCGGACTGCCCAACCGGTCGGGCGCCGACCCGGACGGCAACGGGTTCTTCGGCTGGCACGTCCAGGCGCCGTTCGACACGTCCGAGATCAAGACCGTCTTCGTCTTCTTCAAGAGCCAGTCGTTCCGCCGCGACATCCAGCAGATGCTGACCCTGGCGGTCCAGCAGGAGATCGACATGCGGACGCCCTACAAGGTGGTCGGCGACTCGGCCAAGGCCAACTCGATCATCAGAGGAACGATCGTCTACGCCGACAAGAACCTGATCGTCGAGGCTCCCACGAACCTGCCGCGCCAGCTCAGCGCGACGATGAACGTCTGGGTCAACTGGACGCACAACCCGCCGACCGAGGTCGAGAAGAACCGGCCCGACGCCCTGATCTCGGAGACGCTCAACTTCGTGCCGGAAGTCGGCGAGACCAGCTTGACCGCGTTCAACGACGTGACGCAGAACATCGCCAAGCAGATCGTGGATATGATGGAAACGCCGTGGTTCGCCGACAAGGACCTGGAGTAAGTGAGTGAGTCACCCGACGTGAGCCGAGCACCCAGGGCGCGGTGGGAAGCCCGCGGCCGGACGATCGTGAGCGGTGAGGATCCCATCCCCAAGGTGATGGGCATCGTGAACGCGACGCCGGACAGCTTCTCCGACGGCGGCCGGATCGTTGGACCTGCTCAGGCGGTCGCGCACGCGCACCGGCTGGTGCGCGCGGGGGCGGACCTGCTCGATCTCGGCGGCGAGTCGAGCCGGCCGGGCTCGCGGCCGGTCCCTCTCGCCGAGGAGCTGCGCCGGGTGATCCCGGCCGTCGCGGCGGTCGCCGCCGAGCTCGGCGTGCCGATCTCGGTCGACACGACCAAGGCCGAGGTCGCCCGCCAGGCCCTCGACGCCGGCGCCGCCATCATCAACGACATCTCGGCGATGGGCGCCGACCCGGCGATGCCGCGCCTGGTGGCCGACAGCGGCGCCGGCGTCGTGCTCATGCACATGCAGGGCGTCCCCGCGACGATGCAGGTGAATCCGAAGTATGAGGATGTTGTCCCTGAGGTTTATGACTTCCTCGCCCGGCGGGTGGAGTGGGCCGAGGCCCAGGGAATCCCCCGCGAGCGGATCGCCATCGACCCGGGGATCGGCTTCGGCAAGACGATCGATCACAATCTCGAGATCTTGCGGAACCTCGCTCGATTTGACACGCTGGGGTGTGTCCTCTTGATCGGCACGTCGCGCAAGGGGTTCCTGGGCACGATCACCGGCCGTGGGCTGCATCAGCGCGCGACGGCGTCCATCGTCTCGTCGCTGGCGGCGTGTCTGGCCGGTGCGCGGGTCGTGCGGGTCCACGACGTCGCGCCGATGGTGGATGCGATCAAGGTCTGGACAGCGGTACGGCCGTGGGGAGATTCATCATGAGCGCGACCGTGGAAGCCGGTGAGAGCGTCGAAGTGTGTTCGATCATCACCTCGAGCCTGTGCCTGGACCTGGCCCAACAGGCCAAGCTCGCGGCGCGGCGGCTCGCCGTGGCGCGGGGCTCGGCCAAGGACGCCTGGCTGGCGAGATCAGCCGCGGCCCTGATCGCGCGCCGGGACGAGGTCCTGGCGGCCAATGCCGCCGATGTCGCGATGGCGCCCGGCTGGGGCCTCGGCGCGGCGGCCATCGACCGGCTCCGGCTGGATCCCCGTCGCCTCGAGGCGATGGCCCAGTCGCTGAGGGACGTCGCCGCCTTGCCGGACCCCGTGGGCGAGATCCTCACCGCCAGCCGGCGGCCCAACGGCCTGGAGGTCCGCCAGGTGCGTGTCCCCCTGGGCGTGATCTTCATGATCTACGAGAGTCGACCCAACGTGACGGTCGACGCCGCCGCCCTGTGCCTCAAGAGCGGCAATGCCGTGATCCTCCGCGGCGGCAAGGAGGCCATCGCCACCAACCGCGCCCTGCACCGCATCCTCGCCGAGGAGCTGGTCGCCTGCGGGCTGCCCGAGCATGCCGTCCAGCTCGTGCCGACGACCGACCGGGCGGCCGTCGGCGAGCTGCTGGGCCTCCCTGACTACATCGACCTGGCGATCCCGCGGGGCGGTGAGAGTCTCATCCGCCGGGTGGTCGCCGAGGCGAAAATGCCGGTGCTGAAGCACTACCAGGGGAACTGCCACGTGTACGTCGACGCCCGCTGCGACCTCGACATGGCGGTCAAGATCACGCTCAACGCCAAGGTCCAGCGCCCGGGCGTCTGCAACGCGGCCGAGACGCTGCTGGTCCACCGCGCGGTCGCCCCGTACTTCCTGCCCAGGGCCGCCGACGCCTTGATCACCGAGGGCGTCGAGCTTCGCGGCGATCCCGTCGCGCGGACCTTCGTCCCGGCCATGACGCCGGCCCAGCCGGCCGACTGGGATACCGAGTTCCTCGACAAGATCCTGGCCGTGGCCGTGGTCGAGTCCCTCGACGAGGCGATCGCCCACATCGCGCGCCACGGCTCCGGGCACACCGAGGCGATCGTCACCAGCGACCTCGCCGCCGCCGGCCGGTTTGTCAACGAGGTCGACAGCTCGGCCGTGATGGTCAATGCCAGCACGCGATTCAACGACGGCGGCCAGCTCGGCCTGGGGGCCGAGATCGGAATCAGCACCGACAAGATCCACGCCCGGGGACCCTGCGGCCTCCGCGAGCTGACCAGCACCAAGTGGATCGTCTTCGGCGACGGCCACGTCCGGGAGTGAATGGACCGCGGAATGAACCACGTTCGCGGGTGAATGGAGCGCAGATTTAACCACGAAAAACACGAAAGACACGAAAAGCGGAGAAAGGAATCAAAGTCTTTATTCTATTTCTGATTTTTTCGTGTCTTTGGTGTATTTCGTGGTTAATCCGTTCCTCTTCTCTGGGTCCGCCTTCGCGCCCTCCGCAGGAAACGCTTTCGTGGTGAATCCGCTAGGGTTTCGGCGTCAGCGCCTGGGCCTTCCGCACCATCTCGACGAACTCCTTGCGGTATCCCGAGGGATCGCGGGCCAGGGTCGGCTGGGCGATCTCCAGCACCGCGGCGTAAGTCAGGCTTCCCTTGTACGGGGAATCCCGCAACATCATCCCGAAGCCCGCGACAGCCGCGGCGAGCTTCAGATCATCCGAGGCGCGGGCGAAGTCGAGGCCCTGGTCGATCGCCGGTTGAGCGAGGAGCCGGCTCGTGTCCTCATTGGGGCGCTTGTACCGGAGCTTGACCGTGAACAATTCGGGTCCGCCCCCGGCCGCCCGGGCGGGCTTGCCAGCGACCACAGCCAGCTTCGCCGTCGACTCGTTCCCCGCCGGCACGAGCTCGTAGAGCGCCGTGACATGGTGGCCGGCCCCGATCTCGCCGGCATCCTTGGTGTCGTCGTTGAAGTCCTGGTGAGCCATCACCCGGTTCTCATAGCCAATGAGCCGGAATTGAGACACCCTGGCTGGGTTGAAGTCGAGCTGGATCTTGACGTCCTTGGCGACGGTGACCAGCGTCGCGCCCATCTCCTCGACCAGCACCTTGTACGCCTCCCGCGGCGAGTCGATATACGCATAGTGGCCGTTCCCCTTGTCCGCCAGCTTCTCGAGCTTCTCATCCTTGAGGTTGCCCATGCCGAAGCCCAGCACGCTGAGGAACACGCCGCTCTTGGCCTTGGCCTGGATCAGCCTGACCAGCTCGTCATCCTTGGTAATCCCCACGTTGAAGTCGCCGTCGGTGGCCAGGATGACGCGGTTGGTCCCGTTCTTGAGGAAGTGCTGGGTGGCCACGTCGTAGGCGAGCTGGAGGCCCGCGCCGCCGTTGGTCGAGCCGCCCGCTTGCAACTGCTCGATCGCCGAGAGGATCTCGGCCTTCCTGAGGCACGACGTCGAGGGGAGCACCAGGCCCGAGGCACCGGCATAGACGGCCATCGCCACCCGGTCGTTCTCGCCGAGCTGCTCGACCAGCCGCTGCAAGCCCCACTGGACCAGCGGCAGCTTGTTGGGCGCGTCCATCGAGCCGGAGACATCGACCAGGAAGACCAGGTTGCTGGGCGGCCGGCGGGACTGGTCGATCTGCTTGGCCGCGATGCCGATCCGCGCCAGCCGGTGGGCGGCGTTCCACGGGCAGCCGGCCACTTCCACATGCACCGCGAAGGGATGATCGCTGGAAGGCGGTGGTGGCGGATCGTTGTAGGGGAAGTAGTTGAGCAATTCCTCGATGCGGACGGCGTCCTTGGGTGGGAGCAGATTCTGGGTGAGGAAGCGCCGGACGTTGGAATAGCTGGCCGTGTCCACGTCGATCGAGAACGTCGATTGCCGGTCCTGGCTGACCGACACGAACGGGTTATCGACGATGGGGGCGAAGACCTCGGCATCCTTGGCCGCCTCGGGCTCGGCGGCGACCGGTGCCGCCTGGGCCTCCTGTTCGCCAAGCCTCTCTCCACCTGCGGCCGGTGGGGCCGCGGCGGGCGCTGCCTCGGCCAGTTGGCGCGCTTCCGCCGGGAGGCTGGGGACTTGCGCGGCGGGAACCACGGAGTCCTGCCGGTCTTGCCCCGGCTTTTTCGTCGCTCGGGTGGCGCCGGCCTGCTGCTGGAGCTGAGCGACCTGGCCAACCGAGGCCTGAGCGGGTGTGGGCGCTTGGCGCATCTGGTCCTGGACATTCGGTTTTCCCGGTGCTCGAGCCAAGAGCCCGAGGCTTCGGCCTTGCTCCCCCCGGGCGCGTAACAACGACTCGCCCTCCACTTGGCCGAGCGCCAGGCTGGCGTCCCTGGGGCTGTCGATCTGCGCGACCATCACGCCTCGCTGCTGAGCACGGACCTCCGCAAGCTTCTGCCGCGCCAGCCCAGCTTGAGGTATCTTTGCTGCGTAGGAGAGCCGACCCAGGGCGTTCGCCGCACCCGCAACGGGAGCCGCCGATTTGTCGGCGAGCGAATTCGAGTAGACCGAATTCGAGTCGACGGCGAAGGAGTCGACAGCGAATCTGCTGGGAGGAACGCCCTTGGCGGCCAGGGGCGATCTCTTCGTGGCGACGGGGGATACAGCACGGGTCACTATGGGGGTTCGCCCAAGAGCATTCGCTCGCTCAAGATAATTCGCGTAGCGGGCGGGTTCCACCCGGGCCGTGATCGTGATCAAGGAAACCGCCGCACCGAGCAAGAGCAGCGCCGCGACCCCACCGAGCTGGTAAGGCTTCCGGCGCCACCAGGGCCGCGGTGCCGCGGCTGGGGAAGGCGTGGGTGCCGCGATCGTCTGGTGGTCCAGCCGGGCGGTCTGGGATTGGACTGCTTGCTCTTCATGAAGCTGCTCGCTCAACCAACTGACGGTCAGGCGGATCTCCTCGGCGGCCTGGCGGCCTTCGGGCGAATCTTGAAGCATGCTCTCGACTTCCGCGCAGTCGGCCGGGTCGAGCTCGCCGAGCAGGTAGGCGGTCAGCCGGGGGTCGTTCGGGTCGAAGGTCATGGCAGGTTCTCCTTTAGACGCGCGCCTTGGCCGCCTGGCCATCGAACAAGTTACCCCGGAGCGTCTTGATCCCGGCGTGGATCAAGTAGCCGACGTTGGAGATGCTCTGGCCGCTGATGCGGCTGATCTCCTGGTAGGAGAACCCGTTCTGAAACTTGAGCCGCAGCACCTCGCGCTGATTGGCCGGCAAGGCTTCGAGCAGCTCCAGGACCCGATGGCCTAGCTCCCGGCGCTCGGCCAGCTCGACCGGGGCTGGATCCGGGCTCAAGCAACGATGCACTTGCTCCTCGCTCAACTGACTCATGCGCTGCTCCTTCCGCAAGACGTCCAGCGCCCGGTTGCGGCAGACGGTGAAGAGCCACTCGGCCAGGTGATCCTCGATCGCGGACCGGTCGGAGGCACAGAGCTTCAAGAAGGTCTCCTGCACGACATCGCGCGCCCCCTCCGCGTCGCGCAGGAGTCGAGCCGCGTAGAGCGTCAGGGGCCCTTGGAAGCGGGCCACCGCGTCGCGGACCCAAGACTCATGCTCGGGACTCTCGATCTTCGACATCACCCGGCTCGGAAGGGGACCGATGTCCGTTCACTCTGTATGACGGCCCTCCCGCCGATTTCTTAGGCGGGGACGGAAAGAATCTCAACCGAGGGGGAATGGAGCGACCGCGGCCGCGCACGGCGTGGAACGGCCAAGGGCCCAGCGTCGACCCGAACCGAGGAAAGGGGGATGGGACGGGACGCAATGCCTGGAACCGACTGGATCTCAACGCGAATCCATCACCTGCGGTGCCGGGCGACGCGGATCATGCCCCGTGCGCGATCGATGGCCCGCTTGTGATCGGCATATTCCAGGTCGGTCACGGCCGGCTGAGCCTCGACCCGCTCCAGCTCCCGGGCCGCCGCCGCGGCATCGATCTGCTCGGCCGGGATCGCGCGGTGGGTGAGCACCGTGACCACATCGGAACGGACCTGGGCGAAACCCCCGTCGACAAAATACCGGTGGGCGGCTTCGCCCGTCTTGGTGCGGAGCTCGCCGAAGCCCAGCCGAGCGATCAACGGCGTGTGGCCCGGCAAGACACCGAGCTCCCCGTCGTAGATCGGCAGCGCGACGAAGTCCACCAGCTCGTCCAGCCAGGTCTTCTCCGGCGTCACCACCACGCACTGGAGCCGCGTGTGCCTGTGCTTGAACCCCTTCTCGTCGCCGACCGCTTCACTAGGACTGGACATCGCTTGGTCCTCTTGGTCCTGTATCGAAACTCGCCCTCGAGGATGTGGAGCAGCCGCCCCCGGCTGCCCTCTGCCAGCCGGGGGCGGCTGCCCCACACGTTCCCCTTGGTGGGGACCGATTTAGGCGCTCAACCGTTTGGCTTGCTCTTCGGCCTGCTCGATGGCGCCGACGTACATGAACGCCCCTTCGGGCAGGTGGTCCCACTTGCCTTCGCAGATCTCTTTGAAGCTGCGGATGGTGTCGGGGAGCTTGGTGTACTGGCCGGCCTTGTTCGTGAACGCCTCGGCGACGAAGAACGGCTGGGACAGGAACCGCTCGATCCGGCGGGCGCGATGGACGATCAGCTTGTCGTCCTCCGAGAGCTCGTCGACGCCCAGGATCGCGATGATATCGCGGAGCTCCTTGTAGCGCTGGAGGATCGTCTGGACGCGGCGGGCGACGTCGTAATGCTCCTGGCCGACGTACTGGGGGTCGAGGATCCGCGAGCTGGAGCCCAGCGGGTCGATCGCCGGATAGATCCCCTACTCGGAGATCGACCGAGCCAGCACGATGAAGGCATCGAGGAAGCCGAAGGTCGTCGCCGGGGCCGGGTCGGTGAGGTCGTCAGCCGGGACGTAGACGGCCTGCACCGAGGTGATGGCGCCCTTCTTGGTCGAGGTGATCCGCTCTTGAAGGGCTCCCATCTCGGTGGCGAGCGTCGGCTGGTAGCCCACGTTCGACGGCATGCGGCCCAGCAGGGCGGAGACCTCGGAACCCGCCTGGCTGAACCGGAAGATGTTGTCGATGAACAGCAGGGTGTCGGCGCCGGTGGCGTCGCGGAACCATTCGGCCATCGTCAAGGCCGACAACGCGACGCGGAGCCGTGCGCCCGGGGGCTCATTCATCTGGCCGAAGCACATCACCGTGCTGTCGATGACCGACTTGCCCGTGCTGCCGATCTTGGCCTCCTGCATCTCCAGCCACAGGTCGTTCCCCTCACGGGTCCGCTCACCCACGCCGGCAAAGACCGAGAAGCCGCTGTGGACCGAGGCGATCCGCGCGATCAGCTCGGTGAGAATGACCGTCTTGCCCAGCCCGGCCCCGCCGAAGAGGCCGATCTTGCCCCCCCGGACGAACGGGGTTAACAGGTCGATGACCTTGATCCCCGTCTCGAACTGCTCGGTCTTGGGTGAGAGGCTCTCGAAGTCCGGCGGCTCGCGGTGGATCGGCCACCGCTCCTGAGCCCGCACCGGGCCGCGGCCGTCGATCGGATCGCCCAGCAGGTTGAAGACCCGGCCCAGGGTCTCCTTGCCCACGGGAACGCTCACCGGACCCCCGGTGTCCTGCACCGGCATGCCGCGCACCAGTCCCTCGGTCGAGCCCAGTGCCACGCACCGCACCCGGTTGTCCCCGAGATGCTGCTGCACCTCGCCGGTCAGGTTGATCTTCACCCCCTTGACCTCGCCTTCCACCTTCAAGGCGTTGTAGATATTCGGCAGGTGCCCTTGGTCGAACTCAGCATCGAACGTCGAGCCGATCACCTGGGAAATGCCGCCGGTCGTTGTCGCTGTGGCCATCGATCGGGATCCTCGTAAATCACGCAAAGGACAGTCTCAGGACCATGATAACCGACGAGCCGATGCCTGTCAGCAGTCCGGCGGACCGGAGCCGCGAAAAAGAAAGTCCGCGGAGAAGGTCAGCGGGTGACCACGTTCGGGAGAACGTGGTTGGGATGGGGAACCTCCAGCCGCGCACGTCCCTGCGATCCCCTGGCCTGAAGATCGGGCTGAGGCCCGAGGGTGGAGGACCGTCGTCCCGTCCGAGTCAGGCACTGACTTGCGTGGTCAACCCGGGCACTGTCCGGCTTCGGTGGTCTTCGGCGAGAGATCTCCCAAAAAACACGCACCGGCCTCGTCTCAGCTTCCGCTCGCCGCGGTGCGGTCCTCAGGGGTTGAATCGGTCGGGGGTCAACGGGCCGCGTGTCAAGCGCGATAAGTTCTCACGCATCCGCTCGAGCTGGGGACGAGAGCTGGCGGTGTCTGCCAGGTTGTGCTGCTCCCGCGGATCCCCGCGCAGGTGGTAGAGCTCCTCGACCACTTCGCCCTCACGGCGGATGTAGCTCCAGCCGCCCTCCGTCAGCGCGGCCAGCGGCCAGGGCCGTCGGGACGAGACCGGCTTGCGGACCTGGAGCGTTTCATTGGGGACCAGCTCGGCCAGCGCGCTCGGCCCGGCCGCGGCGTCGCCCGGTGCGCGGGACGACGGGCGCCACGCCCGGGCCAGCGAGGCGCCGGGGAACGGGGAGCCGGCGCTCAACCCCGTGATGTCGACGAGGGTCGCGGCCAGGTCGCGGAGGCTGGCCGTCTCCGCCACGACCGGCTTGATCGGCGTCCCGGGCGGCGGGACGACCACCAGCGGGACGTGCAGCTCGGTCCGATACAAGCTCGACCCGTGGAGGAACACTCCGGCATGTTCCCCGAAGCTCTCGCCGTGGTCCGAGACGACCAGGACCCAGGTCGGATCGAGGGCCTTGCGGCGCTCGAGCTCGTCGAAAAGCCGGCCGAGTTGTTCATCAATCGCCGCGACGCAATCGTCATACGCGTTGAGGACGAACGCGAACTCCTGCGGCGAGACTCGGCTCTTGTCCAGGGTCCACCAGTCCTGGATCAGCCGGTACTCGCGCTCGTCGCTCGGCTTGACACCGAAGCGGTGGACCCGCCGGGGCGAGAGCTGGTAGGGGGTGTGGGCGTCGCAGTAATTCAGGAAGGCGAAGAACGGCCGCTCCGGTTGGGGGCGATGCGACCACCAATCGAGGAACTCCCGGTTGACCATCGCGGCCTCCTTGCGGTCGGTCTCGAACCGCTCCCGGATGCGCTGAACGCCCGCTCTGAGCCAGTCGAGGTCGAGGGCCTCGCCCAGACCGTTGCCGATCGTCTCCAGCCCGTCGAGGGACCGCTGGACCATCACCGCCATCTTGAACGGCGAAAGCTCGTGGAAGATGTAGTCGCGATAGACGGTGTAGCCGCGGCCCAGCCCCGAGTCGGCGGCGCAATACTGCGTGTTGGCGATGAAGCCCGCCGTGTCGTAGCCGTGCGCACGCAGGAACTCGGCCACCGTCGGTGCAGCCGCGTCCAGCGGGGTCCGCCAGCCGACCGACAGCTCGTGCGGCCATCGCCCGGTGAACATGCTCGCGTGGGAGGGTAGCGTCCACGAAGAGGCCGAGAGTGCCGCGTCGAACCGGCTGCCGCGCCGGGCCAGCTCCTCGATCGCGGGACTGGTCGGACGCTCGTAGCCATAGAGGGCCAGGTGTTCGGCGGCGACGGTGTCCATCACGATCAGGAGCACGTTGGGGGAATCCCGCGGGATCGGCCGCACCCGATCCCGTTCTTGCTGGGCCCGATCGACCGCCCAGGGAAGCGCCGCGAGGGCCGCCCATGTCCCGGCGAGGATCGGAGAGCTGAACAGGACGACCCGCCGGAACCTGGACCCGTACCGCTCCAGGATGGGGACCAGGCGGGCCGAAACGCCCACGGCCACGAGGAGCCAGGCCAGGCCGTAGACCTGCGGGAAGACAACCAGGAGCAGCGGCCACACGGTGAGGCCGCCGAGCATTCGCGTGACCGCCCAGCGACCACCCGCCGGCCGGAGGATCAGGACCAGGCATCCGACCAGCCCGGCGAGCAGCACGATCAGCACGTCGGTCAGGGGGACCAGCCAGATGAAATGGCGGCTCATGCCCAGCAGGTGATTCGTGTCGAAGAACCGCTTGCGCGCCACGACCGCCACGACCTCGAGCAGGCCCGCGACCGTCCCGCACCACGCCGCCAGGCCCAGGAGCGCGACGGGACCCAGCCGGCCCGGGCGTGGATTCGGACACCCCGGCTGGCTGGCGATCGCACCCCGGGATAATAATGAAGGAAGGCTCATCGGGAACGGGCTTCGCGAATCGGGGAAGCTCGCGAGGTCGCGGCTCGCAGGGAGACCGTCTCGGATCGATCCGACGGCCTGGACTTCATCATAGTGGCCGGCCCAGGGCTCGAGCAAGCGAAGGACCGGCACGGAAGGAACGCCAGATGGGGTGGCGCAGGGGCCGATGGGCGGCGGTCATCGGGCCGGCCATCGTCATCGGGGGGCTGGCCTGGTGCGGTGGGCGATGGTGGGACGTGCGGCGATACCGCAACGCCATGGCGCGGATCGACGAAGCCGTCCAGAAGGGCCGGTACGCCGCGGCCGCCCGCGACCTCACGGCCCTCCTGGACTGGCGGGCCGATTCCGATGAAGCCCTCTATCTGCTGGGCGTCTGCCAAAAGGCGCTCGGGCGGACGCGCGCGGCCGACGCCGCCTGGGCCCGGATTCCCCAGGGCGCTCCCTCCCGCTCCCGAGCGGTCACGGCGCGGATGGACCTGCTCATCGAGCAGGGGCGGCTGACCGATGCGGAACACCTCATCGAGCGCGAGGCGGAGGCCCGCGGAGCCGACGGGTCGGCGCTGCGGATGTTGCTCATCCCGGTCCTGGTCCTGGAAGGCCGGGACCAGCAAGCCGGCCGGCTGATCGAGTCGCGGTGGCGGATCCTGGACGCGAAGGGCGAAGGGGCGTCGGAGCAGGCCGTCAACCTGGCACGGCTGCACATCGAGCTGCGCTGGAATACCCCGCCGGCGGATGCGGTCCGTGCCTACCTCGACCAGGTCGGCCGGCTGGCTCCCGACGACGACCGGATCTGGCTGGGGCGAGCGAACCTGGCAATGCGCGTCGGCTCCCTTGAGGAGGCGGCACGATGGATCGACGCCTGTCTCCAGCGCCGCCCCGAGGATCCCGCCGTCTGGCAGGCGCGGCTGGACTGGGCGATGCGAACCAATCGGCTCGCCGAGGCGCGAACCGCCCTGAAGCACCTCCCCGGCTGGACGGCCAGTCCGGCGGAGCTCTACCGCCTGACGGCCTGGTTGGCAGGCGCGTGCGGCGACATCGACAGCCAGCGGCGCGCACTGGCCTCACTCATCCTGGAGGCCCCCGAAGATTTCGACGCCCTGGAACGCTTCGAGACGTTGGCGCAGGGGAAAACGGCGACGACGGCCGACGACGAGCTGCGGCGCCGGAAGGCGGAGATCGGCAATGCCGATGCCCGATACCGCCAGCTCTATCGGCGCAATCAGCCGGCGCGCGATGCCGAGGAGATGGCCGGCCTGGCCGATCGGCTGGGCCAGCGTTTCGAAGCGATCGTCTTCCTCACCGCCGCCCTGGCCGACGAGCCGGACCGCGCCGACCTGCGCGCGGCCCTCCATCGCCTCAAGACGGCCACCCAGGCGCCGGCCGAACCCGGCCGAAGCTTGTTCGACCGACTCCCGGCCGATTGCGGCGAGTAGGGACCGTCGTGGGGACCCGCATCGGTCCCCCTGAGCCGGCCCTGGGCCTCACCTGTCGTTCTTGGGGCCGTCGGGGTTGGCAAGAACGGAGGCCTTCGGAATGTTCACGCCCCCCTTGCCCTTGGCCGGTGAACCGGCGACCGGGGCCGCCGGGGCCGCCGGGGCGGGCGCACCCGTGGTCCCGCCACCGCCCCCGCCCCCGCTGTCGCAGCCGATGGTCTGGATCGAGAACAGGCTCACGAGAAGCCCGAGGACAAGTCGCTTCATCAGGATTCCTCACAGTCGGACCCGGGGGAGAACCACAGCGGGATGAGACGCTCGGCCGTGCCCGCGCCGAGAGCACGGCCGAGCGACCTGCGCAGTCTCAGAGTCTGTCCCGGAAGGGTTGGAAATCGCTGTCGTAGGGTGGGTGAAACCCACCGATCATCAAGGCTGCCAAGGTCTTCCGTTGGTGAGTTGCACCCACCCTA
>JAJPJC010000046.1 GCA_021324445.1 Isosphaeraceae bacterium
TAGGGTGGGTGAAACCCACCACCGGAAGACCTTGGCGGGCTTGAAGATCGGTGGGTTTCACCCACCCTACAACATCGACTTCCCCACCCTTCCGAGACAGACTCTAATGCGGGGCGGCGTTTCCGCGACGACCAGCCCACCCGTGGGTTCGGGGCCGCGTAGCCGGAGCGCGACGATGATGGATCCGCCGAGATCGCATACCGAGTTGTGCGCCTCCTCCACGGCACTCCCCGCGCCAGGGTCTACGAAGCCGAGACCGAGGGAGGGGACGTCATCCGGCTGCACGAAGCCCTCAGCAGAGAAGGTGCGGCAGACCTCCTCCGGACAGCCGAGGTCTCCGCGGGGCTGGATTGTCCGATGTTCCCCCGGGTCCTCTCATGCTTCGAACGGGGCGAGAGGACCTATCTGGCGGGTGAGCCCTTACGGGGTCGTCGTTCGCAGATGCGCTGCGTGCGGGGGGATTGAGGCTCCCACAGATACTCTCCATCCTCGCCCAGGTCGCTTTCGCCCTCGCCCGCCTCCACAAGCACGGCTGGGCTTACCTCGGGCTACGACCGAGCGTCGTGATGCTCGGCAAGCCCTTGAAGCTCACCGACCCCATCAACGCGACCCGGCTCAGGGAAGTCCCGGCGGGACGTTACTACCACGCCGGTTATTCGCCGCCCGAACTCCTCAAGGAGGAGCCCATCGACGTCCGCGCCGACATCTACTCCGTGGGCGCGATGCTGTTCCACGCCGTCTACGGGCGCCCGATCGCCGAGACGGGCACGGAGTTGATGACCTGGGAGCCGCCGGTCCCGATCGCGGGAGTCCCTCAGATCCTCCACCGTTGCCTCTGCGAGCGGGAGTCGCGATACGCCAGGATGGAGGAGTTACACCAAGACCTGCTCCGGCTGGCGCGCCGTATCGCCCCGACGGTCCGACACTCGATCGCCGCCGCGACCAGCATCGGGCTCGAACCGACCCGGACCACGAACCAGGACGCCTTCGGGCACCTCTCGGGTCGCGCCGCATCGGAGGGGGGAGAATGGGTCTGGTCGGTCGTCTGTGTCGCCGACGGTATGGGGGGCATGGAGGCTGGAGAACTCGCGAGCGAAGCCGCCGTGGAGGCAGTGCTCGACCGGGCAGCCGCCTGGTTCTCGCCGCGACGTAGTCCCACGCAGGAGGAGCACGTCCAGGAGATCCGACGGTGGGCTCAGGCGGCGAACGAGAAGGTCTGCTCAGCCTTGGAGGGGCGTGGGGCGAGGGGCGGCTGTACGCTGGTCTGCGCCTGCCTCGTCGGCAGACGGCTGGCGGTCGCCCATGTGGGCGATTGCCGCATCTACCTGATCAAGGATGATGAGATCGAGCTGCTCACCCGCGATCATTCTCTCCCGATGGCGCTGGTCCAGCAGGGCGAGATACCGATCGAGGCGGTCCGCAGCCACCCCGATCGCAGCCGGGTCCTGAGATCACTCGGCGACCGACGCCCGATGCCCGACTACTTCATCGACAGCCTGGAACAGGCGACCGGCGCGGCGACGATGGAGCTTCATCCCGGGGAAACTCTCATGCTGTGCAGCGATGGGGTCTGGGAGCCGCTCAATGAGGACTCGATCCTCGAAATCGTCCGGCGACATCGATCGAACCTTCACGCCGCCGCCGATTCTCTCCTGGCAGCCACCCTGGGTAAAGGAGCGCCCGACAACGCCACGGTACTGCTGCTGCGAGTCGAGGAGAGCCCCGAGAACGAGGAGGTATGACCGTGCTCAACGTCGTGTTCAAGCCGCACCGGACGAGCCTGAAGTCCGGCACCGCCGAGGACCAGAAGCTCTTCGCGATGCTCAAGCTGATCCCGAAGGAGGAAGCAGCCAGGGCACGCCCGCCCCTCGCGTTCGCCCTGGTGATCGATACCAGCGGGTCGATGCAGGAGTTCGCCGATCAGCAGCGAGCCGGCGACCTGATCCGGGATCGGGGCTTGCCGTCCCAGGTCCAGCACAGCGGCGACGGGACCCGTCAGGGCGTTAACCTGCCGCTGCCGACCAAGCTCGACCAGGCGATCGAGGCTGCCCGCGCCCTGGTCGATGACGAGCGCCTCGTCCCCGAGGATCGGGTCGCCGTCATCCATTTCGACGACGACGCCAAGACCCTCCTGCCGCTGACCCCGCTCAGCCAGAAGCAAGCCATCTACGCAGCGATCGACTCTTTGCGCCAATTCTCCGGTGGCACCCACATCGCCAAAGGATTGAAGTGCGGCTTGCGGGAGTTGGGCGGGCTCCCACCCCAGACCACGAAACGGGTGATGCTCCTCACGGACGGTCAGACCTTTGACGAGGACGAGTGCCGACCGCTGGCGGCTCGACTGGCGGAATCGAACGTCCCCATCGTCGCGATCGGGGTCGGGCTGGAATACAACGAGGAGCTGCTGCGGGACCTCGCCCAGATCAGCCAGGGGCGACCCTACCATATCGCCCAGATGGGGGAGTTGAGGGACCTCATCTACGGTGAGGTCGGCTCCTCGGTTCGCGAAGTCGTCACCGACTTGCAGGCGACCGTCTCCACCGTCAAGGGAGTGCGCCTGGAGGGGATCACCCAGGTCGATCCGAGCCTCTCGGAAGTCACGACCGATAAGCAGCCATTTCGACTCGGCAACGTCCCGGCGGGGGACTTCACGATCCTGGTCCTGGAGTTCACGCTCTCGGGCTTCGAGCGACCGCCCAGCCGGGTCCGCATCGCCCAGCTCGGTCTGGTCGGTCACGTCCCGGGACTGGGCAGGCGAGACGAATTGCCACCCCTGGACCTCTATGTGAACTTCACCACGGACGAGGCAGCGGTCGCCGCCGTGGACGCGGAAGTGCTGAGCTACGTCCAGCAGAAGAACGTAGATCGGATGGTCCAGGAGGCGGTACGGGTCGCGGGCACCGACGCCGGGCGCGCCCGGCAGACGTTGCAAGCCGCCGTCGGGATGACCCAGCGGCTCGGTAACTCCGCGATGACGAAGGTCCTCCAAAATGCCCTCGACGAGCTGAACCGCGGCGGCACGATCTCGGTCGGCACCAGGAAGACGATGGCGCTGGGCGGTCGGACCAGGACCATCAAGGCGGGTGCGACGTCGCCCATGGAAGGGCTGCCACCGAACGAGGATATTCGCAAGCTGACCGGTGCATGAGAGGGCGTCCAGAGATGCGATGCGCGATCTGCCACACGGAAAACTCGGAGAGCGCCACGTCTTGCCGCTCGTGCGGTTCCCCACTGGGGATCGTCGCTCCACATGCGAGCTACACACTGCCCGTCGGGACGAAGTTGCAGGGCGGCGCGTTCTCCGTCGGCAAGGTCCTCGGGCAGGGCGGCTTCGGGATCACGTACCAGGGCAGTGACCTACTCCTGAGACGTCCAGTCGCCATCAAAGAGTTCTTCCCTGTGGCGCAGGGCTGCTCCCGGCAGGGGACCACGGTCCTGCCCAGCGGCTCCGTCTCAACGTCCGCGTACCAGGAAGAGCGGAAGAAGTGCCTGGAAGAAGCCCATCGCCTCGCCCAGTTCCAGCACCCCGGCATCGTCAAGGTCCACTCAATGTTCGAGGAGAACAACACCGCCTACATGGTCATGGAGTTCCTCAAGGGCAGGACGCTCATGAGAATGATCGAGGAGCGGGGCGCTCTCCCGGAGACGGAGGCGGTGGGCTATATCAACCAGGTCGGCGAGGCGTTGATCGTGGTCCACCAGGCGAACTTGCTCCACCGGGACATCAAGCCCGAAAATGTCCTGGTGACGGATGATGTGTCATGCGGATTCCTTGCGACAGCACCAGAGGCCGTCGCCGGGCGGTTCAGGAGAATCAGTCCTCGTCGCTGGCCCTGGACGTGGACCACGGTGCCTCTACAATCCCTCTGGAACGGCTGGTTCGAGCGGACAGCCACGGCCCGATCACACCGGCATCGAGACTCTGCCTCCGGGTCTTGTCCAACCCGATCTCGGTGACGCCAATCTGTCCCAGGTGGACTGCGTTACTCAAGTCTTTCCAGTAGAATGGGTTGGCTTTGATGCCTTCCTCGGAGCGGAATGGGAGGAGATAGACGTCGTAGACGTCGGGGTAATCGTCTCTCTCCTCATCAAAAGAAGAGTCCAAGAAGAACCACTCCCCCTCCAAACTGGAATCGAATCATCCTTGGGAAGTCGCAAAACTCCCCGTAGTTCATTGGGATTCTATCTGCCATGGCGCGTCAGGCCGAGGTTTCCACGTAGTCGACGATGCTTGATGGTTCAGGGATCGCCAGACCGTCCTCCCTCATCCCCTCCAAGTGAAGCACGATGGCTTCGCGCAGCCGAGCTTCGGTCTCCTCGACGGTAGCCCCCGTCGCGACGCAACCCGGCAAGTCGGGAACATACGCCGCGTAATTCGCTTCCGCCTTCTCGACGACGATCGCGTAGCGCATGAAAGTCACCTACTGTTTCAGACCAGCTTGCTTCAAGATGCTGTTCAGGGTCCTGGCGGCAAGTCGTCGCCGGGTTTGCCGGCAACCGTCACGCGCCCTGGTTTCGTGGGGTGCTTGAACTGCCGGTGATCGCCACGAGTTCGGACCAAGACCCAACCATCGCCGTGGAGGCGCCGCAGAACCTCGCCCACCTTCATGCTGGTCAGCCCCGCAGGCGGCTTGGTGGTTCAAAACATGGGACGATATCCCAGATGGCGCCGCCAGGCGGCGGCGATCGGCAAGGCCAGGACGCCCGCGATGATCACCATCATGATCCCCTGCGAACCGCCTTCCACGAAGCCGTAGCTGTGCAGGCCGACTCCCAGGACGAAGTTCACACCGTACCAGGCCATGACGACGGAGAGGAAGCAGACGACCGAGGCGACGACGAGTCCGAACGTGCTGACCCAGCCGGCGAAGCGGCCGTGGAGCGGGATCAGGTAGACCAGCAGGGTGATCAGCGCCCAGACTTCCTTGGGGTCCCAGCCCCAGAAGCGGCCCCAGGAATAATCGGCCCAGACGCCGCCCAGGATCGTGCCGGCGGCGATGAGCAGCACGCCGACCTGCATCGTGCGATAGATGAAATTCGACAGCGGCTTGACCGTGGCGGCCGTCCGCTGCATGGCCTCACCCCTGGCGTCGAGCTTGACCCGGTGCGAGGTCTCCCGCGCCCGGATCTCGGCCACGGTGGGCTTGACCAGCGTCGCCACGCCACCGCCCCCGGAGGCCAACGAGACGATTCCCGCGCCGCCGGTCTCGGCGTCGGCATCCTCGGTCTCCCAGCCAGTCGCCTCGCCAACCTCCTCGCTCCCGGCCTGATCGCGGAACGTCAGGCGATTGACGACCTCGCCAGCCATCGCCAGGACGGAGGCCAGTGAGACCATGCCGCCGACGAGACCCATCACCGCGAACACGTAGAACAAGCTATCGCCTGTGGTCCACTCGGGTCCGAAGGCCCCATAGGACGCCGCCACACCGGCACCGCCGACCGTGGCCAGGGGCAGGCCCGGGATCATCAAGAGAGCCAGCTCGCCCAACCGCGGCGAGCGCCGATAGGTGGCCGTCAAGTAGTACAGCGTGGCAATCAGGCCCAGCGCCCAGGCCACGCCGAAGGCGGCGTAGCTCGAGACCTCGGTCAGCACGTGGATCGTCAGCCAGAGATTGCTCCGCAAGACCGGCTGGAGGCTGTGGATACTGGGATCCAGCAGGGGGACATTCGCGGCCGTGATCGTGCCCAGCAGCGCGACCCCCGACCCGGCCAGCGCCATGTACACCCGCCGATAGATCATCTCGAAGACGAACGACAGCACGGCCGCCACCAGGGCAACCCAGATCACCGTCTCATACATGTTCGTCACCGGGGCCCAGCCGGTGATGCGCACCCGGAGATAGAACCCATAGATCTCCAGGGCGATCCCGATCGCCAGGGCGGCCAGCCCGAAGCGGTAGATCGTGGAGCCCAGCAGGGCCGACATCGACCGCTTTCCTGCGGCCGGGATGAATCCCAGGCTCACCGCCAGGAGCGCCAGCGCGGTTCCATAAGCGATCGGCGCCTGCCAGAACGGATTCATCGCGTTGAAGTGCGTCTCGCGGTCAATCATCGCGACCGTGGGGTACTTGGTCGGGTTGACGGCCTCGCCCAGCGATCGCGACGCGGTCAACAGTGCCGCGGCTGCGGCCTCCGAGACCTGGCCCGGTGAGGAGATCTCGGCCTGCTCGAGCGCGTGATACGCGTCGAGGAATGCCTTGACCGGACCCTCGGGATAGCCGGCCGCAACCAGGTCCTCGGGCTTCGACTTCAACAGCGTCTTGAGCGGAACCCAGGCCGAGCTGTCGCGCAGCCAGGCGGCGAACCGCTCGTCGGCCGCCGCGTCCTCGGTCGGCGTCTTGTGGTCCTCGACCGGGATCACGTCCCAGTAGGTCCCGATCGCCCGCAGGGCGTCGAGCTTCATCAGCGGCAGGTCTTCGGTGCGCTTCGCCGCGCGGGCCTCCTTGATGGCACCGGCCGTGTAGGCCAGGTACTTCGCATCCGACGGGCGGGGCATCACCAGGATCAGCCCGGCGTTGGAGAACTGATCTCCGCTGTAGGCCAGGTAGGTTCCCAGGCGGTGGGCGACCTCGATGGCGCGGCGCTCGATCTCGGTGGGCCGCTCGGCCGCTTGCGGATTGTTGTCGAAGTCCCGCTTCTGTTTCTCCAGCGCGGCGGCCCAGCTCATGAAGGGCAGCTCTTGCCCCTTGGCGGTGATCCGGGCCTCCTCCAGCTCGCGCGGCGCCAGCCACTTGTGTTCCTCGGTGAGCCTGGCGGCCAGCTCGGCGATCGTCCGGCGGTCCTCGATCGGCAGCTTGGAGTCGCGCGCGAAGGCGATCAGCGCGGTGGCCGTGACATCCGGGGCGACCGCAAGCTTGCGGAGCCGGTCTTTCTCACCCTCGGGGCAGGTCGACTTCTGGGCGATCGCCTCGAGCCGCGCCTTGATCGTCCCGGCCATGACCACGCGCCGCAAGGGCAGGTAATCGACCAGGATGAAGGGCTGGTCGTCCCAGAACTCGGGCCGGACCGTCCAGCCCAGGAAGGCGGCGACGGGTCCCCATTTCTCGACCGTCCACGAGGTCGCGCCCGGCCGGTTGAAGGACTCGGGATCGACGATCTTCTCCACCTCCTCGCGGGGGTCGCGCACGACGACCGTCTCCTTGCCGTAGACCTGCTTGACCTCCTCGCGGGCCACAGTGTCCAGCGGCTTGATCCGCCCCTCGTGCATGACGGCGACCTTGCCGAGCTGCTCGTAGGCGGGGCTGGTTCCCGGCCGCTGGACGGTCTCGGCTGCCTGCGCGGCCAGGCCCGCCGAAGCGAACCCCGCCACGATCAAGCCGGCGAATAGTTTGCTGGTGCGACGCATATTCGAATCTCCGACGGCTGGGTCAGTCGAGGGTGATCGTTCCACACGAGTTAGAGGCGCTCAGGAGCTACGGGTTGCGGGAGCGGCGCCCCCTGTCCCGTTTTGTCTTTGGCTCTTGCCTTGGCGGCGGCACGTTCGCGCTCCCGTTTGCCGCCGTCGGTGAAGATGCCGGCCCGCATGTAGAACTGGACGAACGCCCCCAGGACCACCATCAGGCAACCCGAATAGATGATCGGGCGGCCG
Organism: Isosphaeraceae bacterium; assembly: GCA_021324445.1. Classification (GTDB taxonomy): domain Bacteria; phylum Planctomycetota; class Planctomycetia; order Isosphaerales; family Isosphaeraceae; genus JAJPJC01. Next base: position 7,589 of record JAJPJC010000046.1, read on the forward strand.
GGGTTGATGGCGACCTGGAAGATCGATTGGAACCGGCCGGTCGGCCGGTCGGTGTGCGGGTCGATATCCGGCTGGTATCGCGACTGGTAGAAGGTGTATCCGCGGTGGTACAGGGGATGGTTCATCGAGATCGTGTGCGGCTGGTCCTGGATCTCCTCCGACGGGTCGTTGAGCCGGACCTTGCTGACGAACTTGGTCGGTTGTTCGGTGCCCGGCTCGAAGCCGACCTCGAAGTCGTCGAGCTTGAGATCGAAGCCCAGCGGCTTGCGGTCGACGTCGTAGGCAATCGCGTAGACCGCGTCGCGGAAGGTGACCACCTGGGGCGCCGGCGGGTCGAGGCTGATCGAGCGCCGCAGCCAGAGCTCCTTGGTCTCATGGCCCACGGTCATCTCGGCCCGGCAGGCGGCGATCCCCTCACCCATCTTCCCCTTGGGGAGCTCGATCGGTACGTAGATGTCCTTTTCGACGCCCGCGGCCAGGTAGTCGTCGACCTCGAACCGGATGGTCATCGGCATGTTGGGATTGCCGCCAAAGGCGAGGATGGGCGTCCCCCGGGAGACTGCCCCGGCGGCCCGCAGCTCGGTCGTGCCGTCCTTGCCCCGGCCGAAGACGCGGTACGACAGCGCGTGGTCCGGCCCGGCCAGGACGTCGATCTGGCCGAAGCGGCCGTTGGTCTTGGGGTCGAGCACGGGAGTGACCATGTAGTGGATCGCCGCCAGCGGTGGCTTCGGGGCCGCCGAGGGGTCCTCCGCCGAGGGGATCAGGTTGGGGACCATCGGCAGATTCGCCAGGGCCATGTGTGTGACCGCCTCGGCAGCCCCGCGCTGGATCTTGAACATGGCGATCGGGATCGGATCCTCGCCGAGGATGCGATCGAGCCCGCGGGTCTGCGTTGGGAACTCCAGGATCTCGGAGAGTGTGACGGTCAGATCACTCTCCGGGAGCAGGACCGACTGGCCCGCCTGGCCCGCCAGCGCCCAGTCGAAGATGCGCGTCCGGCCGGACCGATCCACGTAGCGGAAGCGGGCGATACCCTCCTTGCTGGAACTCATCGCCGGCTTGAGGAAGTCGTCGACCAGCTCGGGGCGGTCGACATCCGAGAAGCTCACCAGGGCCGGGGCTCCGCGCATCGGGGCGCGGACCACCCTGTGGAACTTCTTCTCCGTGACGAACCACTGGTGGTCTTCGGTCGGGAAGGCGTCTTGCTCCTGCGGCAGGGCGGGCGCCCGGAAGCGGAGCCGAATCCGCGCCATGGGCGAGCCCTCGGGGTCGGCGACGTGCTCGCGCGCCGGTGCCGAGGCCGGCAAGTGCTCCTTCACGACGAACCGGAACGGGTCGCCGGGCTGGCTCAACACCTCCTCGGTGGCCTGGGAGGACCCGGCCCATCCCAGGGTCGCCAGCGCCAGGCCACGCGCGACCAGACCCGTGGACCGAGGCCGCCGCGGCCCCCACGCGAAGGAGCCGGGATGGAACGGCAAGTCGATCTCGCGAATCTGCCGCTGCGTGTGCGGGTCGAGCTCCCAGACCCGGATCACCGGATAGTCGATGCGGACCAGCTCCCCCTTGACATCCCCCTCGAGCATGCCCACCTGCCCATCGTCGGCCGTCCGGACGCTGTAATACGACCCGGCCAGGATGATCAGGAGTCCCGCATGCGTGATCACGAACCCGGTCTGCCGCCGCTTCCACGGATATCGGATCAGGGCCGCACACAGGATGTTCATGCCCAGGAACGCCAGCAGGACGGCAAAGCCGGTGCTGCGGTAGATGTATTCCTGCACCGCCCCCGTGCCGTACCAGGATTCGAAGAACGTCGCGTAGGCCAGGGTCGCCGCCAGCGTCCCCAGCGTGATCACGGCCAGCTTCAGCGATGCCAGGAAGCGATAGATCGCATCCACCACCCGCGCCGCCCGGTCCACCCACGAGGGCGCCGCCGCGCGTTGCACGCGCCGCGGTGGCGGAGTCGAGGCCAGGGCAGCTTTCTTCGTGGCCGTCGCCATGCGTTTGCACCTACCCGGAAGTGAAGACCTTTGCAGGGAAGGCCGGGTTGCAAAACCCAACCCAGGTACGAAGCAGCGTCAGGCGAGAAAGCCCGACCTACGAGGAAGGAACTCAGGGCCGGAGTCAGCCAATGCACGGTCCATCGCGGCATGCTTCCGATATTCTAGCCGGAAGCCCTCCCGCGGACCAGACTCGCCCACGGCCAGCCAGGTGCCTCGCCCTGGCCCAGGCCCTCCTCTGGCCCCATTACGGCTGCCACCGCGAAATCGTTCGGAGCCGGTTGCCCGACCAACCCATTTGGACCTCTGGGTCCCGAGCGGTGCTTTCAGCAGAGAGGTCGTGAAGGCAGCCCGCTGTGCGGGAGTTGTCCGTCCGACCCGCCGGCCAACCCGTTCGCCGAAGAGGTCGTGGCACTTCAGGCAGCTTGCGTCAAGCTGGCGAGCCGCGGCGATCATGGCAAGCCGGTCGGCGGATTGGGAGGCTCGGATCAGTTCCCGGGCCGAGTTCTCCATTGCGGTGGCAGACTGGCGCCAGCGATCACGCAGCCGTCCCGGATCCTGGTCGGCCAGTCGCGCCGCCGACCGGGCCGCCGCGCGGGCCAGCATGAGGACCTGGCTCAGCTCCGGCAGGGGCTCGTCGGCCCTGGCCAGCTCGGTCAAGACCTGGCCCAGACCCTGGCCCCCGTCTTCACGCGGTCGGAAGGGCGTCATGGCCTCCTGGACCAGCCGGGCGGGGTGAGACCGTGGCCTCGCTGGGCCGCTCAGCGCGGCGATCGCGGCGGCAATCAGCCCGATCACCGCCAGGGCCAGCCCGCGATGGAGCAGCCGCTGCCGCAGCAGCCGCCGTGCCCGGTCCAGCCGTCGGGACATCGAGCCGGCCGGCCAGCCGAGCTGCCGGGCCGCCTCGTGGTGGGTCCGGCCCTCCAGGTCACACAAGACCACCGGCGCGCGATACTTCTCCGGCAGGCGGCGCAACTCGGCATCCAGCACCCGCCGCAGGTCCCGCCGTTCCACCTCCAGCGATGGATCGATCTGGGGATGATATCGCTCCGCCAGGCCCCGGCCGCCGACCTCCGAGGCGCAGCACCCCAGCCCAGAGATCGGCGTCTCACGACCCCATTGTCGGGCCGCTCCCGACCGCGCATGCAACGCCAGCCTACGAGCTACCGCACCCAGCCATCCACCCACGGAATCGCGCCAGGGGAGAACATTCGCCTTGCGCGCCAGGAGAAGGAAGGTGGCCTGGAAGACGTCATCGACGTCGTGATCGTTGCGGAGGATTCGCCGGCAGATTTGTTCCACCAGCGGGCCGTGGCGCTGGACCAGAGCGCCGAAGGCGGCCTCCTCGCGGCCGTGAACAAAACGCTCCAGCAAGATCGCATCGCTCACGCACTCAGCCATCGCTGGAATTGATCCCCATGAGGTTCGTTCCTCTCTACCTGATCATGCCGAAAAACTCCCCGACCAAATGCATTTTTTGTCCGTGGTCCGTGGTCCGTGGTCCGTGGTTCGCTGTCGCGGGCTGACTCACCTGGTTCGAGAAAGTTGAGGCACTCGAAGGAGGGCAATGACGGCGTACCGGAGCGGCAGCTCCTCCAACGGACCACGGACCACGGACCACGGACCAAGAATCAAGCCAGTTGGAGCAATCGATTCATGCGCTGGACGACGTCCTTCATCGCGGCCAGGTCGCCGAGGGGGACCTCCGCGGTGATCCAGCCGTCATAGCCGACATCGATCAGGGCCGCGCGGACCGCGGTCCAGTCAATCTCGTTCCCTTCGCCCAGGAGATACTTAAACCGATTGGGCTTGGCGTATTCCTTGATGTGGACCTTGAGGATCCGCTTGCCCAGCTCGTGAATCCACTCCTCGGGGTAGCCGAACTCGACGACGTTGCCCACGTCGAAGTAAGCACCGACCCAGGGGCTTTCGAATTCGTCGATGTAGCGGGCGAACTCGACCGGGCTGAGCAGGAACTTGTTCCAGACCTCCTCGATGGCGATCTTGACGCCGTGCGTCTCGGCGTCGGGGATGAGCTTGCGGATGTTGGCCTGGGATCGTTTGTAGGCGGCGCGGTAGCCGACCTTCTTGTTCACCACCGCTGGGACGACCAGCACGGTGGTCCCGCCGTAGGCCCGGCAATCGTCGAATTCCTGGCGGATGGCCGCCAGCCCGCGCTCGACGACCTGGGGATCGGGATCGGAAAGCGTGTCTTGCCAGTGCCGCGAGCCGCTGACGCCGTGGATGATCAGCCCGGTCTGGTCGCGGGCACTCAGGACGGCCTGGCGATCGAGCTGATTCGGGCTGATCAGCTCGACCCCCTCGAAGCCTGCCTCCTTGAGGAGCTGGAACGTGGGCAGCGGCGAGCCCTTGGTCAACTTCCCCAGCCCCATGAATGCCTTCTTCCAACGGTTCCGAGGAGGCGTGGCGGTGGCGGCCTCGGGCTCGCGCCCGGCGATCACGGCGGCTGCCAGGGTCGCGCCCGAGGTGCGGAGGAAGGTCCTGCGCTCGATCCGGTTCATGATGATGGCTCCAGGGCAAGTAACGGAGGGCCGGGGCCGGTTGGGCAACAATCCCGCGTCCTGTTCTCACGATACGGCCATCTGGGCGGACGTTCCAGAGGATGCTCAATCGGTCTCCGTGTGGGCCAGCCGTCCCCGGCTGGCAGATGTGTGGGCCAGGCGGGGGCTGTCCCACCGGCCGAGGGCGGTGCCCCACGGCCCGACGGCCGAGGTTCCCTTGAGCGTCCCCTCGGGTGGGGACCTCCCGATCGGGGCTCGCATCAGACAAAACGGCCGGCCCCAACCCGAAGCAGGGTGGGTGCCGGCCGTTTCCAGGACATCGTCTGATCGAACCGTCGGACTGATGTTCCCTCCCGCTCCATGGGCGGGAGGGAGCTCCGGCCTTCGCCGGTCGTTTCCCCTGCTCGCGACGGGACGCCCACGCGTCCCAGCGAGCCGGCCGGATCAGGTGAACGGTTTCTTGATGTTGGTCCAGAGCTGATCCCAGAAATTCGAACTCTTCTTCGCCGGTGCCGCCTTCTTGGCGATGAGGGAAGGTTGCTGGGCCTGCGCCGTCGAGGCGGCGGTCGTGGAGCTCGGCGAGGGCGTCGGGGTCGGGGACGTCGAGACCATCGGTGCCGGCGTGGGCGCGGGCGTTGCAGTCGGGGTTGTGGTGGAAGCGGGTGTCGGCGTGGGTGCCGGCGTCGGCGTCGGGGCGGGCGTGGGGGTCGGGGCGGGCGTGGGCGTGGGCGTCGGGGTTGTGGGGGGTGTGGTCGTCGGGGTGAGTGTTCCCTGCGGGCTCAGCGGCAAGGGGGCGATGGACGGTTGCGAGACCGTCGGTTGCGAGATCGGCAGTTGCGAGATCGGCAGTTGGGCCGTGCTCGTCGTGGTGGGGGTCGGCTGAGCCGTGGACCCGGTGGTGGCCGACGACCCGGTGGACGCACTGCTGCCGCCCTGGTTGGCCATGGCGACAAGCTGATCGAGCGCGGCCTGCGGGTTGGTCGGCGCCGCGGACGTGGATGCCGTCGGCGATGGCGTCGTGGTGGCGCTGCCGGTCGTGGTGGCGCTGCCGGTCGTGGTTCCACTTGCCGCCGCGGTGCTGGTTGGCGTCGGCGTGGTCGTCCCAGCCCCGGACGTCGATCCCGGGGTGGCCGCCGGGGTGGGCGTGGGCGTGCTGGCCGGAACGGTGGTGACCATGTAGTCGACCGTCACGTTCTGCCCCTGAACGTTCGCGACCTTGGTCATCCCGATGACCTGGTTCTGGGTCGCGGGGCCCGGCGACGTGGCCGCGGAGGAAGTCGGCGGATCGAACAAGGTGTACAGCGGGAAGTAGGTGCCCGGCACCAGGCCGCGCTGAACGTCGAGGTTCGCCGGCGAGAGGTTGCGGTACCTGGCAACCTTCGACCTGGGCACGAAGACGGCGTCGGGCAGGTAGTGTCGCAGGTCGACAAAGTTGCGCGGCGTGGTGGGCGCCAGCAAGAACGCGTTTCTCGAGGCCCGTTGCCGATCGATGATGGTGTAGGCGTCGGGGGACGGCAGCAGGGTCTTGCCCAGCATCTTCAACTGGTTGATCGTGATGCCGCCATTGAGCGTCCCATTGGCGGCGTAGTCGAAGAAATTGAACCGCCGCTGCTCCGCACCCGGCTGATCCGGGTTCTCGTTGAAGACCTCGTTGTTGAGGCCAGGCTGCACGGGGCCGTAGGTCCCCGTCCCACCCAGGAGGGCCGCCATGGCCCCGGCCTCGGGCACGCCCATGGAGGCGGCGTTGTCCGTGAAATTCTGCAGCTCCTGGGCCGTGATCACCCCGTCGTGATTGGTGTCGATCAGCGGGAAGTCGTGATGTTTCTCCAGGTAGTTGATGGCGATGTAGCCTTCGATCGCGGCGATGGCATTGGAGACGCTCACCCGCGCGAAGGACCGGAACGCGGTGCTGTTTTGCAGGTTCGGCGGCGTGGCCACGGTCTGGCCGTCGTTGGCGTCGGTCGCCGGCACGGCGGTATAGGCCAGGATGCCGTTGATGCCGTCCGGGGTATTCCAGGCCGCGAGGTTCTTGAACGGGTGCTTGCCGAAGTTCAAGGAGTCCACCCCGACAGGGGTCGTCAGATAGGCGTCGGCCGTGTAACCGTTGCCTTGGGCCAGCGCGGTCCAGTAGTTCAGGGCCGAGGAGACCAGGGCGTAGGAACCGGTCACGATGGCCGCCGACATCGACGTCCCCACCTGGGTGAAGGTCATGTGGTCGGCGGGGTTGACCGTGGTCGAGGTGCTCGTCGTCCCGGTCGTGGTGGACGAGAGCGTGATGGCCTGGCGTTTGAACGTCGGGACGTTGAACGCCGGCGCGGCGAAGTCGGTGGTGATGTTGCGATTGACCGAGCCGGGGATCCGGTCGGCCCAGAGCTCGAAGTCCGCGGCGGAGAGCAGCTCGGCGTTGGCGATGATCCCGGTGGCCGTGGTGGTGCCGCCGGTGCCGGTGCCGCCGGTCCCACCCGTGCCGGTGCCGCCGGTCCCACCCGTGCCGGTCGAGGCCGTCCCGCCGATGGTCAAGAGGCTGCCGAAGAGCAAGATCGGGCCGGCCGGGAAGGGGATGACCCCCGTGGGCGTGTCGATCGGCGCGGTGGACGGCGTGTTGATGAAGGGGAACGAATAGACGCCGGTGACCGAGATCACCTCGTTGAGGATGGCCGGCAAAGCGATGCCATTGACGTCGCCGACGGCGATATTGGCGGCGTTGTTGGTGACCGGGAGCTGGAACGTGGCGGCTCCGGTGCCGCCGGTGCCGGTGCCGCCGCCGGTGCCGGTGCCGCCGCCGGTGCCGCCGCCGGTGCCGGTGCCGCCGGTCGTGGTGGTGATCGAGGGGGCCAGGTTGCCGAGGGGGTTGCCGAACTCGCCGGTCGCCGCGATCGGTGCGATCCCCAGCTTGCGGAACTTGTGGAATTGATTCTTCAGGGAGACCACTTCCTGCGGGTAGTCCTGGTAGGCACCCTGTTCCGTGGCGAATGTGGTCGTCGTGCCGAAGGCGAACGTGGCGGCGATCACGCGGTCGACCTTGCCCGGGCGAACCGGGTCGTTCACATACGGGTGGATGATGGCGAACTGGAGCCCGTTGTAAAGCGTGTTGCTGGTCGCCTGCGAGTCGTTGGAGGTGCCGGAGATGGCGGAGACGCCGCTGGTGCCGGTGCCGCCGGTGCCGCCGGTGCCGCCGACCCCGCCGGTGCCGCCGGTGCCGCCGGTGCTCGTGCTCGAGCTGAACGACAGCGTGACCGGTGAGAACCCGCCGCCGAAGGGACTGAAGATGTCGATCGGGACGATGGTGATCTGGGGCACGAACTGCGCGATCACGCCCGCGACCGGGGTTCCGTGGCCGTCGAGGGTGGAGAGGATCGCCTGACCGGTGGTGGCGGTGGTGCCCGCGCCGCCGGCTGCGCCGCCGCCGGCTGCGCCGCCGCCGGCTGCGCCGCCGCCCGTACTGGTGGAGACCGGCGCCAGGTCCTTGTTGCCCGGGCCGCCGGTGTACACATCAGTCCCCGCGGTGACGCGGCCGCGGAACGAGGGGACTGTCGCGTCCACGCCCGTGTCGACCACATCCACGGCGGCGCCCTGGCCATCATAGGGGACGCCCAGCGCACGCAGGTCGCTCAGACCGATCAGGCTGCCGCTGGTCGAGTCGGCCAGGTCGGCCGTGGTCTTGAACTGCCAGATCCCCTGGTCATCCGAGGCATACAGGATGGTCCCGTCCGCCGAGAAGCTGATGCTCAGGGTCGAATGGAGGAAGCTGGTGGCGTCCTGGGCACCCGAGGTGTCGAACCCCTGGGCGAAGTCCTCGACGACCCCTTCCGGCGTGATCCGGATGATGCGGCCGCCCACGTTGGTCCCGCCGGTGGTATTGCCGCCGGTGATGACCGGGATCACGTTGCCGGCGGCATCCGTGGTCACGCTGATGACGCCTGGGCCCTGCACGGGTACGGTGATCGGCGACGTCGGGAACGGGGCCAGCGGAGTCACCGTGACATACAAGCCCGAGGCCAGGTCGCTGACGAACAGGCTGCCGCCATAGGAGGGGGGGTTGGTGACGGTGAAGGTTGTCTTGGTGGTTCCGGTGGTCGTGGTGCTCGCCGAGGTGAGGTTCACCGACTGCGAGAAGTATCCGTACTGGTCGAAGGCGATGCCGTAGAAGCGGCGGAACAACGTGCTGGCCGCCGGCTGAATATCCAGCGAGGCGCCGGCTGCCAGGGTGGTGCCGATGCCGATGAGCAGCTCGCCATTGCTCCCCTGCACGCCGCTATAGCCCGGCGCGGCCGGGATGCCCCCCGCGGCCGGCGTGCCGAAATCGGTGAAGATCGAGTAGACCGGCGAGGGATAATCCGAGTTCGCCGCCGTCAGGCCGACGATCGGCCCGGTGTTGACCAGCGCCGTCCCCACCGTGTTGAACCGCGTGAGCACGGGGGAGATCACCGCCTGGCCCAGTTCGGTCTGGGTCACGCCGTTGGGCAAGGTGGCGTTGCTGATGACCTGGCCGGGCGAATAACTGCTCGAATTGAAGTACAGCGCCGCGAACGTGCCCGACGTCGAGCTGATCCCACTGCCGGCGATCATGCCGCTGAGGAACGACTGGTCCTCCACGGGTGGGACCAGGATGGCCGTGGGATTGAGGTTGAACTTCAACGAGGAGAGCCCGGAGGTCATCTGCACGAAGACGCCCATCAACGTGCCATTGGGCGCGATCTGGAAGATGATGTTCTTGGAGGGATCGGACCGGTCGACGCTGCTGACGAACATCGACGGCGTGCCGCTGAAGGTCCCCTGCGGGTCGAAGGTGATGCTGTACCAGTTCACCAGGCCCGTCTCGTTGCCCAGGGAGTTGGCCGCCGGGGTCGACGGGGTGGTATTATTGGTGTCGATCTGGCTGATGACCGTATTGAGGTCGAAGAAGACGCTGGTCTTGCCGGTCGCCGGATCGACGCGGTAGATCACGCCCGGCCGGTTGATCGCGTCGGGGTTGCCGCCGGCCCCGCGGGAGATCGCATAGACGTCGCTGCCGAAGACGCCGCCGGGCCCGGCGGCGATGTTGACGATGTCGCCGCCGAACGAGGAGTTCGGTGTCAGCTCCGCCACGGACGTGATGGGAGCGGCCGTGTCCAGCGGCGTGGCCGAGGTATTCTCCGTGACCGTCACCGTCCCCAGAAACGCATTGGTCGGCGTCGGCGCCGCCGTGAAGGACGCGGTGACGGGGAAGGTCGACACGAACGGTGCCAGCAGGCGACGCTCCTCCAGCGGGACCGGTTTCTCGATCTGGAGGTCACGACGAGGCCGCTGCGCTGGGCCGCGCGCCCGCGGTCGGGATGGCTGAGACATTCCATTATCTCCTAACGCTTGACTCGTCCGTCCTGGACCGAGGCCGAGACGCCCGGCAATTCCCAATATCGGCGCCCACGGCGCACCAAGATGAGTCGAAACACGCGGCGCAATCGCCGGCATCGACAAGACCTGCACGCGCGGACTGGCCGGTTCTAGTCACAAAATCGGTCAAAACCGGCGGCGACGATCAGCCAAAGACCCCGTAAATCCGGAAAATCCGCGCCGCGACCCCGATCCAGGCCGGTCCCACGCCGGGAATTCCGCCGCGCGGCGCCGCCGGCCCGCTCCGACCAGGTCTCCCAGCCGTCCGGTCAAGGATCAGAACTCCATCCGTTGGAAGGCTTTGATGCCGATGCGCAGGGGGACGATCGTGCCGATGGCGCCGATGGCGAGGCTCGTGAGGATGGCCAGACTCAGCCAGAACCGAAAGCCGCTGTGCGAGAGGGCCAGCCGGGTCGAGTCCGGGTGTTCCTGGCCCAGGAAATAGAGGTGGCACGGCACGGCCAGGGCCGTCACGATCGCGAAGATGAAGACCAGGCTGACCAGGAGGTTCAGGGTGCCGCCGAAACCCACCGCGATCTTCGACGGGTCGCTCTCCCGCAGGTTGGGCAGCCGGGCGCCCAGGCCCACACTGATCCCCGAGAGCCCCAGGCACAGCACCAGCACCATGGCCACGTGCAGCGCGATCATCACCGGACTCATCCCCAGCATCAGGTCGCTGAGGAAGACCAGGATCTCCGTCGCCCCCAGCGAGATCCCCACCGAGAAGGCGAACTTGCCCCAGAGGATCTGCTCGCGCCGCAACGGCAGCAGGCCCAGCACCCAGAAGTTGCGGCGTTCCAGCGAGAGCAACGGGAAGATGAACCGGCTGGTGAACGTCGAGAGGATCAGCGCGGTCACCGACAGGTTGAGGAAGCTGACGAGGTTGCGCCACGACGGACTCTGGACCGCGTATCCCAGCCGGGGGATGTTCAGGAAGTAGAAGGCCAGGAGTCCGAAGAAGATCAGGAACTGGGACCACTGGGCCGGGTCACGGCGGAAGGTCCGCAGGTCCTTGAGGATCAGCAGGCGGACCGGTCGCGGCAGGAAGACCAAGAGGCGGTGGAAGAACGCGTCGAGGGCGTACAGGCCGACCCGGCGCCGGGCCGACCGCCCCCCCTGCACGCGGTTGTACCCCCGAAAGTACAGGTCGCGGGCCATGGCGGCCGCCGCCAGGTAACCGAGCCCGCCATGGGCCGAGAGCACCATCAGGTAGTAGCCCGCACGCCACCAGTCGCCATGCGCCGCGGCCAGCAAGCCCGCCGACATCCATCGGCTGGGCCAGAGGGGATGCTGGCAAAACGCCAGGCGGTTCTGCACGCTGCTCAACCAGTCGCTGGAGAGCGTCTCGCCCGGCGTCCGCCACAGGCCGACCCCCATCGGCACCAGCGCGGCCAGCAGCCCGGTCACGGCCGCCGCCAGGACGAACTTCTGCCGCCGCGGGAAGAGGTTGGCCACCGCGATGGCCGCGATCGCCCCCAGACTCCCCGCCAGCAGGACGAACGACAGCAGGTAGACCAGGAACATCGCGTAGAACGCCACCGGGGCCCTCGCCGTCAGACCGTAGGCGACCATCAGCGGGCTCCCCAGCAGGAAGAAGCCCCAGCTCGAGAGTCCGACCGCCTCAGCAAACTTGTAGGCGAAGATCCGGTCGGTCGTGGCCGGAGTCGTCAGCAGGTAGGCCGCCTCGCGCGAATGGAACAAGGCCGTGTACGTGATGATCCCCGTCGAGAAGAACAGCATCACGAGGATCGACAGGAAGAACATGCTGAAGAGCGACTCGAAGATCCCGTTGAACAGCTCGTCATTCATCCCGATGAACTCGAACCCGCCCAGGAACAGCGCGAACAGGCCCAGCCAGAAGATGGCGCTGCAGATCAGGATCATGGACATCCGCAGTCGCGAGCCCGAGAGCAGCGAGCGGACCGTGTTCCGCGTCAGGCACCAGCGGAGCTGCCGCAGCGCGCGCGCCGTCTGGTCGGCCGGGATCGGGGGGAGCGTCAGCGGCTTCGGTTCCGGGAGGGCGAGACTCATCGCGATAACCTGGGAGAATCCAGCTCCGGCTCGGACTCGGACGGGAGCGACCCAGTGGCCGCCGGCCGTTGGTCTCCGGTCAGCTTCAGGAAGAGGTCCTCAAGCGGACCGTGGTGCTGCACCTGGCGGCGGAGCTGATCGAGCGTGCCGGTCGCCAGCATGCGGCCGCGGTCGACGATCCCGATCCGATCGGCCAGTTCCTCGGCGATCGCCAGCAGATGGGTCGACATCAACACGGTGCAACCCGACCGCGCCTGGGACACGAACAGGTCCTTGACAATCCGGGCGCTGCGGGGGTCCAGTCCCACCAGGGGCTCGTCGACCACCAGGATCGTGGGGTCGTGCACCAGCGCCGCGGCGAAGACGACCCGCTGCTTCATCCCCTGCGAGTAATTCTCGCACAGCTCGTCCACGTAGTCGCCCATCTCGAAGGTGTCGATCAGCTCGTGGATCCTCTGGACGGCCCGCCGCCGCTCCAGCCCGTACATCTCCACCACGAACTTGAGGAACTCGCGCCCGGTCAGCTTGTCGTAGAGATACGGCTGATCGGGCACATAGCCCAGGAGCTGGCGCGCCTGCTGGGTCGCGGCCTCGAAGCCGCCGACCCGCACGCTCCCCGAGTTGGGCGCCAGCAGCCCGCAGATCATCTTGATGGTGGTCGTTTTCCCCGCGCCATTGGGTCCGAGGAAGGCGAACAGCTCGCCGGGATAAACCTCCAGGTCGAGCCGGTCGACCGCGCACTTGGAGCCAAACCGCTTGGTGACGTTCCGCAGCTCGATCATGGGACCCGCCTCCCGGTCGCCGAAGCCGGCGGCGCCACGGTGGACTCCTCCGGCCGCCGCTCCAGGACCAGCCGGACGAACGGGACCGGCACCTCCTGACGCAGGATGACACCGTCAAGTCGGACCCAGGTGCGCGGCGACATCGAGCCCAGATGCTGCACCACCTCGAACGTCGAGACCGGCTCGCCGTCCCAGTGGATCATCGTCCGCCGCGCCACCTCCACCCGCACCAGATCCGCCTGCTGGGTGAACGGGTTGATGACCCGCGACTCCCAGCGCTGGCCGACGTGCAGCCCCGGCAGTCGGTCCAAGGGGCCCAGCACGTCCTGCACGACGCTGCGGGGTTCGTACTCGAAGGAAAAACGCTGATTCAAGATCGGCAGCTTCCCTTGCGAGAGGATCTCCAGTCGCTTCCCCTTGAGCTGGCCGATGACATGCACCAGCTCGTCGTCCAGCTCCCGCGACCTGACCCCAAGGTCGAGATTGTGCAAGTTCCCCGAGGGGTCGATCTGGTAGACGCTGTCGATCCGGAGCGGAAAGCTCTCTCGGCTGCTGAAGAGGGTGCCGCGCAGCAAACCGCCGGCGTCGAACTCCACCCGGCTGGTCATCTCGTACCAGCCGTCGGGTTGGCGCGTGGACGAGGTCACCGCCTCGCCCACGGTCCGGCGGGCCTCGGGCGCCCGGGGGTCATCGATCACCTGGAGGCTCCAGCGCACCGGCTTGATCGAATCGCCCGCGTACGCGATGGCTCGCAAATCCGGCGGATAACCCAGGGTCAACTCGGGGAGGACGTCCCAGGTCAGCAGGCAGAACGCGGCGATCGACCAGTAAACCAAGATCACCAGCGAGATCACACGTGAGGGCATGGCCCCTGGCTCCCCATCGGCCCGGATTGCTCCTCTCTTATGCTAAGCGCAACACCGACTCCCAAACAATCTCCCCTCCCGGCGAACTTTCCCTCCCCGCCGATGGCGATTCCCTTCCCAACCCGGCGGCGGCAACCCCGCCATCACGGGAGAGCGGCCTCATCGGCCCGGTGCAGTCCGGTCCGGAACGCGACCGAACCGAACCACTCGGCTGGCGCGCCGATTGCGTCGTGACTGCGCGGTCGCGAGCGCGGGGATCACCGAGGAGGTTCTCCAGGCTCGGTGCGGACCGGATCGCTCAGCCCACGAGGGTGGTCCTGGCCGCTGCGTCCGGTCTCGGTCCCGCCGCGGCCGAATGCTTGCGTCGGGGAGGCTGGATGCGCTCATGCGACCACGGATTCGCAAGACCGGGTTGACCGTCCGAACTGCACGTCGTATGCTTGGCGTGAGGTTCGACCACGTCTTCCGCTCGATCCCGACCCTGGGAGACTCCACCTCTCCGCCGACGGGCGCTGGTCGTTTCCCGCCTTGCGTCCCTCTCACACCTAGATTGGGATGTCACATGCGCAAAGTGTCCAAGCGGTGGCTCTGGGTCGGCACCCTGATGGTGGTCCTGGCCGCGAGTCCGGCGGCGGTCTGGCTCTCGCTGACCTACGAGCCCTCCTATTATCGTGCCATGGTCCTCCAGTCGCGAGAACAGCGCGCCGGGCAGGCTCGGAAGTTCGTGGCCCAGAGCCTCCAGCTCCGAAACGACATCTGCAATGAGCCGAGCTGGGAGGCTGTCTTCACCGATCAAGAAGTCAACGCCTGGCTGGCCGAGGACCTGGTCACGCACTTTGCCGACCAGCTCCCGCCGGAAGTCCACGAGCCCCGCGTGTTGTTCGAGCTGGATCGGATCATCCTGGCCTTCCAGTTGCGGCAGGGGGGAATCCATTCGGTGATCACCGTGGTCGCCCGGCCGCGCGTGCCGGAGGGGAATACCGTCGAGCTGACCTTGGAGAAGATCCGGGCGGGCATCCTGCCGGTCCCCGCCGACAATGTCCTCGACCGGATCATCGAGTACGCGCGCTGCCAGGGCATTGACGTGGAGTGGACCCGCCGGGACGGTTATCCGGTGGTCCTGCTCCGCTACACGCCGATTGTCGACCGCGATGACGTCCGCCTCGAAGGGCTCCAGATCCGCGCCGGCCAGATCCGCCTGGCCGGCCGCTCCGACCGCACCAAGGGGGAATTCCACCGCCCGACCTTGCCCTCCCGCAAGGTGCTTCAGTCGAAATTCCCCAGGCGGAAGACCCAGGAGGACGCTCCGTCGGATCTCGCCCCCACCTGGCACAACACGACCTCCCCGACCAGTTGAGAACCTTGCAAGCGGACATGCACCAGGTGGTCCCCCCACGCCACCGCAGAGTAGGTGCCGGCGTCGATCCTCCGCACCGTGCCCCGATTGCCCGAGACTGCCCCCTCGTAGTCCAGATAGAGCCGCCGGTGATCGGGCAGAGCCCGAGCCGGCAGGTCGGTCCCGGCCACGAGGGGCGCGTCGATGGCCCAGGTCCGCAGAACCTCTCCGTCTTCCAGCATGAAGTCCCAATGCACGCCGTCCCAGGTGTGCTCGAGCAGGACGAATCGGGGCATCTCTGGAGCTCCTCAGGGAAGCCTACCGGCACGGACCCGCCCGTCAAGACTCGCGATGCGGGTTCGCCGCGGCGTCGGACCGCTCCAGGGGCGCAAATGCCGGCGACCGCCGCTGGGGAGGACTTCCGCAGCCCGGTGCTCGACCCGATAATGGTCAATCGCGCCCGGCCGCACGCGCGGCACGCGCTCCAGCGATCAGGAGACAATCTGCGGTGACTCCCAAAGAAGTCTTGGCTCTGATCCGGCACCGCGAGGTGACGACGGTCGACCTGCGCTTCATGGATTTCCCCGGGGTCTGGCAGCATTTCTCGATCCCGGCCGATGCCCTGACCGAGGAGACGTTCGAGGAGGGGCTGCATTTCGACGGGTCGAGCGTGATGGGGTGGCGCGCCATCAACGAAGCGGACATCCTGGTCGTGCCCCAGCCGGAGACCGCCGTGATCGACCCGTTCCCGGCGCAGCACACCTTGACCATGATTTGCAACATCCATGATCCAATCACCCACCAGGACTACACCCGCGATCCGCGCAATATCGCGCGCAAGGCCATCAGCTACATGCGGAACACCGGGCTGGCCGACGAGTGCCTCCTGGCCCCGGAGCTGGAGTTCTTCGTCTTCGACAATGTCCAGTTCGAGCAGCGGGGCCACGAGGCGTTCTACCACATCGACTCGGTGGAGGGCGCCTGGAACCGCGGCCGCGCCGAGGCGCCGAACCTGGGATACAAGGCCGGCTCGGGGCTCGGCTATTTCCCCTGCCCGCCAACCGACAGCCTGGTCGACCTCCGCTCCGAGATGGCCCTGCGGATGGCCGAATGCGGCATCGCCACGGCCGCCCATTTCCACGAGGTGGCCACCGGCGGCCAGTGCGAGATCGACCTGATGCCGCAGCCGCTGGTGGGCAGCGCCGATCAGGTGATGCTGGCCAAGTACATCATCCGCAACGTGGCGCGGCGCGCCGGCAAGACGGCGACCTTCATGCCCAAGCCCCTGCTGGGCGACAACGGCTCGGGCATGCACACCCACCTGACACTCTGGCGCGACGGCCAGCCCCTGCTGGCCGGGCAGGGCTATGCCGGCCTGAGCGACCTGGGGATCGCCGCCATCGGCGGCTTGATTCGCCACGCCCGGGCCCTCTGCGCCTTCGCCAACCCCACGACCAACAGCTACAAGCGCCTGGTGACCGGGTTCGAAGCCCCGACCAAGATCTCCTACAGCCGGCGCAACCGCGCGGCGATCATCCGCGTCCCGGTCAGCAGCCCCAATCCCCGCAGCCGTCGGATCGAATATCGCGGTCCCGACGCGGCGGCCAACCCCTACCTGCTCTTCTCCGCCATGCTCATGGCCATCCTGGACGGAATCCAGAACAAGATCCGACCCGGCGAGCCGCTCGACAAGGATATCTACGACCTCCAGCCCGAAGAACTCGAGACCGTGCCCATGACCCCGCCTTCGCTGGAAGCCTCGCTGGAGGCACTGCGCGTCGACCACGAATTCCTGCTGCGGGGCGATGTCTTCACCCCCGACGTCATCGATACGTGGATCTGGTACAAACAGAGCCACGAAGTCGAGACGATCCGCGTCCGACCTCATCCTTATGAGTTCGCCCTGTATTACGACGCGTAGGCTCGGCCCGGGGCGCACGGCCGGGCCCGACTACTCGACTGCCGCATCGGTCTGGACGGGTTCGACGGGGCTGGGCGCCGGGTGAGTCTCGGGCCGCATGGCGTACAGGACCAGGGTCAAGGCGCCGGCCACCAGCATGTTGTCGGCGAAGTTGAAGATGGCGCAGTCGAAGCCGATCGCGTCGACGTGGAAGTGGACGAAGTCGCGGACGTGGCCGAAGACCAGCCGGTCGTAACAGTTGCCCATCGCTCCGGCCATGATCAGGCCCAAGGCCACGGTGAGCACTCGGCTCGACGCCGCGTGGAGGAAGAACAGCCAGTAGCAGATGATGATCGCGGCGACGACCGACAGACCGGCAAAGATCAGGCTGCTGCCGGGCAGCCCGGCCCCGAGTCCCCAGAGTGCGCCCGTGTTCTGACTGGTCTGCAACTCCAGGATCCTGGGGACGAGGGTGACGACGGCCGTACGGGGCGGACCAATCCGCGCGAAGACCATCGACTTGGTCACCAAATCGAAGGCCAGTCCCCCCAGAGCGATCGTGCTGAAGAGGAGAAACCGCCCAAGCCCCACTCCCCCGGGTTGCCTCATCAGCCTCCCTCCAGCTTCCGTGCACAGCGAATGCAGTGCCGCGCGTAAGGAATGGCCTGGAGCCGCGGCTTCGAGATCGGCTCGCCACACTCCACGCACTGGCCAAACCGCCCCTGCTCCATCCGATCCAGCGCCTGGTTGACCAGTTCGAGCGTCCCCTGCTCGTTCTCGATCAGCCCCAGAGTGAACTCCTGATCATAGTTGTCGGTGCCCAGGTCGGCCAGATGCAGCGGCACGTTGGACAGGTTGCCGGTGCCGCCGGTCATGTCCCGCCGCAAGGCTTCGTCGGTCATCTGGTCCAGGTCTCCCCGGAGCCGGGACCGGAGCGTCTGGAGCACTTGGCGATACGAGACCAACTCATCATGCTTGAGACCACTCGCCATGAGTTCTACCCTTTTTCCCTTCCTGGCGGCTCGAAGAGACCTCGGCAGGACAGGGCCTGGGAATCCTAGACCCCGACTCGGCTCGGGTCAATCCGAACGCCCGATTCCCCGCCGTCGAGGCCAATCCTGGGAAGCATCGCCTCGGGACCGTCCCCAGCAGGAACGCTTTTAGCCTACACTGAGCCCCGCGGCGAAAGCCACCCCTAACTCGCCTTTCCGCCAGTTCTTTCCGCACGCCGGCGCCTGGCCCACCCACGCGGCGGCCGGCCACGGACCCCATGGCGCCTCCCTGGGATGCGTCCCCTGGGGTGGATTCTCCCGGCGCGCTCGATCGGGTAACATATCGCCGGTCGGTCCCCACCGACCCGGAGGGATCGACCGCCTGAGGCTGGGGAGTACGGGATGTCATGAGCCGGGACTCGGCCAGGACCATTTTCCTGACGGGAGCGACGGGCCTGGTGGGCAGCCATGCCGCCGAGGAGGCCCTCCGGCGGGGCCACCGCGTCCGGGCCCTGGTCCGCCCGACCAGCGACACCCGCTGGCTGGATCAGTGGCCGATCGAGCGGATCGTCGGCGACCTGGAAGACGCCCAGGCCCTCCGGGCCGGGGTCCAGGGCGCCGACTGGGTCTTCAACTGCGCCGCCAAGGTCGGCGATTGGGGGACGCTGGCAGAGTTCCGCCGGCTCAACGTCGCAGCGCTGCGCCTCCTGCTGGAGGCGGCCTGTGAGGCCCGGGTCGAGCGCTTCGTCCACGTCAGCTCGCTAGGCGTCTACGAAGGTCGCGACCACCACGGCACCGACGAGACGGTGCCTCCGGCTGGGAACTCCCTGGACGCCTACACCCGGTCCAAGACCGAGGCCGAGGCCCTGGTCCTGGATTACCACCGCCGGCTCCGGCTCCCGGCCGCGATTCTCCGGCCCGGCTTCCTCTATGGGGAGCGTGATCGCACCGTCCTGCCCAAGCTCCTGTTGAACCTCCGCCGGGGCACGTTCGTCTACTTTGGCACGGGCGACCAGGTCCTCAACTGCCTCTACGTCAAGAACCTGGTGGAGGCGATCTTCCTGGCCGCCGAGAACCCGGCCGCCATCGGCGAGGTCTTCAACCTGACCGATGGCGAGCGGATCACCAAGATGCACTTCGTCGGCCGGGTGGCGGAATTGGCCGGCCTCGAGCCCCCGACCCGGCACATCCCCCTGGGACTCGCCCGGTTCCTTGCCCATCTCGTGGAAGGCGTCGCCAGGCTCCGCGGCGCCCGGAATCCGCCCTTGATCAACAAGGCGCGTTACAAGTTCCTCGGCTTGAACCTGGATTATTCCATCGAGAAGGCGCGCCGCGTGCTCGGGTATCAACCTCCCTACACGTTCGAGCACGGAATCGAGCGCGCCATGGCCGAACATCGCCCGAGGGGCTCCCGGGAGCCCGCCGTGGCCGCGAATCCCTGACTGGGGCTTACCGAGGGAAATCGATTGATTCACCCAGACCGGATTGGGAGACCCATCCATGAGCAGCGTGCAGGGCAAACGTGTGGCCGTCCTCGTCGAGAAGTTCTACGAGGACCTGGAGTTATGGTATCCGGTCCTCCGACTGCGGGAGGCCGGCTGCACCGTCACGGTCGTCGGCCCCAAGGCCGGTGAGACCTATACCTCCAAGCATGGCTATCCCGCCAAGGCGGCGGCCGCCGCCAGCGAGGTCAAGGCGTCGGACTTCGACGCGATCGTCATCCCGGGCGGCTACTCGCCCGACCACATGCGGCGACACCCGCCGATGGTCGATCTGGTCACCCAGGCGGCGCGGCAGGGGAAGGTCCTGGCGGCGATCTGCCACGGGCCATGGATGCTCTGCTCGGCCAAATGCCTCAAGGGGCGCAAGGTCACCGGCTTCTTCGCCATCCGCGACGACGTCGAGAACGCCGGCGGAGTCTGGCAGGACGCGGCCTGCGTCCGCGATGGCAACCTTATTACCAGCCGGACCCCGGACGACCTGCCCGCGTTCCTTCAGGGGATTCTCGCCGCCCTGGAAGGAGCCGCCACGAAATGACCCCGGAGCAGGAGCAGCCTCACAGAAACTCGTTGACCAGGTTCTCGAGCATCTCCTGGCGGCCGCTGGCGTTCTTGGCGGCATCACCCTTGGGGAGGATATAGGACTCCAGATCGTTGAAGCCGGCCTGGCCGGCTTCGACGCGCCGGCCGAGTTCACAGTCCCAGCTTCGATAGCGTTCCTTGACGAAGGCGGCGAGCCGGCCGTCGGCGAGGATGGCCCGCGCCGTCTTCAGGCCGCGGGCGAAGGCATCCATGCCACCGATGTGGGCGTAAAACAGATCGATCGGCTCGAAGCTCTCGCGGCGCACCTTGGCGTCGAAGTTGACGCCGCCGGTGGTGAAGCCCCCCATCTTGAGGATGCACAGCATGCACTGGGTCGTCAGGTAGACGCTCGTCGGGAACTGGTCGGTATCCCAGCCCAGGAGGGGATCACCGGTATTGGCGTCGATCGAGCCCAGCGCTCCGGCACCGATGGCGACCTCCAGCTCATGCATCATTTCATGTCCGGCCAGCGTCGCGTGGTTGGTCTCGAGATTCAGCTTGAAGTGGGGGAGCAGGTCATAGGTCCTGAGGAAGTTCAGGCAGGCGGAGGCGTCGAAGTCGTACTGGTGCTTGGTGGGTTCCTTGGGCTTGGGCTCGATGTAGAACGTGCCGGCGAAGCCGATCTGTTTCTTGTACGCGACGGCCATGTGGAGGAACCGGGCCAGGTGATCGAGCTCCCGCTTCATGTCGGTGTTGAGCAGGGTGGAATAGCCTTCACGCCCTCCCCAGAACGTGTAGCCGGCGCCACCGAGTTCGTGGGTGATCTCCATCGCCTTCTTGACCTGAGCGGCGGCGAAGGCAAACACATCGAAATTCGGGCTGGTCGCCGCGCCGTGCATGTACCGCGGGTTGGAGAAGAGGTTGGCGGTCCCCCAGAGCAGCTTGACGCCGGTCCGGGCCTGCTCGTCCTTGAGCACCTTGACGACCTCATCGAGATGGGCGTGGCTTTCCTTGAGCGTCCAGCCTTCCGGGGCGATATCGCGATCGTGGAAGGCGTAGAACGGCACGCCGAGCTTTTCGAAGAACTCGAAGGCGACCTTCGCCTTGCGCTGGGCGTTGGCGACCGAGTGGCTGCCGTCGTCCCAGGGCCGCAGCGCCGTCCCGACGCCGAACGGGTCAGCGAGGGGATTGCTGAATGTATGCCAGTACACGACCGAGAACCGCAGGTGCTCCTTCATCGACTTCCCGTCGAGGACCTCGGCGGGATTATAGTGTTTGAACTCCAAGGGGTTCCGCGATTTGGGACCCCCGAAGGAGATCTTGGGCACCCCGGGGAAGAACTCGCTCATCGTGTGAGGCTCACTCTCTCGGTGCGCGCACCGGCCAACCGCTCCAGACCACCCTGCCCTAATGTAAGAGGGCGCCGAGCGTGGAACAACCCCTGAGCGGTTGCTCTCGGGACGGATCCTCCGCGCGGCCTCCCCACTCTTGCCGCCGCCGGGGACAACGGCTATCCTCGAAGGATCGTTACCGGCTGGAATCCCAATCCGCCGGCGCGCCGGGCGGCTAACTCAGCGGTTAGAGTGCCATCCTCACACGGTGGAAGTCGCAGGTTCGAATCCTGCGCCGCCCATTCCTAAAGTCCCCATAGACAAGAAGATGCGTCAAGCCCCTTTTGTACCACTTGGGCTTGTACCACTCGTTGTACCAGAATGGGCGGCTCGGACCTGCCGGAACCGCCGCCGGTTCTCGAAGGCCGAGCCGATTGTCGTTTACGGCCCCGGGGTCTTGACCTTCCCAGGACCCGGACCCGGCCCGGCGAGCTGCGGCGGCGGGACTCCTGTTGTGGGACGGCGATTGTCCCCGTGCGGCCCGATCGTCGGAAGGCGAACAACAAGAAATGCGACCATGTTGTGAGTTCCCCCAGGGGGTGGGGGGAACTGCCATGTCGAGGCGGTCCTCGAATTCTTCGGATTCCAGAAGTTGAACGTCGCCATCGTTCGGTCGGCCTGCTCCTGACATCCTCCTCTGCGGTGTCACCAACGCCCTGGATACCGATGCTGATCCGGGGGACGCCAGGAGCCGACCATGCAGATCCGCATCTACCATGACGGGCGGTCGTACTTAATCGAGGTCCCCGCCGGCACACGTGTCGTCCGCACCAGCGGGGAGGACTGCCTGGTCTACTCGCACGACAACCGCATCGGGTACCTGCTCACGCCGTTCGCCGTCCACCATGCTCGGGCGGGCACGAAGGGCTTGAAGCTCATCGACGAGGTGGCGATCGGCATCCTACCGTGAGGGAGCCGAGGGGGCTGTGTGCAGCCCCCTCTCGTGTGGTCCGTCAGTCGTCGATCCAGTCGTCCAAGGTCAACCCCGTCTGCTCCAAGGCGGCTGCGAGGGCGGCGGGGTCGTCCCCGGCGTCGGTCCTCCAGTTGACCCAGGAGTTCTGCGGATCACCCCGATCCGTGGCACTAGCATGGCCCTGGCCATCGAGCTGCTGACGCCGGAAGCCGGCCCGGTAGTCGAACACGTCGGGCGTCCTGGCCCGGCCAGCGATCTTGCGGTCATACCGGACCCAGAGGATCGCAAAGTGCATGTTGGGTCCGAGGAGGGCAACGGGGTCTTTGCCCTTCTCCACGTTGCAGATCCAGGTCGAGTAGACCATCGCAACGTACTCCGCCAGGGCGTCCTCTCGTCTGTGCTCGGGCCAGCGGCGGAAGGCTCGCCTCCCCACTTTCAGGACCCGCTCGTAGGCCACCGTCTCGAACCTCTCCTGCTCCGAACGAAACTCGCTCATGATTCGACTCCACCAGGAAGGATGTTGTTGCTAACATCACTCCCGGCGGTGTCGCATCCTATCACCACGTCATCCATGTCCGCTGGCAGGTCATCGTCTCCTCGCCCTGGCATCAGGCGGGCTAAGTCGGTCCCGGAACCACCCTTCGTGCTAAGCTCTTTGCGGAGGTTCTGGTCCGTTGATCCGGGAGTCGGTGGCCGGTAAGCTGGGCGCAGCAAGCACGCACATGGTGATGCAGCCCATCCTGGGGGCTGATTTCAGTATACGCCGTGCATGTTCCCGGGTGGGTGGGAGATCAAGAGGCAATATGGCGAACATCGACAGTGAGAGCGAGAAGCGGTGCTGGGAGTTGGTGGATCAACTGTGGAGGAACTCGAAGCTGAAGTCGTCGAAGGTCTCGGTGCCCGTCCTGGGACTAATCGACCTCCGCTACGCCGACCATGAGTTCCCCGTGACCGAGAAGGAGTTGGTGGGGCACCGGTTCCGTCCGTGACATAATGCGTTGTGCTGGACGAGTTTTCCGACAGACCGAATTCAGAGGCTGCCCATGACCCGAGGCATCGACAAGGTGGCGGCGAGCGCCATTAGGCACTTCGAGAAGGTGCTTCACACGCAGGCGGTTAGGATCTTCACACCGTTCACAGATCCAGTTCCGCTCTCATCCTGCAAGCTCACTCCGGCGCTAAAGCGTTTCCTGGCGGCTTACGAGCCAAAGGTCAAGACGAGCGGCCTTTTCCCCCATCAGGCGGACTTCCTGGAGGCATACTGCAAGAACGGTGACCAGAACTTCATGGTCACTACCGCTACGGGGTCCGGCAAGAGCCTCTGTTTCCTCGCCTGGGTGTTCGACCAACTAGCAAAGGACAAGGACGCTACGGCGCTGCTCTGCTTCCCGACCCAGGCGTTGATGTGGGGGCAGGCGGAGCGACTGGTACGATTATCAGACCCGAGCTCTCTGGCGTGCCCTGGCGGGCAGTCCACTCCGTATGGTGGAGTGGTAAAGGTAGGCCGTGACTCCGTGGGGTGGACAATCTGGCAAGGCAAGGGAACGGGCGCCACATTCGACCGTGTAATGGATGAACACGAAAAAAGCAGTACCTTCGCTGCGGCTCGCATCCGTATCGCCACGCTGGACAAGGCGCACTGGAGTCTGTTTCAAAGCCGGGAGAACAAGGATTTCGTCGCCCGCCTCCGGTGCCTGCTTCTCGACGAGGCGCACACCTACGATGGCGTGTTCGGAGCCAACGTCCACTACTTCCTCAAGCGTGTTTACCTTGCGAGGGATATCCTCGGTAAGCGGCGTCCGGGGCTGTTCCTCACGTCCGCAACCCTGAGTTCTGCCCGCCAGTTCGCAGCGACCCTCCTGTCATTAGACGGAGACAGCGAGGTCACGCACATCGAGGGCTCGACGGCCCAGCGGCTCGATCTGATCCCGACGGCAGATGTACCCACGGCGCTTGCCGATCCGCCGGACGACGGCCTCCTTCGCATCGTGCTGCTACTCAACGACCAGGCGGGCGATGTCTCCCTCATCCCGTTCATGGGGAGCGGCAAGGGGATCGGAACCACGGTGAACGCCATATACTTCTCACAAAACAAGTACTTGAGTAAACGGCTGAAGCTGGATTTGGCGGGCAAGCGGCACGATCGCAATCACGTCATCTACGACGCAGACCTGCCACCGAAGGACCGCCGTGAGATAGAGCGCCACCTAAACGACCCAGCCGTTCACGGGACCACCGTGCTGGCGACCAGCGCCCTGGAACTCGGAGTCGATATCGAGGGGCTTGATGTTTGCCTCATAGATCAACTCCCGCCTCGGCGGGCTGACCTGCTTCAACGCATTGGTCGGGTGGGCCGCCGGCAGGACCGCCCTGGCCTCGTGATCCTGCGAGTAGGCGCTGAGCCTCACGACCAGAGCATCCTCGAAGCCCCCCTTGCAGCATTCCGCTTGGACCAGAGCCGCCCCATGCCAGTACCGGTGCATCTGGAAATGCTCAAGTGGCGGCACATGCTGGCGGCGTTCTCGGAGTGGATGTTGTCTGCTCGGGACCGAATCTGCTCCTGGGATCAGTTCAACAAAGCGCTGGAGCGGCACTTCGGAGAGGCACCCACCTACCAGCAACTGAAGAACATCTTCGGCGACCGCTATAGGGCCCTTGTGGACATGACCAGCAGGTACTGGGAGCATCAGGGCTTCCGTGCCAGTGCCAGCCAGGGCAAGATACCGCTGTTTGAAGGTGACCGGGAAGTGGCACGGATCGATGACATCGCCCTCTTCCGTGACGCACACCCCGAGGCCGTCTTCCTGGGACATGACCTCAACTTATATCGAGTAATTGGGTATGACGGGGACTGGAAGAAGGCGATATGGGAGCATCCTGACAGCGATACCCTGCTCTGGAAGTGGCTGCGTGCGGTGAGGGCAGTGCGAGTGCAGAGGGAACGCAGGCGGGTCACCACCCGAGGTTCGTGGGAAGAGAGGTTTTCCCTCTACGAGGTTAAGACGCTGGATGACTCCCGGGATCGCTCCCGGAGAGGGAGGTTTGAGTTCGGCATCTGGGACTACTCCCGGAAGTGGCAGGGATACACCGAGATCGACCTGACGACCGAGAACAAACGCAAGGTTACGCTGGCCGAGGTGTCCGGGCGCTTCACGAAGGCGATACAGCGGGGCGAGGAGTTCCCCTATCTTCACGAGTTCTCATATCGTACTCTCGGCTGGGAATGGGATTTCGGCGCACTTCCTCTCGGCAAGGCGGATCTACAGAAGCAGGAATCCCTCGGGCAACTGACCGGGAGCCTTCTGGAGCACTTCATCGCTGATGCGGCCCAGTCAAGAGTGGATGACCTTGGCATCAAGTTGGACCTGCCCGCTCACCGCCTCCAGGTACTCGATGCGACACCTGGCGGCAACGGCCTCTCCGAAGCGTTGCTCACCGAGGGACGGATGGAGGCGGCCTTCCAAGCGTGTGCACGGGCGCTCGGTAGATTCTCGGGCGAGGGAGGCAAGGCTCAGTTTGAGGAATACGTCCTTGTGCTCTGTCGTCAAGCAGCCAACCATTCCGCCGAGGAGATCCTGAATGTCGTCCGGGAACTTCACCTGCGTTGGACCAGGTAAGACGCTGGCCTATCTGCGGGGCGATCTACGCAAGGCTTCCCGTTGCGTCTTCCTGATCGGCCCGTGGCTGGACACGTATGTGGCCGAGCAGATAGTACTGCATGCTCCTCGTCACGTCCAAGCCCGTGTCTTGGTGCGTGCCGAGCACCAAGTTGAAGCTAAGGTCTGGCAGGAGATCGTCTCGGCCCTCTCCAGGTTCGCCGCCCACTGGCAGCGATTCGAGGTACGGACCCTGGAGCGGCTTCACGCCAAGTGCCTGCTCGTGGACGAGGCAATCGCTTACGTCGGCAGCGCCAATTGGTACAGGTACAGCCTGGAGACGAGTTTTGAAATCGTTCTGCGGGGACCACTCGGGTCGATCCCCGGTCTTCAGCACGAGTGCGAGACGCTCTGGGAACAGGCCAGGACGTTTCAGATTCCAGGAGGGGGCACCATCACAACGTCATCGGAGCCGACCGGGATCATGGACGAGGTTCTGGACCCGCTCGCCGCCAAAGTTCTCCGGGAGAATCCCAAAGCCTTCATCCTCGGCAAGAAGGTTCGCAGGCCAAGGTAAAGGTGTCCGGCGAAAAACATAGGTCATAGCGAGCGGCCCGGCGCCCAGGATCTCGGCGAACGGGTTCACAAAGATGAGGACCGTCTACTCGATGGTGTGATCATCGAGTGCGAGCTGCTCGATCCACCGCTCGATGGCCGGCGTCTCGGAATGCGTGCCGATCGATCGTTCGATCTTCTCGATTGGGATGGACTCGCCGAGGAGTTCGTGGATGTGGTTGACGAGCTGCTGGACCTCGGGCCGCTCCAGGGCGTCGGCGATCCGCTGCTCCCCCTCAGCGATCTCCTTCCAGAGGGACTTCTTCGGCTTCTCCCAGAACGCACCGATCGTCCCATACTTCTGCAACTTGATGTGGGGCTGGAAGAGCAACCGCTTCCTGGCGTAGTAGTCCTCGACGGACCGCCCGCCGATGACCCCGGAGATTTTCGCCTTGGTCAGGTAGAAAGCGACACGCCAGCTCGTCTCGATTCTCCTTGAGGTTCTTGTGCCACTTCACCTGCTTCCTTGACGGCATGCTCTCCTCGACGATCCTCTCAAGGTTCGCCCGGTCGATGGGGTTCCTGAGCAGCAGGTGGTGGTGGACCTTGTTGGCTCGGGACGGCTCCCTCACCCAGATGGCCACCACTCCCTGCTCCCTCATCTTGCGGCTGATCTTCGTCCACAGGGTTGCGATCCGAGACGGTTCTAGCTCCACCTCGAAGTTGATCGTGACGAGCCAGGTATAGGGTCGGCGCATCAGACGCCGGTTCCGCAGGATGCACATGGTCAGCTGCTTCGCCTCGTTGAGGTAGCCCTCCACCGTGTCGGTCCAGGATTTCGCCGGATACTGGGACGGCTTCGACCGCAGGGGCTTCTTCTGGTAGACGATGTCCATGTGTCTGTATGAGCGACACCAGCAGAGGGCTCCTGGGAGTGCGCTCCTGTCCGTTGTCGAGACCGTTCGGGCTGCGCCCTTGTTTCCGTATTCACAGCAATGAAGTATGTAAGGAGTGAATGATCGTGATCCAGACCGTCACCACCTACGCCGAACTCAGCAAGTACAGCAAGGCGTTCGCCGAGGGTCACTTCGAGGTGTTCATCCTCCTCGGTAATCCGGGGCTCTCCAAGTCCACCCTGCTCCGCAAGGAGATGGAGAACCGAGAGTGCAAGTGGCTGGAGGGGACGGTCTCGGCGTTCCATCTCTACTGCGAGGCGTACTGGAACCGCAACAAACCGATCGTCATCGACGACGTGGACAATCCGTACGGGGACCGGGCGGCGATCCGTGTCCTCAAGTGCCTGTGCCAGACCGATGCCGTCAAGTTCGTGGGCTGGCACACGGCGGCCAAGCAGCTGGATGATGCCGGCGTACCCAGGGACTTCCATACGGAGTCCAAGGTGTGCATCATCGCCAACGTCTGGAAGGAGCTGAACAAGAACATCGCCGCCGTTGAGGACCGGGGGCTGCTGGTGGACTTCCGCCCGGACTCGTTATGAAGTCCACCGAGAGGTCGGGACCTGGAACAACATGGACAAGGAGGTCTACACCTTCATCGGCAAGCATCTGGATCTCATCCACGAGCCGAGCATGCGGCTCTACGTCAACGCCATGAAGATGAAGAAGGCGGGGCTGGACTGGAAGAAGGCGTTCCTGTCCTCGATCGAACTTAGAGTCTGTTCCGAAAGGGTCGGAGGTCGATTTCGTAGGGTGGGTGAAACCCACCGATCATCAGTATTACCAGGGCTTTGCGTTGGTGGGTTGCACCCACCCTA
>JAJPJC010000502.1 GCA_021324445.1 Isosphaeraceae bacterium
AGGATCGCATCCCGGCCCGACCGGTGGTCGGCCTTGCTGTCGATGTTGAACAGGATGACATCGGTGTGCGAGGCGACGGCCCGCTTGATGTCCCCGAAGAGCATCGCATCCTTGACCTTGCCCTCGAAGAACTCAACCGCCCGCTTGCTCTGGCCCTCATGCGTGTGCGTGTCGTTCCGCAGCAGGTACGACAAGACCTTGATGAAGTGCGACTTGCCTGAGCCGAAGAACCCCGAGACCCAGACGCCAATCTTCCCGGCGACGTCGGGGTCTCTTGGGCTCTTGATCGCGTCGCAGTAGGTCGAGAAGAACCTGTGGAAATGCTGATCGAGTTCCCTGGTGACGACGAACTCGTCCAGCTCCTGCCAGACGGACGCCTCGTCCAACTGGTCGGCCTTCACGACGCCGTTGATCGGTCGGAAGATGTCTTTGACGAAGAGATCCTGGATCTTCATGGCGGCCTCGGTTATGGCACCAGGCGGAAGGCCCGGTAGTAGTGCTCGGACTTCCTCGTCTTCCCGGCCCCTTCGTAGGTGGCCGACAGGCTGAGCTTGCCGAAGAGCTTGAGCGTCATCTGGTCGTACCTGCCGGGGTAGAACAGCACGAGCGGCGTGCCCCCCATGACCCCCTGGAGGTTGCTCAGCAGGCTGCTCGTCCGCAGCAGAGGATAGACGCTGCCGACCCCGGAGACGAGCACGAGGTCATGCTCGGCGGGGCGGGCGACCTGGGCGAAGAGCGGGGCGAGCTTCTCGGGATGCAGCGGACCAGCCAGCGCCTTCTTGAGCGCATCGTCTCCCTTCTCCCGCTGCATTGTGAGGGCCTTGTCGAGGAAGTTGCGGGCCTTCAGGTGGTCGAGCACGAAGTCGAACAGGTTGACGTGCTTGACCCGCAGCCCTGGCTTCTGCTTGGGGATGTGGTCGAGCAGGAACCGGATGTGCTCCCGGACCCGGAGTTCGTCCTCGGGCGGGTAGTCGAAGACGTAGAAGGCGATCTCGTTGCCGATCCCGCTGCCGCTGAGGAGGTCGTCGGAGACGAGCCTCGGCAGAATCTTATTGAGCCGGTCGGTCAGCGGGTCGCTCATGGGAACACCTGGATGCAGCGGAGCACGTACGCCTCGTCGTGATCCTGCAAGTAGTCGATCACCACCCGGGCGATGTGGACGGGTTGCAGCTTCAGTGTCCTCGTGTCCGCCAGGTATCCGGCCTGGGCGAGGGTCTGGAAGACGGAGGACTTGAGGCGACGGCGGGTGATCTCCGTCCACAGGGGCATATCCGGGTCTCGCCCCTGGCAATCGTTGAGGTAATCTTCCCAGGCCACCGCAGAGAGCTTCGGATTGAAGACCCGGAACTGCCCCCGCACAACCAGATCGAGGAAGTCGCCGAGCAGGGGGCTGTGCTTGACCGCCGCCGCCAGGGCGGCATGGGTCGCCACGTTGCCGGTCCCGTCCCGAATGAGCTTCCAGAGGTCGGCCTGCATCGTCTCCAATCGCTGGCGGATCAGGCGGGCCAGGCGCTTGGCCGTGACGGGATTGCGGGCCTGGAGGACGTTCTCCTTCTCGATGGCGTCCCTCCAACCCTGCCGGTCCACCCCGTCCAACAACAGGCGGGCGACGATGCGGCTCTCGGGCACCTTCAGCGACCCCGCCGTCAGGTCGGCGCTGTACCTCATCCCCATTCCTCTGCTGCCATCAACGTCAGCCGTCCCAATCCTATCCTCGGCGAGCCGTGGCGACGTCCCAGGCGAGCTGCGGCGTGTCGCCCCAGCCCCTCGGACCCGAGTCGATCTGGTGGCCGGGGAAAAAGCTCTGCTCGTGGGCAGGGTCTGGACGGATACCATCATACGGCTTGAACTTGCGTCGTCTAAATCGGGTCGGCACCGACCTCAGTCCTGTGTGAGTGATTGATCCTACTCCGAGCTTACCGGGCTCGCCGGAGTGGATCAAGGTCTGAGCAGCACCCGATCATCTTCGAAGCTCGGCACGCCGCTGCCAATATCGTCGGCTGGAAACGATCGAACGCTTCAGAGGTCTTGCCAGGCGGGGATGGGCCACTTATGTTTGAGGACGCCCTCGACCGTCGCGGACCAGCCGCGCGGAGCGGCGCCTCCCCCAGCCGATCAGGAGTGGCATCCATGTGGGTCCGTCAATGTGACCTCGACGCCGAGACCGACTTGCTCCCGCCGATCCCCGCGCGGGTCGCCTCCAACGAGGAGTTCGTGCCGCCGCCCCAGTCGGCCGAGCAAAAGGAGTACCAGGCGCGGCTGGCCCAGATCAGCGAGCAGGCCGCCAAGCGACAGGGCCGCTCGCGCCGCGAGTTCCTCCGCAGCGGCAGCGGCATGGCCGCCGCGCTGCTGGCCCTCAACCAGGTCTTCGGCGACTGCTACCAGGTGGAGGCCGAGGAGGTCGACGATCCCCAGGCGTTCGAGGAGCACTGGCCCAAGGACCAGTTCATCTTCGACGTCCAGACCCACCACGTCGACGTCGCGCGCAAATGGTACGACGAGTCGGCCACGGGCCGGGGGATCAAGGCGTTCCTGCTGGCGATGCGGCCCGCGGCCAAGAACCTCGACCAGGCGCTGGAGATGCTCAACCGCGCCCACTACGTCAAGGAGGTCTTCGGGGATAGCGACACCGTCATGGCGGTCATCAGCGGCGTCCCCAGCCGTGACTGGGACAAGAACCCGCTGCCGCCCGACCAGATGGTTGCCACCCGCCGGTTCGTCAACGACCTGGCCGGCTCGAGGCGCGTCCTGTCGCACGGACTCTTGCGTCCGAACCTCGGCAAGCCGGAGCTCGAGGAGATGGAGCGCCAGGTCAAGGAGCTGAAGATCGAGGCGTGGAAGATGTACACCGGCGCCGAGCTGGGCGAGAAGGCCTGGCGGATGGACGACGAGAAGGTTGCGTATCCCTTCTGGGAGAAGACCAAGGCCCTGGGGATCAAGAACCTCTGCGTGCACAAGGGGCTGCCGCTGGGTGCGTTCAACGAGGAGGCGTGCCGGCCGCTGGACCTGGAGAAAGCGGCCAAGGACTGGCCCGACCTGAATTTCATCGTGTACCACTCGGGCTTCCGCGGCTTCGGCTGGCTGGGCACCGGCACCGGGATCAAGGTCGTCGACCCCAAGAGCACCGATCCCCAGGAAATCCCCTGGATCAGCGACATCTTGCGCATTCTCAAGCGGAACCCGCAGATCAAGAACCTTTACTTCGAGCTGGGCGGTACGTTCGCGATCCTGTCGTCCCTCGCTCCCCGCCTCTGCATGCACATGCTCGGGCAGATGGTCCAGGTCGCGGGGGCCGACCACATCCTCTGGGGGACCGACTCGATCTGGAACGGCAGCCCCCAGAGCCAGATCGAGCGGCTGCGCCGGCTGAAGATCGCCGACGACCTGATCGAGAAGCACGGCTATCCCCAGCTTTCGGCCGCGATCAAGGACCAGATCCTGGGCCTCAACGCCGCGCGGCTCCTTGGCATCGATCCCGCCGCGGCCCGGCAGGCAATCAAGGCCGACAAGCTGAGCGCGCTGCGGGCGGGCCGCCGGTACGACCCCGCCACGCGGAGCAACACGCAATATGGCTGGGTCTGGGTCGACGACGGCCGCGACCCGACCACGCCCGTGGGCGCGTGATCCGCTCGAGCGGATCACGTGAGAGTGTACCGTCCTGCCAGGTTGCTCCGGCACTCCTGGTCCCCCGGCTCCGGCCTGGGGCCGGGGAGCGGGAATCGGGACTGTACGGGCCCCCGGCTCCTGCCGGCCCGATTCTTCAGACACGGTCGGAAAAATCTCAAGGGTGGAGCATGTCTGGTAGAACTTCCTCGTCCGGGCCAAGTTGACCGCCCCGAATCCCTGGCCAAACCTCCTCCTTGGTTGCCAGTTCAGAATCTGTCTCGGAAGGGTGGGGAAGTCGATGTTGTAGGGTGGGTGAAACCCACCGATCTTCAAGCCCGCCAAGGTCTTCCGGTGGTGGGTTTCACCCACCCTA
>JAJPJC010000293.1 GCA_021324445.1 Isosphaeraceae bacterium
AGGGTGAGTTTCCCCTGAAAAACAAGGGGTTTACGAAGTCTATGGGGTTAGCTCTGCTGGAAGCCAGCTCCTGAAAAACTTGACCTTCTTTGCGCAGCGGTCAGTAACGAGTGACACTCGAACACCGTTGCTCTCGAAGAGGAGAGCGCTTCCCCCTCAGATCAAGGGCGTTTCCACCGGCTGATCGCCCGAGCGGCCGGCATCCGGCCGAAGCTTCCGGAGCGTCGAGGCCCGGACTCCCTGGGCGTTCCGTCGCCGTTCAGTCGAGGACCTTGACCAGACCGGTGCGCAATTCGTAGACGGCGCCGACCACTTTCAGCTCCCCCTTCTTGACCAGTCCTGACAGGATGGGGTCCAGGCTCTTGAGCCGCTCAACACCCTGCGCGACGTTGGCCTTGATGGCGTTGTCGAGCTTGTCGCCGGGTTTTCCTCTCACCGCGGCGGCGGCCGGGCGGATCAGGTCCACGAGCTCGCGGATCGACCCGGGCAGGACGTCGTTGGCGTCGATATGCTCGATCGCGGCCTTGACCGCGCCGCAGGCCCCGTGACCCAGCACCACGATGAGTCTGGCGCCCAGCTCCGCGACTGCGAACTCGATGCTCCCCTTCACGGAAGGGCCCGCGCCGCTGACGATGTTCCCCGCCACGCGGACCACGAACAAGTCGCCGACCCCCTGATCGAAGACCAGCTCGGGTGAGACCCGTGAGTCCGCGCAGCCGACGATAATGGCCAAGGGCGCCTGTCCCTCGGCCAGTGGTGCAAAGTCCTCGGGCCGCCGCCGCGGGTGGGTGAGCTCCCCCTTGACGAACCGTTGGTTACCCTCGATCAGTTGAGCGAGCACAGCCTCCGCTTTTCGCCCTGCGTCCGGCTGGTCGGCGCCCGCTCCGGCCGCCGCGCGGCCCAACCCGCTCGGCGAGATCGCAAGCCCGGTCGCTCCGACGGCCAGCCCGGAGAGCCGCAGGAAGTCGCGGCGGGACGATCCATTGGCCTTCACGTCGCTTCCGAAGCCGTTGTGACCCTGTTGGAGGGCCGTGAGTGTCTCGTCCGCCGTCGGGCCAGATGAGAATTGTTGCATTCGCGCCTTCATTCGTGTTCACTCGCTTCCTCAGTCGATCCGCCCGTGGCGCGTGGCCTTGGGGCATGGCCCGTCCTCTTCGTCTCGGCCCGGCGCGAGCCACTGGTCGCCACGGCCCCTTCCCCAACCACCGAAGTCCGGGGAAGTCGGATTACTCTATCAAGACCCCACGTCCTGGAGAATGGGCTACTTTCCTCGGAGGCCGGTCGCATTCGTTAACCATCGTTGGCCCTGCTCCCTACCCCGGCCCCAATCGATCTGGCACAATGGGCGCGTGGCCAAATGTGACTGGTTACGCAACCATGCCCAGGCTTCCCGGTACGTCGGCGTGACGGCGGGTGGGAAGATCGGGACAAGAACGCGATGATTGCGTGTCCTGCCCAGACACCGTGGGGCGGGAACCGATCCAGGAGAATCGACCGACATGAGATGGTCTCATCATGCCAGCCCAGTGGGTGCACTCATGGCAATGATTGCCGTTCTCCTCCTGGCGGCCCTGGCGGCGGGGCAAGACGCCGAGAAACCGCCAGGGGCACCGGTGCAGAAAGTCGACCAGCCGGCCGCGCCGGATGAGGATCTCGAGACGATCAACCAGGCCTACAATCAGGAACTGCTCCGCCTCGAACGCCGACGATTGGAACGCATGGCTCGCCTGGCCGCCCGGCAAAACCCGGCCGCGGCGGCAGCGACGTATGAGCAGCTCTTCCGCCTGGCGATCGCCGGCTCCTTGTTGCGCGATGCCGAACCGATCGCCGAGACCGTGGTGAAGAACGGCAGCGCCTCGCCGACGACCACAGTGTTTGCCTATCTCGTGAAGGTCCTCGCCGAAGCCGACCGCGGGGCTTATCAACAGTCGCAGGAAAGCTTGCGGCGGCTGGTCGAGGAGACCGACAAGGCCGCTCGCGGCGCGGCTCCCAAGGCCGTGCTTCAGACCAGCGAAGCCGTGGGAATCTGCGACGCCTACTTTCAGCAACTGATTCATCGGGACCAGTTGGAGATCGCCAGGCAGGCGTTTCAGCTCTTGCGCCAGCGCGTCCGCAGTCCGGCCCTGGTGGAGTTCGTGTCCGGCCGCCTGAAACGGCTCGAGCTGGTGGGCAAGCCCGCCCCCCCAATCCAGGGAACGGACCTCGACGGGAAACCATTCAACCTGGCCGATGCCAAGGGCAAGGTCGTCCTGGTCGTTTTCTGGGCGAGCTGGTGCCTACCCAATGAGGCCGAGATCGAAGCCATTCAACAGGTCGCCGAGTCCTACCGGGCGCGCGGGTTCACCGTCGTGGGGATCAACCTCGACGTTGTACAGGACGGCGGGCCCAAGCTGGAGACGGTGATGCCGAACATCCGCCGCTTCCTGCTCGATCACAACGTGCGCTGGCCGACCCTGATCAATGGCTCGGGTCCGAAGGACTATGCCACGGCGTACGGCGTGACCGAGATCCCGGCCAACGTCCTGATCGGCAGGGATGGAGTGGTCGCCCAGATTGACCTGGTGCAGAAGAACCTGGAATCGGTGATCGCTCGCGTGGTCGGTCGCTGAGACGGCGAGGTTCGGCCGGGGTCCTGGGTACGGCCGAGTCAAGGATCCTGTTGGTTCTCAGGGCTGGGGAGCAGGGCCGGGCGGCGCTTCCGGTGGCCAGGCGGCCTGCTCCAGGGAATCGTAGAGTGCGAGCAGGAACGCGTGGAACAGGTCCGCGATCCGCGCGGTTGATTCCGCCCGGATCGCTTGCAAGGCCGGGCGCCCATACTCCAGCAGTTTCTGTCGAGCCTCCGTGACGGTCGTGATCGAAGCCGCCTGGTGTTGCTTGGTCTCCTCGAGCACGACCAGGCTGGCCTGGTCGGAGAGGTTGCGCTTCGCCTTCAAGTCGCCCGCGAGGGGCGATTCGCTCGGCCAAACGAGCGTCCTCGAGGCATCGAAGAAGCTCGCCAGCGGCAGGATCGGACGGAGAGCCGCCGTGGCCGAACCCGGAGGGGCCGCGGCCGGGACGTTGGCCGTCTGACCCAGCGAGCGCGCTCGTTCCTGCAGGTGCGCGGGAGGTTGACGCCGCCGGACATCGGAGTGGGCGACGAATCCATTATCCCGAATGCGGTTGAAATAGGCGTTGGGACTGTTCGCGTAAGGACGGAAGGATGTCGGCGCGGGACGACCGGCGGCGGCGCGAGTGAGCGCGTGCTGGTTCAAGAAATCCGTGGGAGACGGCACCTGGTTGAAACCGCCGAGGAATCCCATTCCCCCTCCCAGGTACATCCCGAATTGAGCCCGGGCTGGGCGCCAACCCGGGCCCAGCAGGATGGCTCCTACCAGAATCGTGATTCCACCAGGCGGACGCCGCTTGTCCCAGATCATGGGCCGTTCCTCGGAACCGAGATCAGCCATCTCGAAGTCGAAGTTGAAAACGTCACGATCTTATCCGGTGCCATGCATGCTCCAATATCACAGGCGCCGGCCCGATTCGTGAAATCCTAATGCCAGTCGCTTCACACTTTCAAGCCAGAGGACGTCCTCGCGGACCTGTACCGATTGGGGCACTTGTCCGTCGACCCAAGTCTGATTCGACCGCTGGTTGCAGGCCGGGGCAGCCGGGACCGCACCAAGCCGACCGGTATCTCAAGGTTCTGGACGGCCTGGTTGCCATGCTCGAGACGCCCGCGGTCGACCTCGTGCTCGCCGGGGTCGAGAATCGCTCGGACGCAACCCTCGGCGACCTGCTCGAGTTCGTGAACGCCTTCAATCTCCGCTTCGGCGTGGCTTCCAAGCCGCAACAACAGCAGGTCTATCGTCTTCCGGATCCCAAAGCCGGTGCAACTGCGTGACGAGCTCGCGCCCGCCCCGGCAGAGTCGGCCGAGCACACGACCAGCGCCACCGAAGCCGAGGACTTCTTCGCCCGGATGAGTTACGACGAACTGCAGAAAAACGCACCCAAACCGCCAGGTGCCGGGGAACGGCCGCGGCGATGACCAGTTCTCACCGGACTCTCCTGCTCCCCAGGATCGATCAGGAATCCGGCACCGGCATTGGCCGAGCCGGATTCCCGCCTACGCGTCCTCGTTTCGTCGCCGCGCGGGCCGGGCGAGAACTGTCCGTGTTC
Organism: Isosphaeraceae bacterium; assembly: GCA_021324445.1. Taxonomy (GTDB): domain Bacteria; phylum Planctomycetota; class Planctomycetia; order Isosphaerales; family Isosphaeraceae; genus JAJPJC01. Next base: position 4,160 of record JAJPJC010000293.1, read on the forward strand.
CGATCCGTCCCGGGTGACAGGCATCAGAAATAGAGCTGGAACCTCAACCAGAACATGTCGGCGGTCTTCTGGAAGCCGCCGGGGCGGTACTCGACCGGGTCGCCGAATTGGCTGTGCAGCCAAAAAATGTAAACCTTAGTATATTCATTCCAGTACCAATTCAAGCCGAGCTCGGTCGCGAGGGCCGAGTTGGACCAGAGGTTGGGATCGGCAAAACCGGCGGTGAAGACATTCTCGCCGAGGCGGAGTTCGCTGACGCGAGCGACGATCTCCCAAGCGCCCGGACCGCGATGATCCCCGCGATTGGTCGGGATGAGCGGCCGGCGCGGAGAGACCCTGGTCCGCCGTTCGACGTGCTCGCCGGTCAGGAAGTAGGCCGCAGTGACGTAGAAGCCCGAGAAGGGTACCAGCGTCGACGACGGCTGGGCGGTGGTCGCGTAGCCGCCGTAGCCGTATTGCCACTCACCGAGCAGCGACAGCCCCTTGTAGAAGTACGCCATATGGACCGACCCGAGCAACCGGTTGCCCCGCTCGACCACGTTGCGGTTGAGGATCAGGAATGGCGTCGTGCCGGCCCCGGGGATGTCGGCATTTGCAGAGCCGCCGCCGACGCGGAACGCCACGGGCACGGGCGCCTGGTCCTGAGGGCCGACCGCGACTGAAGTGCCAAGATTCCAGAATCTGGCGAACCGCAGCGATTCCGATTCCTGGAACGGCCTGGTGTTGAGGTAGGCGACGAAATCCACACCGTTATGGAGACTCTCGAACGAGTTGCGTGAGCCGTTGAAGATCCCGGCCGCGTAGTCAAGCCGTTTGTCGAAGAGGTAGCCCCAGCCCATCAGCCCGAACTGGCGGTTCAGGCTGAGGTTGGTCGTGAACAGCGACCGTTCCGTCGTCGGCATCCAGTAGTTTGAGATCGCGTACTGGTCGTAGAAGAGCGGCGTGAAGAAGCGGCCAAAGCGGACCTCGAAACCGTCGTCAAAGTGAATATTGATGAAGGCGTTGAGCACGTTGAGACTGCCGAACCCCCGGTTGATCGAGAACTCGTACTCGATCGGCCTGGTGATGTTGCCGGTGAAGAAGATCCGCTGGCGGGGCAGGAAGAAGCCGCTATTGGCCGGGCTCTGCTCGCTCTGACTCCAGATCCGGGTCTCGATCTGGGATTCGTAGTGGACGAGGAGCCGAAACTCCTCGTCGTCGGTCTGGAACTGGAAGCCGGGGCCAAAACTGCCGATCAGTGGCAATCTCTTGGCACTGGGGGTCTTCGGGACCGCGTATCCCGGTGGGGGCGTACGAGGAGCGAGTTGTCCCTCAGTGTAATCCGGTACGGGGTTATCCAGGTCGACCGCCTGAGCTCGATCGCTCGGCGAAGTCGTCGCGCCGACGTCGAGGCCCATCGGCCTCCCCTCCCCTGTCCCATCGCCCAGACGCTTCGACAGCTCTCCGTATTTCTCAAGCAGCTCCCTCATCTGCTCGTTATGCTCTCTCGTGGTCCGCTCCAGTCGCTCAGCAAGCTTCTTGTTCATGTCCTCCATCGCGCGAAGCCGCTCGGTGAGCTGCTCCACCGTCATCGGTGCGCTCGGCGGCGGGGTGGACGGGGTTGAGCGACCATTGCCTTGCCCCGGCGTTGACGGCGTGGTCGAGGTGTGATCCTCCTGCGATCGGGCTCCGGGCGCAAAGATGGCCAGGATGAGACAGAACCAGACCTTACGCATCGACCACCGTTCGTCATCCCGCCGTGGTCGCATCTTCGTCGGCCTCCCACAGCGCAACGCCCAAGCCAGGTCCCCCAACTCGAGAGCGAAGTCATCCTCTCCCTCAGGAGAACGAGCCACCCTCGAGGCCCCGGCGCACGGCAAGGGTGGGGCCCCGCGGAGTCGCCCACAATCGTCGGTACGCCCCCTTGCTGCCGAGGGTCTCGCCGTTCCCGCCCACGCCGCTCGCGCGACGGCCGCGCCAGCCGTGTTGCCGTTCGGGCCCCAGGTGGAGAAGGTGATGGAGGCAAAGGGCTCCACGCGCACCAGTCCCCCCGACAGGCACCTTCGTCAGCCGGACCGACTTTCCGGGACTGGAGTTGCGGATCAGGCCCGCTCGCTATCACCGGGTAGCCCAGCTTCCGGAGTCTCAGCTTGATGGGGTGCTTCTGAACAGGTCGAGGGGTTGGGGCACTCTCGCCTCTCAGACATGCCGATTGGCCTTCTACCACGGTGCAGATACTCAGTCAAGACACGCCCTGGCGCCTCCGCGCCCGGACGCGCCACCCGCCAGGGTCTTTCAAAGGTCGTAAGAATTACCAAGGGGCGGAGTTCCTGACCAACCCCAACGCCGCAAGCGGTCTGGCGGCATGGCGGCGCAGACCGGCCTGGCCACGGGCCAGTCCAAGTACGCCTCCAGCCGGGTGGTCGTCGCGCGCCGACGGATCTCCAGCCGGCCGTGCCCCTTGTCGCGGGCCTGGGCGTGGTCGTCCTCCGCGGCCCGCCGGTGCCGCTCCCGAGGGGGAAACAGCCGGGCCGAAGGCCGCCGGGATGTCCGCCTCCCGGGTGGGCTGATTCGCCTTGACCGGCAGGAAATAATCCTCCCGCCTTCGATCATCGCTGCGCAGAAATCCCGCTGGGTGAAGGCCGCATCGCCCGTGATGAGCGTCCCCTTCAAGGGGAGGACCTTGAGCAATTCCAACGCCGTCTTGTGCTCATTGGTCTTGCCGGGGACGCGGAGCTGGGCGACGACCGCCTCGAGGTCCAGGCAGGAGGCGGCCAGGAGTCGAAAGAACCCCGTGGGATTATAACCCGACGGCAACCGGCGGCTTCTCCCTGACCGCGTCCCCTTCGCCGGCCCAGGGTGCCTCGACCGGTTCGTCGAACGCCTGCCGGGTGCGCATGGCGTGGGACCAGTCGGGCCGCTCCCACGAGGAATCCACGGGCGACCCGCTGCTCCAGGCCACCGTCTCGGGGTCGGGACGGATGGCCGACCTCGACCCGGAGAACCGCCGCGTGACGGACCTGGCTGGGTTCCAGCTCACGAACTCCCTGCCCGCGCCCGCCGGCGGTGGAACGGGCCCGAGCGTCCGCGGAGTGCTGGGGCTCACCCAGATCCGGGACTTCTGGACCAATCAGGACCCCTCGGTGAACGTCTACATGGTCGCTTCGGTCTGGCAGTCGGTCCTCGAGGGCGTGACCTGGAACGGTGACATCGGGCAGTCGCCGCTCTTGAAGCAGCTCCAGAACGCCAGCCCGGACCGCCTATCCGTCAAGATGACGCTGAGAGAATACGGCGGGACCGGCGGCAAGGTCATCGGGGTCATCGGGCCGTACCGCCAGGGCGAGCCCCGGCAATTCGTCGCGGCCCGCCGTCTCCTCACCCAGCGGCCCACCGGCCAGCTCCCCTTTCCCGTCGCCTCGGTCCTCGTCGACTCCGGTCGTTCCAAGCTGGTGGTCGACCTGAGCAACCTGATCCCCGATCCGAAGACACCGGAGAACGGCCCGCTGATCACTCAAACCGCTTCGGAATCGATCCGGCGAGAGGTGGTGTGTGCATCGTGGCGGATCGGGTCAACTCCCGTGAGCAGTGGAATGGCATGCTTGCGATGACAGCCGGCAAGTGCAACGAATTCATCTAAAATTCTGGTTTTGACGATATTCGTAGAATTATGATATAATTAATATAAAGCTTCGATGGGTTCCTGTTTTGCAGGCTTGCTGATGTGGGTGGACCTTCCGCGCCTCCGGGCGTTGGTAACATCGTGGTGAGGCAATCGGAATTCTTCGGTAACAAAACCGGTGAGTCAATGCGGTCCGGTTCTCGGCCTGGGACTCGGCGGGCGACGGGGCATTCACGCAGCCGGCGCATCTGAAGTAGGCGACTGGCTGCCTCTCCACCGGACGCCGTGCGGTTCATCAGCCCGGGATCCGGCTGGAGGTGACCATCGGGCGGGAGTCCGCCGAGCCTTGGGCCCCTGCGGGTTGGCATCCGCTCGGGAACCGGATCGTGAATGAAGATCCCTCCCCGGGCCGGCTGCTCGCCTCGATCGTCGCACCGAGCGACCGGGCCAGGCGCAAGGCGATCGACAGCCCGAGCCCGACCCCGGTTGTCGCCCGGCCACGGGCGGCCTTCGAGCGGTAGAACGGCTCGAACACATGAGCCAGATCCGCCTCGGCCATCCCGATTCCCCGGTCTCGCACCGTGATCAGGGTCCAGGTGTCCTCCCGGTGGAGGTGCACGAGGATCGGCGTTCCTGGATCGCTATACTTGCTGGCGTTCTCCAGGAGGCTCTCGAGCAGGTCGCCCAGCAGCGAGGGGTGGGCACGCACCCGATGCGGTTCCTGGGAGTCGATCTCCAGGCGCACGTCCGCTCCCCTGCGAGCGTCGTGCCGGGATCGGAGGTGTTGCTCCAGCCAGGTCACCAGGTCCATCGCTTCGAGTTCCGGGTGGAGGGATTCTGCATCCGCCCGAGCGAGGAAGAGGAGGGCCTCGATGATGCCCCTCATCTGGCGGGCCTTCCGCTGCACGAGCAGGAGGGTCTGCTGATACTCCTCGGCCGTCCGCTCCTGCCTCAAGGCCAGGCCCACGTTGCCCAGCATGGTCGTCAGCGGCGTCCGCAACTGGTGCGAGGCATCGCCGGTGAACCGCCGCTGCCGCTCGAACGACTCCTGGAGGCGGTCGAGCAAGGCGTTGAACGAGCGGCCCAGGTCGTCCAGCTCGTCGCCGGTGGCCGGCAGAGGAAGCCGGCGATCGGGGTGGTCGCCGCCGATCTCCTGGGCGGCGTCGGCCATCGCCGCCAGCGGTCGCAGGGCACGACGGCACAGCCGCCCGCCCAGGGCCATCGTGGCGGCCCACAGTCCCACCGACAGCCCGACGAGCACGAGGGCCAGACGGCTCAGGCTCTCGTGCACCCCAACGAGCGAGACGGCAGCGGCCAACTGGAGCGAGGGATAGAACCGTCCCCCGATCGCCGGGTTCGGAACCACCGTGGTCGAGCCGGCTCTCTCCGGGTTCGCTGAACCCAGGCGGCGATGCAAGACCCGCCACGAACTCCCTGAGGGATCGGTCCTCGTGACGGGACGGCGAGTCGGTGCGGCACCGCGTTCCGGCAGGTCGAGGAGCCGTTCCGCTTGCGGTCCCGGTCCGGAGCCATCGACCCGCCGCCCCAGGCTGTCGGCGACACGCCAGAGGAAGCCGCCCTCCACGGCCCGGCGTCCGAAGTTCAGGCTCCTCTGCTCGGGCTCCCACTCGACGCCGTCGGGATGGACCTCCGCAGCGGCGGCGAGCGTGTTGAGTGCGGCCTCCAGACGCTCGTCGGCCTGGTGGTGGAGGTGCTTCGAGACCAGCAGGTAGAGCGAGGCGGAGAAGCCCACCAGCACGAGCGCCAGGGCGCCCTGGAAGAACACGAGCAAACGGGTGCGGAGCCTCATGGTGGTGGCCCTCACTCGGCTCGTTCGCCGAAGCGATAGCCACGGCCCCGCAGGGTGTGGATCAGGCGGGGGCCGTGGGCCTCCAGCTTCTTGCGCAGTTCCATGACGTGGAATTCCAGCGTGTTGGAGAGGCCGTCATACCGCTCGTCCCAGACGTGCTCGTAGATGCGAGTGCGGGAGAGCACCTGATCCGGGTGTCGGAGGAAGAAGACCAGGAGGGCCTGCTCCTTGGCCGTCAGGTCCAGGCGCCGCCCCGCCCGCTCGGCCCGGTGGGTCGCCAGGTCGATCCGCACGTCGGCGTGGGCCAGCATCGTCCCGCCCGCCCGCTCCCGGCGGCGGGTCAAGGCCCGGACCCTGGCCAGCAGCTCCTCGTAGTCGAACGGCTTGCAGAGGTAATCGTCGGCCCCGCCGTCCAGGCCCCGCACCCGGTCGGAGACGGCATCCCGGGCCGTCAGGAAGAGCACTGGGGCCTCCCCCTGGCCCTGGCGGTACCGACGCAGCAGGGTCAGGCCATCCAGGCCGGGGAGCCACCAATCCAGCAAGACGAGATCCCACTCACCGGCCCCGAGGGCATGCCAGCCGGTCTCACCGTCCCGTGCGTGCTCCACCGTGTACCCCTCCTCTCGGAGGCCACGCACCACGAAATCGGCGATCTCCTCGTCGTCCTCGATGACCAGGATGCGGATGCCCACAGCGGCCCCCTCCCAGAACCACCCCCGATGACAGCGCTCGCGCGGCAGTCCCGTGCGGACCCGCCTCCCTTCCCCTCCACCGCCACTTTACCACAGGAGCATCAGGGGACGGTGAGGGCAGGCTAAGAAAGTTCTTAGCTACGCCTCACGGCCTGCTCAGTGCCGCTGCGTAGACTTCCTTCGGCCGGGGGGACGCCTGCCGGACCCGGTTGTCCCTCCAATCGAAGGAATCCTGGACGCACGGGAGACGCCGATGAAGACCCTGGCCCAGTTCCTCCACCGCCACCTCCTCGTCGGGCTGCTCCTGGCCTACGGGCTCGCCGCCTGTTTTCCGGCGTGGGGCGTGTGGATGAAGGACGCCCGGCCGCTGTCCGTGGTCACCGGCGGGGTCGGATCGACCCCGACCGTGCCATCGCTCTTGCTGGCATTCCTGCTCTTTCAGGCCGGTCTGCGAGTCCAAGGGGAGCGCCTCCGCCGGGTCGCCCGGCGACCGATGGTGTTGCTCGTGGGGCTGGCGGCGAACCTCGCCGTCCCGGTGCTCTACCTCCTGGGCATCATCCCCCTGCTGAGGACCTGGCATAACCCCTCGGAATCGGCCACGATCCTCGTCGGCCTCGCCCTGGTCGCCGCCATGCCGGTGGCCGGTTCTTCGACGGGGTGGGCCCAGAGCAGCAACGGCGACCTGGCGCTGAGCCTGGGCCTCGTGTTGTTCTCCACGCTGCTGAGCCCGCTGAGCACTCCGCTGGCCCTGAAGTTCCTGGAGGTGACCGCCCAGTTCGGCTGCGAAGCGGAGCTTCACCGCCTGGCGAGCCGAGACGCCGGGGCATTCCTGGCGGCCTGGGTGCTCGTGCCGTCGCTGTGCGGGATGGCGTTACGCTCGGTCTTGAAGCGAGCCTGGTTGAGCCAGGTCGAGGACGGGCTGAAGCCCCTGGCACCTCTGGTCTTGCTCCTTCTCTGCTACTCCAACGCCTCGGTCTGCCTCCCGCAGGCCCTGGGCACACCCGACTGGGACTTCCTCCTGGTGACCCTCGGGTGCGTGCTGGGACTGTGCATCCTCACTTTCTCATGCGGCTACGTCATCGGACAACTGCTCCATGCCGACCACGACCAGCGTGCTGCCCTGATGTTCGGATTGGGCATGAGCAACAACGGCACCGGCCAGGTGTTGGCCTCCATGGCCCTGGCGTCCTTCCCGCTGGTGCTTTTCCCGATCATCGTCTACAACATCCTACAGCACCTGGCCGCCGGGTGCGTCCACGCCGTGCTTCGCAGGCAGGCCGACCGATGACATCGGGGAGCGACGGTCCTGAGAAATGTACCAGCTCTCGCCCCACCTCCTGTGGATTGGCCACGCCGGCGACGGCCGCGACTCCCGCCGCCTGTTCGATTGCGGTATCCGAGCCGTCGTCCAGCTCGCCGTCGAGGAGCCCCCCCTGCAACCGCCCCGCGAGCTGGTGTATCTCCGCTTCCCGCTCCGCGACGAGTCCGACAATTCCGAGGCCGTCCTGGCGCTGGCCGTTCGTGCGCTGGCGTCCCTGGTCCGAGACCAGGTGCCCACGCTCGTGTGCTGTGGGGCCGGTATGAGCCGCTCCCCGGTGGTGGCGGCTGCCGTGCTCGCGTTGATCACCGGGGAGCCGGCCGATGAGGTCTTGAAGCGAGTCTTGACCGGTCGGCCCGGGGACGTGTCGCCGGGCCTCTGGGATCAGTTGAATTCGTGGATGGTCGGGGCGCGGGACGAGAGGGGATGTGGAAGGGCTGAGCCCGGCAAGAGAGGCCCAGAAGTCGCTGGTCGTCGGGGAGACACCGGTTAGATCGTGAGTCCTTGAAGCCGCGTCGCCTGACCGCGACCTTCCGTTTCTCCTGATCTTGTGGTGGTATGGAGATTCTCTGCCTTCCTCGTGCCGGTCCGGAGGCGGTTCGAACGGGTCGAGCGCGGGCCCGAAGAGTGAGCGACTCGGCTTCGGGGTGATCGGGAATCCGACGTCATGTCCTTCCAGGACTCGGGTCGCTCAGAAAAGCCGGCCGAAGAACAGGACGACACGGTCGAGTCGAGCGAACTCCGCGCGGTGTACCGCCGCCGGCTGGACGAGCGGGCTCGGGCGCGGGAGCGCTGGTCGCTGTGGGATCGGCGGGTGGCCGATGCCCGGCTGATCGCGTTGGTCGGAGCCGTGATCGCGGCGGTCCTGGCCTACCGGAATGGAGGGAGCGCGTCCTGGTGGCTGGCGCTCTCGGGCGGAGTCTTCCTGCTGCTGGTGGTCTCTCACGAGCCGATTTCCCGGGCCGGTGAGCGGGCGCGGCGGGCCGTCGACTTCTATGCCAAGGGCCTGGCCCGGCTCGACGAGCGCTGGGCGGGCACCGGGGTCGGCGGCTCGGAGTTCCTCGATGTCGATCACCCCTATGCGGCTGACCTCGACCTCTTCGGCACCGGCTCGATGTTCGAGCGGCTCTGCACGGCACGCACCCGGGCCGGGGAGGCGGCCCTGGCCTCCTGGCTGCTGGCCCCGGCGAGCCCGGACGTGATCGGCCAGCGGCATGCCGCCATTGTCGAGCTGCGCCCGCGGCTGGACTTGCGCGAGGATCTCGAGCTGCTCGGAGCCGAGGTCCGAGCGGGGATCGACCCGGCCGCGCTGGCGGCCTGGTGTGCCGTGCCGCGCGCCTTCGGCGGCCGCGTGCTGCCCATCGCCGCGGCGGTCCTGGCCGTCCTGGGTACGGCGGCGCTGACCGGCTGGTTGTTCTTCGAGGTCAGCGCGCTGCCGTTGCTCATCATCCTGGTCATCGACGGATGCTTCGCGCTAAGCCTCTCGCGGCGTGTCCGGCGTGTCCTGGCGGCCGTCGACCGGCGGACGCATGACTTGGTCCTCCTCTCGGAGCTGCTGGGGCGCCTCGAGCGCGAGCCCTTCGAGGCGCCGCTGCTGCAATCTCTGCGGGCGGCCCTGGAGACCGGCGGGCTGCCGGCCTCGGCCCGGATCCGACGCCTGGCGCGGCTGCTCCATCTGCTGGATACGCGCAAGAACCAGCTCTTCGTCCCCCTGGCAGCGCTGTGGCTCTGGACGACCCAGATCGCGATGCGGATCGACGCCTGGCGGGGCGGCACAGGCCCGGAAGTGGCCCACTGGATCGAAGCCATCGGCGCCTTCGAGGCCCTCAGCGCCCTGGCGGCCTACGCGGCGGAGAACCCGGCCGACCCGTTCCCCGAGCTGGACCGAGAAACGACCTGCTACGTAGCCGAGGCGGTCGGCCATCCGCTGATCCCGGTTGGCGATTGTGTCCGCAACGACATCCGCCTCGGGCCCTCGGCGCGCGTGCTGATCGTCAGCGGATCGAACATGTCGGGCAAGAGCACCTTGCTGCGGACCGTCGGCATCAACGCCGTGCTGGCCTTCGCCGGGGCGCCGGTCCGCGCCGCCCGGCTGCGGCTCTCGATGCTCTCCCTCGGCGCGACGCTCCGCATCCAGGATTCGCTCCAGGCCGGCCGCTCCCGCTTCTACGCCGAGATCACCCGCGTGCGGCAACTGGTCGACCGGGCACAGGGACCCTTGCCCCTGTTGTTCCTGTTTGACGAGCTCTTCCACGGCACCAACTCGCACGACCGCTGTGTCGGTGCCGAGGCGGTCGTCCGCGGCCTGATCGACCGGGGAGCCCTCGGGCTGGTCACCACCCACGACCTCGCCCTGGCCGAGATCGCCGACCGCCTGGCGCCCGCGGTGGCCAATGTCCACTTCGAGGACCGGCTCGTGGACGGCACGATGCTCTTCGACTACCGAATGCGCCCGGGCGTCGTACAGCACAGCAACGCCCTGGCGCTGATGCGCGCGATCGGGCTGGATGTCTGAGGTCGACTCCTTCCCATTCGAGGGCCCTGTTTCCCCGGCGCGCAGCCCGCTCCCGCGGCCGCGCCGCGCGACCGCTTCGACCGCCGCGCTGCCTCCTGATCCCGGCCCGGCGGCTCGCCTCAGGTGGCCGGAGCTCGCCCCTGGAGCATCGTGCTCCGCCAGGCGAATCCCGGCTCGCGATGCAGGCAGGCGTTGAGGCCCGCCTTGGCCTCGACGGGCTGATCGCGCTGCATCAAGCTCGCCGTCGAGCATCCGCAACTAACTCAATCTATCGTCGCTTATACATGCGTTCATTATAGTATAATCCAGAAGTGGCGCCGAACTAAGCCGAGGTCGAGGCCGGGGTCTGGGCCAACCTGCGGAGCAGGTCGAGCCCGCGGCGGAGGGTCGCATCGTCGACCGCGTAGGAAATGCGGAAGTGGCTGTCGCGCTGGGAGAAGACGTTTCCGGGAATGATCAGGAGGTTCTGCTTGATTGCTTCGGCGACGAACTCGCTGGCGGTGCCCCAGGGCGCGCGGGGGAAGGCGTAGAAGGCACCCTCGGGGAAGGCCAGCTCGAAGTCCTGGCCGAGCACCTCGACGACCATGTCGCGCTTGCGGCGATAGGCATCGATCTGGGCGGTCAGGTCCTGGTCCAGGGCCACGACCCCGCCGTGCTGAGCCATGCTGGTCGCGCAGACGAAGCTGAATTGCTGGAGCTTGGCCATCTCCTGGATCAAGCGGCTCGGGCCGTGGGCATATCCCAGCCGCCAGCCGGTCATGCCGTAGGTCTTGCTGAAACTGTCGGCGACGAGAACGTCCTCGTTCCAGGTCGCCGGTGAGGCAAAAGGGCGGTCGTAACAGAAGGCCCGATACACCTCGTCGCTGATCAGGAGAATGCCCCGATCCCGGCACAACTCGGCCAGGGCGCGCATCTCGTCGGCGGTCGCCACGATGCCGGTCGGGTTGACCGGCGAGTTGACCACCACGCACTTGGTCCGCTCGGTGAACAGGGCCGCGACCCTGGAGGCATCGAGGCGGAAATCGGGGTAGGTGTCCACCAGCACCGAGACGCCCCCCGCCAGGGTCGCCAGGTGCCGGTACATGACGAAATACGGGTCGAAGACGATGACCTCTTCACCCGGGTTGACCACGCAGCACAGGGCCAGCAGCAACGCGCCCGAGCTCCCCGCGGTGATCAAGACCTGGCGGTCGGCGTGACCGTACTGGGCGTCGACCTCGGCCTGGAGCTTCCCCCGCAATTCGAGGATACCCTGGGTGACCGTGTAGGCGTTCCGCCCCCCTTGAATCGCCGCAATCGCCGCGGCCTTGGCCGGCTCGGGCACGTCGAAATCGGGAAGGCCGATCGAGAGGTTGATCGGCTCCTTCATCGCCCTGGCCAGGTCGAACGCCTTGCGGATGCCCGAGGCGTCGATGTGCTTCATCCGCTCGGCGATCCAGGAGTCGTTCACGGTGGAGGACTCGCTTCGCTCAATAGGTGATCAGGCTGACGATCTCGGTCGGCTCGAGCTTGGCGCGGCCGCCCAAGAAGGCGAGCTCGATCAGGAAGGCGCAGGCGACGACCTTGGCGCCGGTCGACTGGACGAGGTCGCGGCAGGCGCGCATGGTGCCGCCGGTGGCCAGGACGTCGTCGATCAGCAGGACGCGCCGGCCTGTCCCGAAGGCATCGGTGTGGACTTCCAGCCGGTCCTTGCCGTATTCGAGCTGGTACTCCAGGGCGATCGTCGCGTAGGGGAGCTTGCCCGGCTTGCGGATCGGGACGAAGCCGGCCCCAAGTCGCAAGGCCAGCGGGGCGCCGAAGATAAATCCCCGCGCCTCGGCCGCGGCGATGGCATCGATCCGGCGGCCGGTGAAGACCTGCTCGAGCTGGTCGATCGCCGCCACGAACGCCGCGGGATGCGACAACAGCGGCGTAATGTCCTTGAACGCGACCCCAGGCTTGGGGAAGTCCGGGATGTCGCGGATATAGTCGCGGAGGTCGATCGTCGCGGCACCGGCCATGGATTTCATCGCTCCCGGAGAGGGTGGCACCGCTCCTCGTCGCTGGCAAAGACGACCAGGAGCGGCACCCCACCACTATCGGGAAAGTCGGCCAGGTTGTCCAGAACCTCAGGGTCGTGGCACTCCGGTGTTCGGGTTTCGGCCCAGGCGTCGGATGTCGAAGGTCTTCGCCGAAGACCGAAAACTGAAAACTTACTGAGGAGGATTTCCACCAGGCTTGAGCGGGCGGAACTGCTGGGCCTGGACTGCGGCGGGCAGCGCCGCGGGTGTCGGCAGCTTGACGGACGAGCCACCGCCGGGGACGGCCCCGGACCGCGGGCTGGGGCTGGAGCCGGTGCCGTTGTCCCGGTTGCCCATCAGCTTGACGTCGCGATCGACCGCATAGCCGGAGAGCTTCTCCTCGTTGGCCTCCTTGATCTGGCCGGTCAGACGGTTCTCGAACGCGGCCGACTTGACCAGGTCCTGGAAGACCTTCTCCATGGCCTCCTTGAGCTTCACCTGGTAGATCAGCTCGTAGGTCTGCTTGCGGACCCGCTCGTCCTTCAAGCTGATCGTCTTGTTCGCCGGGACGAGTTCCTCACGGCGGAGGATGACCCAGCCCGTCTCGCCGACCTGGATCGGGCCGGTGATGTCGCCGTCCTTGGGCTTGTGGCTGGGGTCGCGGTCGTTGGGGTCGCCATCGACCAGTTGCTGGAAGGCACTGTCGGAAACGTTCTTGGGATAGGCGTGCCGGGTGATCGGCTCGGTCAAGAGGCCCCCCATCGCCTTGCTGCCGTTATCCATGGACTGCGTCTCGGCCATCTTCACGAAGCCGCCCGGGTTCTTCTGCAGCTCCTCCCAGATCCCCATGGCCTTGATCTGAGTGTTCACCAGGATCATCCGGCACCGCAGCTTCTCACCATACTGGGCTTCGAAGGCGTCCTGGAGATCCTGGGGTGTCACCTGGACCTTGCCGGAGCAGAGCTTCCGCAGAGCCAGCGCCGGGAAGATGATCTCCCGGGCGTACTGCGCCGGGCTGATGTTCCGCTCCCTGTCCAGGGTCAGCAGCCACTTCTCGCGGTCGAGCCCGAACCGCTGGGCGACGTTATCGATCTCCTCATCGATCTCGGCGCCGGTGATTTCCAGCTTCTGGCGGCGGAGGGCCTGCTCGATCAAGGTGCGGTTGATCAGGGCCTCCAGGATCTTCTTCCCCTCCCGGGCCACACACTCGTCAGCCAGTTGCTGCCGGGAGATCTCCTGGCCATTGACGATCGCGATCGCATCGGTGGGATTGACCGGGATTCGCGCCGGCCGCACGCCCGGGACCTTGACGTCGCGGAGGTCCATCGACTTCTTCACGTTCGCCATCTGCGGGTCGGGTGCGGTGGCCCGGGGTGCCGGCGGGGGTATCTGGAATCGCTGGTCGACGTCCTGCTGGGCTCGCGCCGGGCAGGCCAGCCCGATCCCGAATGCCGCCAGGGCCAACCCAACCAACTGGATCGTGCGCGTGCAATCCTGTGCGCTCTTCACGGAACGTCTCCCCAATTCCTTTTGTCCGTGCGGGATTCCCTCGAGTCTCGAGGCAGTCGGGGCGAGAATCTAGGGCTTCTCCCCGGATCGGTCAAGCGCAATCCTGGCGGAGTGATGCTCGAATCCTCGATCAGCTCGTACGGGAAGCTGGGAAAGTGGTGCGCGACCACGGTATGATGGTGCCGGACCGACAACGAGGAGGTGAGCCTTGATGAGATCCGACGCGGCCATCATCGGGATGCTGCTGATCGGGGCGTTGGGCCGGCCGCTGCCGGCGGCCTCGCCCGCGGTGGATGCCCAGCGGTTCGCCAAGCACGTGGTGGTCGCCCAGGAGGGGCATGCAGCGGACCTGGGCCGCGAGATCCTTCGCAAGGGGGGCAACGCAGTGGACGCGGCGGTCGCCACGGCCTTCGCGCTGGCGGTGACGCTCCCCGAGGCGGGAAACCTGGGCGGCGGGGGCTTCCTGGTCGCCTACCTGGCCGATCGCCGGCAGGTCGTCACGGTCGATTTCCGCGAGATGGCACCGGGATCGGCCAGCCCGCGGATGTACCTGGGTTCGGACGGAAAGCCCCGACCGCGCTATCGTACCGGCGCCTGGGCGGCGGCAGTGCCCGGGACGGTCCGCGGCCTGGCCTTGGCCCACGCCCGCTGGGGCCGGCGACCGTGGTCCGAGCTGGTCCAGCCGGCCGCGAGGCTGGCGCGACAGGGATTCGCCATCTCCGAAGACCTGGCCGGCTCCCTGAACCGCCAGTTGCGCCGCACCGACGAGGGGAACCGCCGCGCCGCGGCGCGGAACGACTTCGGCCGGCTGAGGGACTACCCCGAATCGGTCGCCGCCTTCGGCAAGCCCGACGGCACACCGTGGCGGGCCGGCGACCGGCTGGTCCAGCCCGACCTGGCCGCCACGCTCGATCGGATCGCCGCCGGAGGCGCCGACGAATTCTACGGCGGCCGGACCGCTCAGCTCCTGGCCAAGTACGCCACCGAGCACGGTGGTTTCCTCACGCTCGAGGACCTCAAGAGCTACCAGGCCAAGATCCGGGAACCGGTCCACACGTCCTTCCGCGGCGCGGAGGTCTACAGCATCGGTCCGCCCTCCTCCGGCGGCGTGGTCCTCTGCCTGATGCTCGAGATCCTCGAGCGCTTCGACCTGAAGGCCGACGGCCGCGCCGCGCCCAGGACGCTCCACCGCGTCGCCGAGGCGATGCGCCGCGCCTACTTCATCCGCGCCACTCAGCTCGCCGACCCGGACTTCGTCCCGGTCCCGGTCGGCGAGCTGCTCTCCCAGCCCCAGGCCGAGAAGCTTGCCCGCTCGATCGGCGACCACGCCACTCCCAGCGCCGCGCTCGCCCCCTTCCCCATCCAGGCCGCCGAGGCCGATCACACCACTCACCTCTCGGTGCTCGACCAGGCCGGCAATGCCGTGGCTCTGACCTACACCCTGGAGGACTCCTACGGCGCCAAGTGCGTGGTCGCCGGCGCCGGTTTCCTGCTCAACAACGAGATGGGCGACTTCAACCTGATCCCCGACCGGACCGACACCCGCGGCGGGATCGGGACTCCCGCGAACCGGATCCAGCCCCACAAGCGAATGCTCAGTTCCCAGACACCCACCCTGGTGCTGAAACACGGCCGCGTCCGGGCGGTGACCGGCTCCCCCGGGGGCCGGACCATCCCCAATACCACCCTCTGGGTCGTGCTCAACCTGCTGGAGTTCGACCTGGACCCGACGGCCGCGGTCGCCGCACCAAGGACGCATCATCAGTGGTTCCCCGACACGCTGAGCCTGGAAGGTCGAGCCTGGCCCAAGTCCACGCTCGAGGCGCTGGCAGCCCTGGGGCATCGGGTGCGACTGGTCGATCACCAGGGCGTTGCCAACACGATCGTCGTCGACCCCGACCCCGACCCCGGTCCCGGCACGGGCGGCCAGGCTGAGCGGCTCGGGCCCCGGCCCCGCCTCCACGGCGTCCCCGACCGCCGCCGGACCACCTCCAAGGCATCCGGCGATTAATCTTCCTTGGCCGTTGGCCGTTGGCCGTCGTAGGAGCTCCCGCTCCGGTGCGTCGTCGCTGCCCCACTTCGAGTGCCCTGTCGTTCGCGGATCGGGCTTGTCGGGCCGCGTCAGCGAACCGCGGACCACGGACCAAGTGAAGTTGTTTTTCTGCAACGCTCCACGGGGGATGCGCGGCACGAATGGCGATTTGCGCCGTAAAGAATCCAGAGCGAGGGTCCGTGCCCCGGCCCCGGGGTCAAGCAGTGGCACCGGCGAGGGGTCCAACGTGGGTGATGCGTCCGGGAAACCCGGCGAAACTCCTCGAGGTCTCGAGCCTGCGACGTGGTACCAGGAGCAGAGGAGATGACGACACGTTCTCATTCTCAGGGTCATTCCGAGAGTCCGCTGGTCCTGCTGCGGGTCAGTGATGGGACGTTCCACATGCACCGCTCGTTCAGCGATTTCGAGCGGGCGATCCACAGTGCCGAGGCGTATGCCGGAGCCGGTTTCAATGTGGCGATGATCTCGGCGACCGGCCGGTTCTTGATGGGGTTCGACCCCCGCCGACAACGGGTCGCGGTCTGAGCCCGACGGCCCGGTACTGGGCCATTTTCCCCGAGAAAACCGCCCTCCGGCCGAGTTCCCCTCAAAAAACCGCGGATTTTCCGGCGAAAAACGCAGTTCCCCCCTGCTTTTCCTGGATGTTTTCGGAATAATCGTCGAAAACGATCATCAGAAGGCTCGGTCCTCATCCTGTGCGGGCGAGGCCGAACCGAACCGCATTCGCAATGGCGAGGCCGCGTTCTCAGACAGGAGGGTACCCGTCCATGGCCAAGAAAGCCGCACCCAGGGCCGCCGAACCGAAGGCCGGCTCCTCGACAGGCGACAAGGGAGGCACCCGCAAGGCGACCAAGGGGGAGATCTACGCGAGGCTGGCGGAGCACAGCGGCCTGACGAAGAAGCAGGTCGCCAGCGTCTTCGAGGGGTTGACCGAGTTGATCAAGGAGCAATTGGGCAAGAAGGGCCCCAAGGAATTCACGGTCCCCGGCTTGCTCAAGCTCAAGGTCGTCCACAAGCCGGCGACCAAGGCCAAGCAAGGGATCAACCCCTTCACCAAGGAACCGATGATGTACAAGGCGAAGCCGGCGCGCAACGTCGTCAAGGCGCTGGTGCTGAAGTCGCTCAAAGAAATGGTCTGAACCGCAGAGTGGTCAGTGGTCGGAACGGAGCGAGGAGCGAGTGGCGCGGAGCGAGCGACGACCGGAAAACCCTTCCCCTCTCGCTCCGCGCCACTCGCTCCTCGCTACTTTTCCCCCACGACCAGTTCCCAGTGGAAGCCGGGGCGGCTGCCGTCGAGATCGAGGGCGACCCCCTGGCCCCCGGGGAGGGCTTCGAGCCGGGCTGGGCCGACCCGCTCGCCGGCGTTGTTGAGCACGAAACCCCGCACCGGCCCCTGGTGTCGCCAGACGACGCGCGCCCGGACGGGCTCGCTGAGGAACGGGGGGCGGCCCGGGTCGGCGACCGCATGCCGCCAGGCATCGACCCAGCGGAAGCCGGTCGGCTCCACGCGCGCCACGGCGGTGACCAGCAACCGCTTCGCCGTGGCGATCGGCTCCGGCCCGATCGAGCTGACGGCCAGGACGGCCATCGGATTTTCGATCGCGAGATCCAGGTGGTCGAACCGCTCGGGCTTGCCGCCGGCCCAGCCGGCCAGCGCCTGGGTGTACGGCGTGTCGACCACCAGCCGGCCGCGACGCGGGTCCCAGCCGGTGATCGCCCGGCGTGCCGCGCGGCCGACGGTCCGCCCGGGGACCTCGACCGGGCGTGCGCCACGCTGCGGCCGGGCCGTGGTCACGCCGCGGTAGAACAGCGAGGCCGCGTGCGGCCAGAAGGCGTAGATGTGCGGGCTGCCGTTGACGACCTCCGCGAGCTGGAAGACGTCCTCGCCGCCGACCGTACCGGCGGGCCCCTCGCCCCAGGTCATGGGATAGAGGAAAATCCCGCGCCGGACCAGGGCATCCCAGTCTTCGACGACCGCGGTGTAGACCCCCAGGAGGTGGTCGGCCGCCTCGGTCGATGCCGACCACGCCCCGCGGGTCTGGTTGCACCACTGGCCCACCACGTACGGCCGATCGGTGCGGCGCTTGAGATTGGCCAGACCCGCCAGGCCGCCGTCGAGGCTCCAGAGCATGGAGCGGACCTCCGGCGAGACCCACGTCGGGGCGGCCCAGAACAACCGGTCATCGATCAGGTCCAGCCCCGGGCCAGCCTGGGCATGGGCGAACTCGGGTTCGCGCCGCCAATGCGAGACCCCGGCGATCGGCACGCGGAGCTTCTCCTGCCGCAGGGCATCCGCCATCCGCCGAGAGTGGTCCGCCTCGACCAACTCCCAGAGCCGCCGCCCCGCGACGCCGCCCGGAGCCTTCTCGGCCAGGTCATGCCACGCCCTGGCGTAGGCCGGCGGCAGGGCGTCGGGCTGTTCGATCAGGTTGAACAGCGAGATCTCGCCGGCCAGGGTCACCCAGGCCAGGGCGGGATCGTCCCGCAACGCCAGGCCGGTCTCGGGATTGATGTGCTCGAGCACGGCGCGCGCCGTCGCCAGGGCGAGCTTGCCGATGGTGGGGTCAAACTCGGCCGCCGGCCCGCCCCCCGGGGGCAGCAGTCCGGGGACGGCCACTCCATCCCCCGATCGGAACCGGCGGCCTGCCTGGAGCTCGAGCGCGACCGAGATCCCCCGCGCCTTCAGCGCGGCGACCAGATGGTCCAGACGAGCCAGGGCCTCGGGGTCGAACGCCTGGGTGTCCTCGCGCGTATCGTCGATCAGGCTGCGGTCTGGTCCCAGCGGCAGGTCGAGCTCGCCCAGCCGCACGAGGTTGAGGCCGGAGCGGGCCAGGCGGTCGGCCAGGGCGTCCGCTCGCTCGGGCTCCACGAACGCCGCCGGCGGGATCAGGCTGACGCCGAGGAACCGCGCGCGCCCCTCCTGGCCATACGCCAACCGTCCGTCCTTGACCGTCACGAAACCGCCGCGCCCCGCCGGCCGCGGCACCAGGAACGAGACGTCCAGCGCGGAGCCGGCCGCGATCGTGGGCGACGGCGCAACGGGGAGCCAATTCGTCGTGTCGTCGGCGACATGGTAAGGAGTCCACCATCCGGCCTGGGGGTCGGGGAAGGTCGTCACGCGGACATCGTCGATCCGCAGCGCGCCGACCGAATCGATCTTGTCAATCTGGAGGACGGCCCGGACCGCGCCGGGTGGGACGGCCACGCGCACCGGATCGATCCGCCAGCCGCGGGTTCCCGTCCAGCGGATGAAGATGTTGCCGCCGCTGTGGCGTTCCAGCGGAGTACCGAACATGTCGAGGAAGAAGAACCGGCCGGTCGCACCCTCGGCACCCCGCAGACCGGTGCATCGGGCCGCGATCGCGACCTCCAGCTCCTGGAACGGCTCGATCGGGATCGCCAGGCCCGCCATCGCCCGCGACCCGCCTCGAGTCAGCTCCAGCGCCGCCGCCGATTGGAAGCCCGGAAAGACGCGCCGGGCCTCCCGCTCGACCATCCAGGAAGTCGGAGCCGGGTCGCCCAGCTCGAAATCGCCGTTGACGACCAGGTTCGTGGTCGGGGCTCCCCCTACCGGCACGAGCTCGAACGTCAGCCCGTCGATGTCCAGGGTCCCGGTCGCGCCCAGCAACCCCACCGACATGATCGCATCCTTGGTGCCCGGTGGAACGGCGAATCGCTTGACGACCCGGGTCCAGCGATTGCCGACGGAATGGGTCCACGGGCCAAGGCTTCCTCGACCCAGCGCGCGGAGCTCATCGCCGAGGAAGTCGATGAGCAAACTGGGCTCCTCACCGGTCCGCTGGCCGAGCTGGATATTCTCCGCGCGGACCCACAGGCCCAGCACGATCGCCTCGGTCTTGCGACCGTCGACCCCGAAGGCGCGGCTGAGCCGAGCCGGCCGGCCTGGCCGGTCCGTGGCGAACCGCATGAAGTGAGGGCCGGCGGCGGGGGCCCCTCCCTCGGACATCCAGACCGCGTCGCGGGCATTGTACCAGCCGTCGGGCACGCCGTCCTGGTTCGAGTCGGTCTCCAGGTCGTCCCGCGGCGGCGGACCCTTCCGCTCGATCAGCTCCTCCTGGGCGGCGGCCGGGCGGACCGCCGCCGGCATCCCCCACGTCCCGGCCAGGATGACCAGGAGCCGCACCATCCCGGCGACCCGGCGACCCGACGTCTTCACGAGCGGATTCCTCCTCCAGAGATGGCCCGGAGCTCCGAGCCGGATGCTCACGGCCCGTTCCGCCGGCCGAAACCTGGTCAATCTTTGGGCGCCTCTTTCTTCGCGGCCCGGGCGGCGGCCGCCTCGCGCTGCGCCCGACCGGTCATCGGGACGAACAGGGTCGGCTTGAGCGCCCGCTGAGTGAGCCGGCCGCCCTGCTTCTCGACCAGGTAGACGGTCTGATCGAAGCGTGTCCCCAGGGGGATCACCATCCGGCCGCCATCCTTGAGCTGCTCGATCAGCGGCTGCGGGATCTTCTCGGGGGCGCACGTGACGATGATGGCATCGAACGGGGCCGCCTCCGGCCAGCCCTCGTAGCCGTCGCCGACCCGGGTATGGATGTTGGTATAGCCCAGTTCCTTGTGGACCTTGGTCGCGCGGTCGCTGAGTGTCTTGTGGATCTCGACCGAGTACACCTCCTTGACCAGCCGCGAGAGGATCGCCGACTGGTAACCCGATCCGGTCCCCACCTCGTAGACGCGGTCGCTGGGCTTGGGATCAAGGACCTCGGTCATGAAGGCCACATCATAAGGCGGGGTAATCGTCTGACCCTCACCGATGGGAATCGACTCGTCGTCGTACGCCTGGCGGTGCGTCTTCGGTGGAAGGAAGCGGTGTCGGGGTACGGTGCGGAACGCCTCGAGCACTCTCGGGTTCTTGATTCCATGTTCGACGAGATGGCGCTGCACCATCTGGTTGCGGGCCGCGGCGTAGCGGTCCCCCGCACTCGACGACCGGGGTCCGGCGGTCTTTCCCGGCTGCGCATCCTGCGCCCGCGCGACGAAGCCACAGCCGGCCGCCAGGGCCAGACTCAAACCGATCCGGACGAGAGTATGCTGCATCTTGAGAGTCCTCACGAACGTAGGTCAGGCTGTCCAGCCGGACGTTCCCAGGCTCTCAGGCTGGACAGCCTGACCTACAGATGAGACCCCTATCATACAACGAACCAGCCCGGTGGTGCACAAGCATTCGATCGGAGGTGTTCCCAGGAAGGATGCGGCGTCGGTCCATCCACCCGGTGGCTCCGCGGGGTGGTCGGTGAACGACCCGGGGTTTTTCGCGAACCCCCGCGGATTATCGCTTGGTGGGCTGGGGCTCCAGCGGTATAATTCCTCACGCAGTCAGGACCGAGATTCGATCGTAACCTCTTACCCCGGCAAGGAAGAACCTCGCGTAGGTCAGGCTGTCCAGCCTGACGGTCCCGGGATGTCAGGCTGGACAGCCTGACTGACTTTCTTGCCGGCGTAATCCAGTTTCCCAGCGGCCTGGAGAACCACGATCGATGGGGATTCCGCCGGGGTGTGTGGCAGGACTCCTGGTCCTCCTGAGCGTCGGACAGACCCCGCCTGGCCCCAAGGCCGCGGATGTCACCCTGCGCGGCCGGGTGCTCACCCTGGCTTCGGCCCTCCAGTCCCTTGGCATCGCAGCCCAGGCCGATCCGGAACAAGCCACCAAGCAGGTGGTCCTGCTCGGCGACGATCGCTCCCTCACGCCCCTGTTGTCCGATGAGGCCAGCCGCGCCCTGTTCCTCGACGAGCGGCTGCGCGGCGGTCGTGCCGAGATCCGGGGCCGGCGGTTCGCCGGCGTCCCCTATCTTCAGGTCACCACCTTCCAGGTGGAGCGCGACGGCCGGCTCCAAACTCCCGAGTATTATTGCACCGTCTGCTCGATCACCGTCCGTGCGCCCCAGACCTGTCCGTGCTGTCAAGGTCCCATGGAGTTACGCATGCGGCCCGATCGCCGCTGATCGATCCGGGCACCGTACCGATACTGATCCAGACGCGACGACCGTGGCGGTCGCGATCCCAGGTTGCAAGTCCCACCGAGATCCGTGAATCTGTCCTTTTCCCCATGACGGCGGGAACGACGACCCGCAAGGAAGAATCGCCAGCATGTCTTCTCTCGAAAGTGCCAATCTTCTGCTGGGACTGGTGGCGGTGGTGGCGGTGGCCTCGACGCTCTGGTCGATGGCGTGTTTGTTCTGGGTGACGCGGCGGCGCCGGAGGCTTGCCCCACACACGCCGCCGGTGACGATCTTCAAGCCGCTCAAGGGGTTGGACGAGGAGCTCGAGGAGAACCTCCGCAGCTTCTTCCGCCTGGACTACCCCGTGTACCAACTGATCTTCGGGGTCGCCGAGGCCGACGACCCGGCGATCGAGGTGGTCCGCACGCTGCAGCGCGAGTTCCCCGACCGGGACGCCCAGCTCGTGATCGGCACGCCGGCATTCGGGCTGAATCCCAAGGTCGAGAACCTGGCGGCCATGGACCGGCACCGCAAGTACGACGTGATCCTGATCAGTGATTCGAACATCCGGGTTCGCCCGTCGTACCTCCGCGAAACGGCCTGCTACCTGGCGGAGCCGGGGGTGGGCCTGGTGACGAACCTCTTCGCCGGGGTGGGCGAGGCGCAGGCCGGCTCGGCGATGGAGATCCTGCACTTGAACGGATTCGTCGCCGGCGCCGTCGCCGCGGCGTCGGTCTGCCGGGCCACCTGCGTGGTGGGCAAATCGATGTTGATGCCCATGCAGGCCCTGGCTGCCGCCGGCGGGTTCGCGGGCGTGCGCAACCTGCTGGGCGAGGACCAGGCCCTCGGTTTGCGGGTCCGGCGCGCGGGCTACTCGATCCGTTTGAGTCATCATGTCATCACCAACATCAGCCGCGGCCGGAATCTCAAGGCATTCCTGAGCCGCCAGTCGCGGTGGAACAAGGTCCGCCGGGGGATGGCGCCGCTGCTGTTCCTGGCCGAGCCGGTGACCAACCTGGCCACCGTGGGCCTGGTCTGGGCCTTCTCGGGCGAGCTGGGCATCGCCTGGGGCGGCCTGCTCCTGCTGGTCGGCCTGGGCCTGGTTCGCGACGCCCTCCAGACCCGCCGGCTCCGCGGCTCGTTACCCAAGTTGCGCCACCTGTTGCTCAGCCCGGCCAAGGACATCCTCCTGCTCCCGGTCTGGTTCGACGCGGTCTTCAACCGCTGGGTGCAATGGCGCGGCCACAGCTTCCTCGTCGGGCGGATGACGCGCCTGCGCCTGGCCCGCGTACCCCGCCAGGTCCGCCGACGCGTCCGGCGCGTCCGCCAGCTCCGCAGCCAGCAGGCCCACAAGCCCAATCCCTCGGCGCCCTGAATTCGGCCCGATCCCTTGCCGGGGAAATTGGTTCGGGCGCGGAAAATCCCCCTTGAATTTCGGGCCGCTCGATCGAATGATGATGTTCATTCGGAGTCGGTCGCGCCCCTGCCGCACACGATCTGAGGGCTCAGGCGTGAAGGATAGCGCCCGGTATGTGAAACTGATCGAGTGGTGGGACGAGGACGGGTGTTTTGTCGGCCAGTGTCCCGGCATCATCGGCCCCTGTTGCCATGGTGATGACGAGACCGCGGTGTATGCCCAGCTCTGCCAGATCGTCGACGAGTGGATCGAGATCATCAAGAGCGAGGGCGAGCCCCTGCCCCCGCCAACCGCCGGGCGGGGACTGGCTGAGAGGATCTTGGCGGAGGTGAACGGAGTGAGATGAATCTCGGGCCCCCAGCGCGAAAGGGGTCTCTTGATGGAAGAAAAGGCCGACGCATCGGAATCCGATGCTGCTGATCCCGACCCTTTCCCCGAGCCCTCCCGGGCTCCGCTTGGCCTGATACGCCGTCCGAGCGTGCCACCGCCGGCTCGAAAACGATATCGCCGCCAGCCGAGCTTCTCCCTGGCCGGTCTGGCCATCCTGGTCTCCTCCCTGATCGCGGCCACACCCGTGTGGGCTGGTGCGCTGGAGCAAGTGCGCCGCACGGGCCGGTTGCTCTACGGCAGCGACATGGAGGGCGGCGGGCCCTATGCCTATCCCGACCCGGGCTCACCCCGCGGGGTGACCGGTTTCGAGGTTGAGCTGATGCGCCTGCTGGCCGGCGACCTCGGCGCGGTCCCGGTCTTCTCCCAGGGCCAGTGGGACAAGCTGCTCCAGGTCCTGGACTCGGGCCGAATCGACCTGGTGATCAACGGCTATGAATGGACCGAGCCACGCGCCCGGGACTACCTGGCGACACGGCCGTATTACGTCTACCAGTTGCAGGTGATGGTGCGGCGCGGCAGCGCGGTCCGGTGCTGGGCCGACCTGAAGCGGCCCAGGCCCGATGGGGGCCGCTGGACCGTCGGCGTGCTGGTCGGGTCAGCCGCCGAGACCTTCGCGCGCGAAAACGGCGGGTCGAGCGTGGAGGTTGTCCGTTTCGACGGCGCAACCGACGCCATGACCGCCGTCCAGAATGGGCAGTACGACGTGACGCTCCAGGACCTGCCGGCGGCGCGGTTCTACGCCGCGCGGTTCCCGGGCCTCGAATCGGTCGGTCCCCCGGAGTCGCACGGTTACTACGTCATTTTCGTGCGCCAGCAGGATGCGGCCTTGCGCGACGCACTGGACAAGAGCCTGGCTGGGTTGATTGCCTCCGGCGCGCTGCGGATGCTCTATGAGCGATACGGCATCTGGACGGAGGCGCAGAACGAGCTCGCCCGGTTCACCGGGCCAATCCAACCGGTGGCCAGCCAGCAGGAGCCTCGCGGCTGGCCGCTGGTCCGGCACTATGGGTCCCGGCTGCTCGACGCGGCGCGGGTGACCGTGACGCTGTCGGTCACCTCGATGCCGCTGGCGATGGTGCTGGGACTGTTCATCGCGATCGGCCGGCTGTACGGTCCCACGCCCGTCCGCATCCTGCTCTCGGGTTACGTCGAGCTGATCCGGGGCACGCCCCTGATGCTCCAGCTCTTCGTGCTGTTCTACCTCCTGAAGCTGCCCCCGTGGGTCGCCGGCATCGCCGGGTTGGCGATCAACTACTCGGCCTATGAGGCGGAGATCTACCGCGCGGGGCTCCAGGCGATCCCGGCCGGCCAGATGGAAGCCGCACTGGCCCTGGGGATGTCGCGGGCGATGGCCCTGCGGCGCGTGATCGTGCCGCAGGCGGTCCGGATCGTGATCCCGCCCGTGACCAACGACTTCATCGCGCTGTTCAAGGACACCTCAGTCTGCTCAGTGATCACCCTGGTCGAGCTGACCAAGGAGTATTCGATCCTGGCCAACAGCACGGGGGGAGCGATCGAGTTCGCCCTGGCTGCCGCCACGCTCTACATGGTGATGAGCGTACCGCTGTCGTGGTTCTCCCGCTGGTCCGAACGCCGCCTGGGCATCAGCAGTGCGAAAGGAGGGGCGTGGGCATGATCGAAGTCATTGACCTGGTCAAGCGGCACGGCGCGGTCGAGGTCCTCCGCGGCGTGAGCCTGTCGATCGCCCGGGGCGAGGTCGCCGCCGTCATCGGTCCTTCGGGTAGCGGCAAGAGCACATTCCTCCGCTGCCTCAACGGCCTGGAGCGGTTCCAGTCCGGCTGGGTGACGATCGATGGCCTGCGGTTCGGGGCCGGGGTCCACCCGGTTGACTGGAATCGCATCCACCGCGCGGTCTGCCGTCGCGTGGGGATGGTGTTCCAGAGCTTCAACCTGTTCCCGCATCGCACGGCGCTGGAGAACGTCATGGAAGGTCCGCTCTTCGTCCTGGGGCTGGACCGCGATCTCGCGGAGGAGCGCGCGCGCCGGCTCCTGGACCGGGTCGGGCTGTCGGACCGGCTCTCAGCCCTGCCGCGCGCGCTCTCCGGCGGCCAGCAGCAGCGGGTGGCGATCGCCCGGGCCCTGGCCATGGAGCCCCAGGCGATCCTCTTCGACGAGCCGACCAGCGCCCTGGATCCCCGCATGACGGCCGAGGTCCTCGCCGTCATGACCGACCTGGCCGGCGACGGCCTGACCATGGTCGTGGTGACCCACGCCATGAGCTTCGCCCGGCGGGTCGCGCACACCGTTCACGTCTTCGGCGACGGGCGAGTCATCGAGTCCGGCCCCCCGGCCCAGATCTTCGAGGAGCCGCACGAAGAGGCGACCCGGGCCCTGCTCGCCACCGTCCTGGCGGCCTGAGCGATTGGTTGCTCGATTTCGCTCGCTTGCTCCCCATTGGTCACCAAGTCGCTGTCCGTGTCGGTCGTGGTCCCGGCCCCCACCGTCGCGCTGGGCGCGGCCCACTCGGTCGTCGCCGCCGTAGTGGAGTCAGGAATGGGCGTATGGCACGAGGGCTCCGTTGATGATTAACGGACCTCTTCAAAGAAAGAGTTGGCACCCCGAGTGAAGCCCTGACCCGCGATTCTCCCGTCCTCTACACTCCCATCCGGCTGATAAACGGCACCCTCTGCCATCTTCAGGCCCACTGTAACCATGTAACGCCCTGGAGGAAACTCGATGTCCTCGTCGAGAGTGGGATGGACGGTTGATCCGTGAGTCACCGTGAAGATCTGGTTGTCGTAAATCCTCTCGCACAGAACTTCGCCGGTACGGGATGTCGGCTCCCAGCGCGATCGCCGCGGCGAGGTCGGCCTGGCAGGCGTCGCCCGAATTGCGGCAGAGCTTTCACCAACTGACGGCGGCCGTGCGGCGGGGCGGGACGGCGGTCTTCGACCAGGGGACGGTCTCCGACGACGACCCGATCTGGGCGGTCTGCCGTGCGCCCGGGCAGCGCCTTCGACGTGGCCTGGGGCGGCCCGTACGACCTCGTGCTCCTGACCAACTTCCTCCATCACTTCGACCAACCGACCCGCGCGCAGGTGGCGGCCCAGGCGCACGCGGCCCTCGCGCCGGGCGGCCGCGCCCTGACGCGGGACTTCATGCCCGAGCCCGATCGGATCACGCCGCCATCGACGGCCAGCTTCGCGCCGGTGATGCTCGCCACCACGGCCCGCGGCGACGCCTCGACCTTCGCGGAATACCAGGCCCGGTTCGCCCGGGCCGGTTCCCGCGCAGCGAATTCCACGCCCTCCCGCCGACCACGCAACAGGCGGTGGTGGCGTATCTGGGGTAAACGGCATGAGGGACCGCGGCGCCGTCACTTGGTGGCAGTGGTCGAGGCTGGGATGTCATCGCAGTGGCCCCCGAAATCGGTTGGGGTTGATGGTCAAGCGACGGTCGGGATGCGAGGCTCCGGCCTTGTCTTGCCGGTCGCTTCGGGCTAAGTTGAGTGATGGCTTGAGGTTCTCGACCCGCCGACTCCGATGAGGATCCCACCCATGCGCACGTCCGTCCCGGCCGCACTACCGGCCATTCTGCTGCTGTGGGGGACCACAGCCATCGCCCAGAACGAGTCCAAGGCTGACCAGAGCTGGCGTCCGCTCTTCGACGGCAAGAATCTTGACGGCTGGGAGCACATCGGGCCAGGGAAGATGGTCCTGGACGACGGCGCGCTGCGGACCGAGGGGGGCATGGGTCTGCTCTGGTATACGAAAGAGAAGTTGGGCGATTGCGTGATCCGGGTCGTCTACAAGACCGAGAGCCGCCGCGCGAACTCGGGCGTCTTCGTGCGAATCGCCGAGCCGCCGAAGGATCCCTGGTACGCGGTGAATCACGGCTTCGAGATCCAGATCTGCGACGCCGAGGATGACTACCACGGGACCGGTGCGATTTATTCCCTCTCACGATCCCAGGAACGGCCGATCAAACCCCAGGGCGAGTGGAACACGATGGAGATCGCCCTGCGGGGCCAGCAGATCCTGGTCTCGCTCAACGGTGCGCAGGTGAACGTCTTCGATGCCGCGAAGTCGACGGTGCCCGAGCGGACCAAAGACTACGAGCCGGAGCGGGGACCCCGGCCCACGTGGGGTTACATCGGTTTGCAGAACCACGGCGACGTCGGCCAGAACTCCCACGTGTTCTTCAAGGAGGTCAGCGTCCGGCCCTTGACCCCGCTCGATCGTCCCAGGCGCTGAGCCCCCTGGCCTGGGATCGCCTCGCCGGGCGAGCCTTCGATCGATCCCTGTGGGGTGAGGTGACGTGGCGCGACCTCGCGAGAAGTCCTCTTGAGATGGATCGGCGGACCGACTAAGGTAGCGGCCCTGCGAGGAAATGCACCGCGGGGACCACCGATCGGCCGCGGCGGAATGGACCTCATGGAGGATGCTCGATGCTCCGTGCCGACACGCAGAACCTCTCCCTGGGCACGCGCGCCCGGCTGCTCGTCAAGTTCCTGATGTATCCCGGGACCAACTGGATCAGCCGCGACAAGTCGCGGGTCGTTGGGATGTTCTCCCAGGGATCACCGGAGCGCCCGATCCGGACGCTCGACTGCGGCTGTGGCAATGCCTACTTCGCGTATCAGGCCGTCCGGCGCCATTCGCGGTGCGTGGGGATCACGATCCACGAGTGGGAGCGCATCCATTGCCAGCAGATGCGCTCGTTCCTGGGTCTGACCGAGGACCAGCTCGAGCTGCGCCATGCCAGCCTGGAGACGCTGGCGGCGGATCCCGGGGAGCACGGCCGATACGATCAGGTGCTGCTGCTCGACGTGCTCGAGCACATCCTGGACGATCGCCGGGCCTTGCGGCAGGTCCACGCCGTGACCGCCGCGGACGGGCTGGTTTACATCACGACCCCCAACCGCGACTGGCAGGGGAATGCCGACCACCTTCGCGTGACGCGCACCGAGAATGGTTGGCACGTCCGCAACGGCTATACGTTCGAGCAGCTCGAGACCCTCCTGCGGGAGACCGGGTTCGAGCCGGTCGACCGACTCCGGTTCGGCGGCCTGGGTACGAGGGTGGTGACCTGGATCCAGCACCATGTCTTCCGGTCGTGGATCGACCCGCTCACTGTCCTCGCCTTCCCCGGGCTCTGGCTCGTGAGCGTCCTCCTGGCCCCCTGGCGCGATCCGCACACGATCTTCGTGCTGGCGCGGAAGTCGAGGGTGGCCGAGTAAGCCAGGTCGGCGCGCGGACCAGGACCGCAGGCCGGAGGCCTCCCGTGCCGCCGCGGGCCAGGGGCCACCCGGGGTAGGCGATTGACCGGCACGTTCCCAGCCCTTAGAGTGATTTCGCTGGGAGGAGTCTCCAGGACCCTTGAGTCGTTGCGCCGGTGAGCTTTGATGAGTGCCGTACCCGGACCGTCGCCATTCTATCTCGGGATCGACCTCGGTGGCACGAACATCAAGAGCGGTGTGGTCGACGACGACGGCCACGTCTTGTCGTTCCTCAGCCTGGAGACCGAAGCGGAGCTCGGTCCGGAGGCCGGGCTCGATCACCTGGCCGAAGCCGGCCGCCGCGCCGTCGCGGCCAGTGGGGTGTCGTGGGATCAGATCGCCGGGGTTGGGCTCGGTTCGCCGGGCACAATGGACCTCGGCGCGGGAATGTTGCTCGAGCCGCCCAACCTCCCCGGCTGGGACAACCTGCCCATCCGCCAGCTCCTCTCGGACCGCTTGAAGAAAGCGACGGTGCTTCAGAATGACGGCAATGCCGCGGCCTACGGCGAGTACTGGACGGGTGCGGGCAAGGGCGCCCACAGCCTGGTGATGTTCACGCTGGGCACGGGGATCGGCTGCGGGATCGTCCTCGACGGCCTGATCCTGGAGGGTCGTCACAGCCACGGGGCGGAGTGCGGTCACATCATCGTCCAGATGGAGAATGCCCGCCGGTGCTCCTGCGGCGCGTACGGGCACCTGGAGGCCTATGCCTCGGCCACGGCACTGGTGAAGCGCGCCCTTGAGGCCCTGGCCGAGGATCCGGCACCCAGCCGGCTGCGCCAGCTCGACCCCGAGACAATCACCAGCCGGGCGATTGCCGAGGCCGCCGCCGCCGGGGACGAGCTGGCCGGCCGCCTGATGCGCGACACGGCGCATTACCTGGCCGTCGGCGCCGTCTCCCTCATGCACACGATCGATCCCGACCTGGTGCTCTTCGGCGGCGGCATGATCAACGCGGGCCAGTCGCTGCTCGATGCGATCCGCCAGGACGTCCGCCGCATGGCCTTCCCCATCCCCGCCGCCAGGACCCGGATCGAGTTCGCCAGCCTCGGCGAGGAGGCCGGGTTCGTCGGCGCCGCGGGCTGGGCGCGGAAGGTCCTCAGCCGGACGCCCTGACCCACACGGCCGGACGGTCCAGCGGTGGGTCGGGCCCGGTGCTCAGTCGGACTCCTTGGCCGCGTTCGCCTTCTTCTTGGGGGCAGCCTTGGCCTTGGCCTTGGCGGCGGCCCCGCCGAGGAACTCTTGCTGGGTCAAGAACCCATCGCCATTCCTGTCGAGCTGCTCGAACCGGGGCTTGGGTCCGGTGAATTCGTCGCGGCTGACCTTGCCGTCTCCATCCTTGTCCAGGGTCTGGAACTTCCGGACGGCCTGCTCCTTGGTGCGTGCGGCGAAATCCCGGAGGTCCAGCAGCACGGAGCGGTACTCGTCGGCTTCGAGCTTGCCATTGTGGTTGGAGTCGCCGCGCCTGAGCAGCCGTTCGAAGGCCGGTAGTGCCGACGGCGGAACTTCTTCCTTGGCGATGGCACCGTCCTGGTTGGCGTCAAGCTGCAAGAACAGCTCCCGGAACTGCGCCGCCGGCCCGCCGGGCGTCTGGGCCAACCCCACGCCCACCAACATTGCCGCCGAGAGCAGAGCCGCCACCCCACGATAGAGTCGATGCATGGGAGGTATCCTCGAAGTCGTTGTCGGCCGGCGGCCGGAGTGAGGGAGAGCGCAGCGCATCCACCAACTGGGGTTCTACCCAAGGGAATAAACCCCGGTGGGGTGCGTCGTGTATCGTCGTCGACACCGTATCGACTGCCGCCCGAGGGGACCTCGGGCAAAGGCCGGTCTTGATGCGATGCGCGTCAACCCCTCATGGCTTCTGCAGTTTGGACTCGACCAGGAACAGTTGGGTCCCCGTCGAGGTCTTGAATTCCGCCGGGCGGCTCTTTCCGCTGAGGTCGTAACAGATCCGCAGCGTGTCGCCATTCCGCTCGTCGATGGCCAGGATCGTCTTACCCTTGTTCGGACCCTGGGTGCCGGTGATCTCCAGCGCCTTCGGATTCGCCGACGGATTCCGCTTGCAGGTTCCCCGATCGGGCTTGGTCCCGGCGGTCACCGGGTCCTGGTCGCCCTTGACCTCGAGCCGAATGGTGGTGCGGACCTCGTCGGGGAACTTCTTCCCTGCGAGTTCAGCCGCCGACGGCTGCCAGGTGCCTTCAAGGGCGTCGTGGTTGGCGTCGTCGCCCCAAGCGACCGACGTGCACCAAACGACCAGGGCGCAGGCGACGAACAGTGTGTGTTGTGCGTCATTGGATACCTCTTTCCGGGAATCTCCCTGGGAGATCGGGGCCAACCCTCGGGTCATGCCGTTGGCGTCCACGGATTGGAACCATCGCGCGGCTCTTGGTCAATACGCGTACACTGGTAGGCCCGGACTCACATCTCAGGAGGCGCGCAGCGCTCGATCCAGATCCATGGACCAGGCCCGGTCGGGGGCCGCTGCCGGGACGAGCCGCGTCCTCGCTTCAGCGGGCGGAGGCAGCAGACCCCATGATCTGGTGGTAGATGGCGTTCCCCAGGGAATCGCCCAGGGACAGCCCTTCTGTCGAGTCGAACGAGTAATGAACGCCGAGCCAAACGCGGCTCCAGGCGTTCTCGAGCGCGGCGGCGCTGAAGCTGTCGAACGAGCGCGTGACGCCCGGTAACATGTCCGAGCCGATGGTGAAATGGATCTGGTCCGTGCCGTAGAAATCGGCGAGGATCGTGAAGACCGCCCCGCCGAAGGTCGCATGGCCGGAGACATAGCTCGGGAACGGCGGCGTAAAGCTCGGCTGGCCCGACGCGCCCGGAGAGCCCAGTGGCGTCCAGGTGGGGTCGGCGATGGTCGCCGGGTTGCCGTCGGTATTCGCCAGTTGAATCGCCGTGATGGGCCGCCAGAAGTTGTAGGTGTACTTGGCGTTCCAGGCCGCGATTGCCACATCGCCCATGGCGACATTGATCAGACCGAACAGGCGGGCGTTCTGAGCCAGGCTGTTGTGCTGCTGGAGAGCGAGGTCTTCCACGATCTGGTCGAAGTGGACAGGCGGAGTGCCGGTGGTGGGATCGTCGTAAGACCAGAAGAACGCGGCTTGCGTCTCATCGGGCGTGCGGGTCGTGCTGTTGAGGGCCCCGAGCGACTCGACCTGGTTGAGCGCCTCGGCGTATTCCGGGCTGTTCAGGGCTGGCGGCGGCGGGGGCAGGTAGGTCGCTGGCGACTGGATGGCAAAGGGTTTGACGTTCCCCCAATCCGGCCCCCAGGCGACGGTGTAGGTCGGGGGCGTCGGGCGCCACTGGCCGGGGGCTGTCCCCGGGACATAGGGCACGCTGACCGCGGAGCCGTCGTTGGTCCGCCACTTGATGATGCCATCGGCCACTTCGCGCCCGACCGCGATGCCGGCGTCACGGGCCGGCCCGGCCGGGATGGCTGCCAGTGACTGGGCCCTCGTGGTCTTGAACATCGGCGACAGGTTCGGATAAAGCGATGACAGGACCGTATACGCCGCCTCGGTCGCGGCCGCCTCGGGCGAGGCCCAGCTCGGCGCCGGCACGTGGATCTGGAAGACGGCATGGGTCCCTTCGATGTTGTTGACTGCGTCATACACAGCAGCCGACATCATCGCCATCGTGCGACTCACCAATCCGACGTTGCTGACGTCCGCCTTGACCGCGTCGATCATGGTGTTGATCCAGGCGATGACGGCATCGCCGTGGGTCATGGTCATCGTCGCTGAGGCCACGGCACCCGCCCGGTCCTTGGCATCGACGGTCAACACGTAGCTCCCAGGCGCCATGGCCACCCGGAACTGGTAGCGGCCGCCAAGCCCGGCGTGGGTCACGCGCGAGGTCTTACCGATCTCAAGCCGGACGCGCGCGCCGGGAAACGTGTGCCCGCGGACCAGCATGACTCGGTGGGTCGCCACGCCGTTGATCGTACCGTTGGCCTGGGCCGGCATCGTGATCGTAATGGTCGCCGACGTCTTCAAAGCCGGTGCGGCCACTGCCGCCGGGCTGCCTGGCAGGATCGACAGCGCCCACCGCCTTTCAAGCCATTCGGTGGAAGGACTTCGCCTGTTACGACTTGCCGTGGCTACCCGCCCGGGTTGTAACAGCTTCATGAGGAGCACCTCCTGGTGAGCTTCTGGATTATGCCGGTGGCGGCGCCCGTGGGTCTGACCGGGCGTCGCGAACACGAATATGAGGCAAGCACGCGGGAATTGCCAGTTGCCGCCACACGACGGGCGCGTGGAAGTGCCCGCGTCTTGAATGCATTGAAGAATGGCAGCGAGTGCCCTTGAAGTCAAGGAGCCGGGGTTGGGGCCGAAACGGGGGCCGAAACGGGGACATTGCTGGACCACCCGGGAGGCTGGGTAATCTGGGGATGCGGCCTCTCCCTCGCTCGTGAACTCGGGTGCCCTCTGCCACGGCCCGCTCACGCCTCACTGGGCGACTGGACTTGCCGCGTCCTCCGCCCGGCGATCATGGGGGGAGGCCGACCTGGGGAGACTGGATCATTCGAGAAGTGTTGATCAGCAAGGGCGCACTCGACCGAGACGAGCCGACGACCGAGCTCAAGGCGTGATGACCGCCAAGCCCTCGAGGATTGCCACATCGCAAAGCCTCTGATCGGCGCAGACGAAATGATCGACCGGGAACGAACGATGCGGATGGAGGGCGGCCGCCAACTGGATCGCGTCGAGCGTGCGAAGCTGGCGGCTCATCGCCTGCTTGCCGACGAGGTCCCTGCCACATGGAAGTGGATGTTCAGGATCGGGATGAGCCTCACCACCCGGTTCCTGACGTCGGCGAGGAACCGTCGGCGACGGACACCCAAGTCGGTGACCGAGAAGAGACCGGTCCTGACCTTGCCCGCGAACCCTGAAAGCATCTCGACGGTCGCGAGGCGGGAGATGAAGAACTCGGAGCCGGCCTCGCCCAGGATCCGCCGCACGTCCGGCGTCCCGGCCTCGGCGTGGTCGTTCTTGACAGGGGCACTGGTGTCGAAGAAGTAGCGAGGCATCAGAAACGCTCCGCTCGCTCTTCCTCGATGATGACCTGGGACATGGAGCCGGGGATCCTGGAGGTTGCCTTCAGCACCTCCTCGAGCGTGATACGATCGTCACCCTCGCGTGCGCAATACCCGATGAATTCGTGGTCGATCAGCTCTTCCAGGTCAGGCCGCTCCCGGTCTCGAAGGGACTCCAGAGCCGCCTTGACCACCGCCTCCTCGGAGGCGAACTCGCCGCTCCGCACCTTCTCCCGGACGAAGTCTTTGAGGTCCTTCTTGAGGGAGAATCTCATCGTGCTCGTCCCGCAGACTCGGCCTCGGCGGGCGACCATGTCCTGGACCATCCTACCACAATGGAGAGGGATCGGACTCACCATCCCCGGACCGGGGCCGGCATGGGCTCACTTCTTCCGACATCCGCCCGATCCATCGGCGGATTCCGGCGGCGCGTCGTCGCCGCGCCGATAATCCCGACCTCGGAACCGTTCGGGCAGGCAGGGCATCTCCGCGCGGGCGGCGGGATCGTCGTGGACGTAGCGGTAACCCTGGCCGTAGCCGGCTCCCTTCATCAGCGGCGTCACCGCGTTGCGGAGATGGAGCGGCACCGGCTCGCGTGCCGAGTCGGCCGCATCGGCGGCCGCGGCCTGGTAGGCCGTCTTGACCAGGTTCGACTTCGGGGCCTGGGCGAGGTAGATGGTGGCCTGGGCCAGGGGGAAGAGGGCCTCCGGCAAGCCGATCAGGTGCGTGATCTGCGCCGCGGCCGACGCCTGGACGATCGCCTGCGGATCGGCCAGGCCGACGTCCTCGGAAGCCAGGATGCAGAGCCGACGTGCGATGAACATCGGGTCGGCTCCCCCCTCGATCATCCGCGCCAGCCAGTACAGGGCGGCGTTGGCGTCGGAGTTCCGCAGCGACTTGATGAACGCCGAGATCAGGTTGTAGAACTCTTCTCCCCCCTTGTCGTAGGCGAACCGCGCCCGGCCCAGGGCCTCGACGAGAGTCGGCCAGCCCACGAGGCGGGAGCCGTCCGCATCGGGCTCGGTCGCGTGCACGGCCGCCTCCAGGGCCGCCAAGGCCACCCGTGCATCGCCCTCCGCGACCCGAGCCAGTCGATCCAGCACCTCCTCGGCAACCGTCGGCCGAAGTGCGGCGAGGCCGCGTTCCGGGTCGGTCAATGCCCGGCGGAGGATGGTGCGGAGGTCCTCCTCCGTGAGCGGGTTCAGCGTGACGACCCGGCAGCGCGACAGGAGCGCCGCGTTGACCTCGAACGAGGGGTTCTCCGTCGTCGCGCCGATCAGCGTGATCGTCCCCTCCTCGACCGCCGGGAGCAGGGCGTCCTGCTGGGCCTTGTTGAACCGGTGGATCTCGTCGAGGAACAGGATCGTGCGATTCCCCCGCCGCCGCGCCGCCTTGGCCTCGGTGATCGTCTGGCGCACCTCCTTCACGCCCGATCCAACCGCCGAGAGGGCGACGAACCGCGCATCGACGAGCCGGGCAAGCAGCCGGGCCAGCGTCGTCTTGCCGGTCCCGGGCCCGCCCCAGAGGATCAAGGAGGGCAGGGGACCACCCCCCTCGATCAACCGGCGCACGAGCCGCCCCCGGCCGAGGAGATGCTCCTGGCCGACGAACTCCTCCAGGCTCCGCGGCCGCATTCGCTCGGCGAGAGGAGCGTCGGGACCGACCGACTCGGCGACCTCGTCGGGATCGTCAAAGAGACTCTTCGTCTCGTGCCTCGCCATGGCGAACCTCGTGCTGGGCTCTCGGCCGGATTTGCTGACTGGGCGTACACATTCTAACACAGTCACCCGGCGCATGGAGACTCTCGATGAAGATTCACCTGGCGATTTCGAGATGATCATGGCTGCGCTCGGGTACACCGATCTGCGAGCTGAGGGAGCGCGCCGTGCGAGGATTGGAGGCTGGAGGGGCTCGGTTCCTACTTCTTGCTTGCTGCCGCACCAGGCCGGGTGGTGAGCCACGGCCACTCCGTCTTCGCATCAAACCCCGCGATCGGGGCTGTGGCGACTCGGGTCGTTCGAGGCTCTCGGGCCGTCTTGCCGGTGACGTGAAATGGACCAGGACAGGCGCCGTCGCCGGCTGAAATCTCCAGGGTCACTGACCGCGCCGAGGCATCACCGGGCTTCGAGGTTGCCGGCGTCACCGAGACGCCCGCGGGCAAGTCCTCGGCGGTGATCTCGATCGGGCCGACATCGCCGTCCTTGCGCTGGATCGCCACGGCGATCTTCGACGGCTTTCCGGGAGTCACCTCGAATCGATCTGCGGGCAGCGTGAGGGCGAAGTCGGGCCCGGGGGCCAGCACACTCAACAGGTAGGCGAAACGTGGACCGCCGCGGCCGTTGAGGTCGCGCACCACCAAGCGGTATTCTCCATCGGCCGGCGCGGTGAACGACCGTTCGAGGTCGCGGCTGTTCCGGCCGGTGTCGTCCGCCTCGGCCAGGAGCTTGCCGTCCGCGCCGAGGATCCGAAGCACGGGATCCAGCGGCATGCCGAGGGCCCGGGCCTCGACGCGGAAGACGCGCCGGTCATCCTTCCGGAGCGTGAGCCGGAAGGCATCCTGGTCGCCCGGCGGGTCGATCCGGCCGCTGAGCGCGACGTGGCTCGCGATCGACTGCGGTCGCGCCAGGTCGTTGGGCTCGTTCTCGACCCCCGCCGCGAACGGGACCCGGCGAACCTCGGCCGTGCCGGTCAAGGATGGGTGGAACAGACGAACCAGGTCCCCGACATCGCCCGACGGAATCGTCAGGAGGCGGGCTGACTCGGGGATGTTCCACCCGGCGGCCTCGACCTCCTGAGGGCCCTCGCGGCCGACGGCCAGGGGGAAGGCATGATCGAGGAATCCGCCGGTCGTGAGCGTCAGGCGATAGATGAAGGTGCTGCCGCCGGCAAATTGGATCCGGCTATCCGGCTTGTCCGGGAAAGCGAAGAGGCGGACGATGTACGTCCCCGAAGCCGGCGCGTCGAAGATGATCCGGGGGTCGCGGCCGACGTCATCATCGTTCTGAGCCAGGACGAACCCTTGCGGCGAGACGACCTGGAGCACGGCGTCCATGGGCGAGCCGAGGGCTCGGTTCGCCGCCAGGTCGGCGACGAGGGTTTCTCCCTGGAGAAGCGAGACGGCGAATCCATCCACATCGCCCGGTTTGGCCAGCCGGCCGTTGATCGTGACCGACGCGGCGTCCAGGCGTTGAGGGGCCTGGGGCTCGTCGTTGGGCTCGGCCTCGAGGACTTCCGGCATCTCGCCGATGACGAACGGCCGCAACGCGGTCGCGCCCTCAGCGTCGTGGAGCCGCAACCAGCGCACGCCCGGCTCGGCGTCGCGGGCCACGGCGATCGACAGCTTGCCCTTCGCCTTCTGGGCCCGGATCACCACGCCCTGACCCTCGACCCAGCCCTGCACCGGCCAGTGGTCGAACGTCCCGGTGGCTTCGACGTCTACAGTCTGCCCGCGCGCGGCGCCGGGGGGGAAGAGGGCGATCAGGGTCGGCGGCTTGGCCATCGCGTGCCGCGGCCCGAGCAGGACGATAGCTCCGAGGAGCGCGATCCGGGCGTTCCTCATCAAAGTCGTCGCGGCGGAAACCCCTGCCTTCCGGCATGAGGAGCCGCGCCCCCCCGAAAAGCCATTCCGATTGACCATCGAGGCCCCTTTTTCTTCACCGCAGAGACCGCAGGGATCGCGGAGCGGAAAGCAGAGACCGACGACCCGAAACCTGGGATCGTTCTCGGTCGGGATCTCTGCGGGCTCTGCGGTGAAAGATCCTCTTCCCGTCTCAAGCCTTCGGTGGCCAGGGTGATCCGGAAATCCCCGCCCGTCAGGGCTGGGGAAGCTTAACCCATCAGCTCCCGGATCGGAGTCGGGTCGCTGACCAGTTGCACGGGGCGTCCGCTGGGTGTGTGCAGGATCTTGGCCGGATCGATGCCGAGCTTGGTGTAGACCGTGGCCGCGAAGTTCTCGGGCGCGAGGATGCGCTCGGTGGCGGCGTAGCCTCGGGCGTCGGTCGCGCCGACGACCTGGCCGCCGGGGGTGCCGCAGCCGGCGAACAGGACCGACATTGCATTGGACCAGTGGTCGCGCCCCGCGCGCTTGTTGATCTTGGGGGTGCGGCCGAACTCGCCCAGCGCGACGACCAGCGTGGTCGCGAGCAGACCGCGCCGATCCAGGTCGTCGATCAGCTCGGCGATCGCGGCTTCGAATCCACCCATCCGCTGCTTGAAGGACTTGAAGATGTCTTCATGGTGGTCCCAGCCTCCCTCGTAGAGGGTGATGAAGGGCACGCCGGCCTCCACCAAACGGCGGGCGAGCAGGCAGCGCTGGCCGACGGGAGTCCGGCCGTAGGCATCGCGGACCTTGGCGGGCTCGGAGCCGATGTCAAAGGCGCGCTGCGCCTGCGGCGAGGACATCAGGTCATATCCCTGCTCGTAGTAGGCATCCAGCGCGACGGCGGGGTCCGCCGCCGCCTGGTCGGTGAAGCGGCGGAAGCGATCGACGCGGGCTTTGAGGTCGAGGCGGCGCGCCATCCGCGCATCGTCCACACCTCGGGGCGGCGCCACATCCCGGACGCGGAAATCTTTGCTGTTGGGATTGTCGGGTACGACAAAGGGGGCGTACTTCGCCCCCAGGAAGTTGGGCCCGCCCGACCGCGACATGCGCGGGATCGAGAAATACGGAGGCAAACCGCCCGCGGCCCCGCGCTCGTGGGCCGTGACCGAGCCCAGGCTGGGGTGGAAACTGACGAACGCCCCGCAGCCGACCGGGATCCGCGTCGGGGCACCGGTCATCATGTAATGGTTGCCGGCGCCGTGATTCCCTTGATTGTGGCGGATCGACCGCACGATCGCCAGCTTGTCGGCGATCGCCGCCAGCCGTTTCATCGGCTCGGAGAAGAACACGCCCGGGAGCTTGGTCGCGATCGGCGCGAATTCGCCGCGGATCTCCTTGGGTGCGCCCGGTTTGGGATCGAACGTCTCATAATGGCTGGGGCCGCCGTCCATCCAGATGAGGATGCAGCTCGTCGGCCGGGCCTGCCCGGTCCCCGCCACCCCGCGCAGCCGCAGGGCGTCGACCAGCCCGCCGCCGATCAGGGCACTCAGGCCCAGCCGGATGCAGTCGCGACGGGTCACCGACTCGCAGTTCGAGTAGTACGCCATGGGACGCCTCACCTCTTGGGATCACGAGCACGCGGGGTTTCGGATTCCCACAGGATCAATCCTTGAAAACAAATTCCGCCGAGTTCATCAGGGCCCACATCAAGTCCTCGACGGCCGCGCGGCGGTCGGCCTTGGGGCCGTCGAAGAGCGACTCGCCGACTTCGCGCTCTTCGGTGGTCGGGAACCGGGAATAGGCGAGCAGATACAGCTCCTCGACGATCGCGCGCGGCGACGCCTTACTCCGGGCCAGCCGCGCGGCGCGGCCGGTCTCGCTGGTGATCTTCCGTTGCAGCTCGGGGGAGTTCATCAAGTGGAGCGCCTGGACGACCGAAGTCTCGCTGGTGCGCTCGCAGGGCGGGTCCTGGTTGGGGTCGGGCCGGCCGAAGGTGTCGAGGAACAGCGAGGGGACGCGGTGCGTCCAGATGGCCAGGGCTCGCGAGCCCGGCGGAGCCGCGGCGAACGTGTCGGGCACCCCGGTCACATCCGAGACCGCGTCGAGCAGGACCTCGGCCCGCAACCGCTGCCGGTAGTGGCGCGAGAAGTTGCGCCCGTCGGCCAGGTTGCGCTCGTGCGGCTCGGAGCTCAGCGCGTAGACCGACGAGCCCAGGATCGTGCGGATCAGGTGCTTGAGGTCGTATTCGTGACGCCGGAAGTCGTCGGCCAGGGCGTCGAGCAGCGGGCCATTACTGGGCGGGTTGGTGGCGCGGAGGTCGTCGACCGGCTCGACGATCCCCCGGCCCAGCAGCTCCGCCCAGACGCGGTTCACGATCACGCGTGCAAAATACGGGTTGTCCGGCGCGGTCATCCACCGCGCCAGCGCCTCGCGCGGGTCGGCGTCCGGATCCTCCCCGCGCGGCGCCGAGCCGTAGAGCGGCTTCGGCGCCAGGACCTTCCCCGTCAAGGGATGCTTGACCGAGCCCGACTGGCCCGAGTAGATGAGCTCCTCGCTGCCGGAGATCGGCGGCGAGAGCCCCGTCCCCTTGCGGCCGATCCGGGCGAAGTACGCCGCGAACTCGTAGAACTGTGCCTGGTCCCAGGACTCGAACGGGTGGTGATGGCACTTGGCACACTCGAGCCGGATGCCCAGGAACAGTTGGCTGACCATCGGTGCGATCTCGTCCGGCTCGCGGCGGTCGCGGTAGATGGTGGCCGGCCCTTGCTCGAACGTGCTCCCGCGCGCGGTGACGATCTGCCGCACGAACTGGTCATACGGCAGGTTGCGGCGGAAGGCCTCGCGGATCCAGCCGTCCAGGTTGAGGACGGCCTTGATGCCGACCCGGTAGGGGTTGGGCCGGAGCAAGTCCATCCACTTGTTGGCCCAGTGGTCGGCATACTCGGGGCGATCGAGCAAGCGATCGGCGAGCCGCGCCCTCTTCTGAGGCGACGTGTCGGCCAGGAAGTCGCGGGCCTCGTCGGGACTCGGCAGGCGGCCGATCACGTCGAGGTAGGCTCGTCGCAGATACGTCGCGTCCGCGGCCGGCGCCGAGGGAAGCAAGCCCAGCTTGCGGAGCTTGGCCCAGACGAGTCCGTCGATGAAGTTCGCTCGCGGCAACGCCTCGTAGCGGGCCGCCGGCACGGAGCCGGGCAAGGGGATCGTCACATCGCAGTGGGCAAAGAGCCCGCCGAACCGCGCCGAGATGGTCGCCTCGCCCGGGATCGGGCCGGCCAGAACTCGGCCGTCGGCATCCACGCCGACCATCGCCGACTCGCTCGAGGCGAAC
The DNA here is from genome assembly GCA_021324445.1 of Isosphaeraceae bacterium. Classification (GTDB taxonomy): domain Bacteria; phylum Planctomycetota; class Planctomycetia; order Isosphaerales; family Isosphaeraceae; genus JAJPJC01. The sequence continues at coordinate 44,577 of JAJPJC010000293.1, forward strand.
GCGGCCAGCGCGGTCACGTCCTCGGTTGTGCCATCGGTCCAGGTGGCGGTGACCTTCAAGGGGAAGGACGCGCCGCGTGCCAGGGTCCGCTCGGTGGGCGCGACCGCGATCCGCGCCAGCCGGGGCGCGTCGGACGGGGTATGGGGCATGCCCGTGGCGATCCACTGGCGCACCACCTCATACCACGGACTGCCAGGTTGCAGCCGGGGTCCGCCTCCGTGTGGCACCCGGGCCGTTGCCTTGCGGAGCAGCAAGCTCTCCTCCGGCACCGCCGGGAAGACCCGGCGCCCACGGCCTTCCCGGACGATGGCGTCGTGGTCGAACGCCGGGTCAAAACCCAGGAGCGAGAGCGCAAATCCATTCTGCCCTCGCGCCTTGCCGTGGCAGGCCCCTGCGTTGCACCCGGCTCGCGTCAGGATCGGCTCGATGTCCCGCTCGAACGTCACCGCCGCGCGCTTGCCAGCCCCGAGGGCCGGCAGACCGGCCGCGACGACGGCAATGAGCGAGCCCAGAAGACCAAGAATCCCCTGTCGCATGCCGGGGCCCCATCCGCGACGACGATCGACCCGCCTTCCACGACTCGATCTTAACCCACCGCCTGGGGAAATCCAACAATCTTTCAACAACCGCGAGGTGAGTCTCGGCCCGAGGCGACATCGAGCAGGCGGCTTTCAACGCCCGGCGCGATTGCGATCCGACATCCCCCGCAGCGAGGCCGGCACATCGGCCAGTGCCTCATCGGGCACGACGAAGGAATTCTCGAGCAGCTTGGCATCATCGTTGACCAGTTCCGGGTACCGACGGCCCGGCAGGAGCTGCACGGCGAAGACCTCCTGGACGCCCTCCTCGAACCGCAGCAGGGCCGCCGGCTGGCCGGCGGAGAGGTCGACCACGCAGACGCCGCAGGTGCGCTCGCTCGGCGCGAGGCGCTCGGTGATGGCGATCCCGCTGAAGACGGCCGTCTCCCGCACCTGCGACAACCCGACGAACGCCAGGTTGGCGGCAATGTCCAGCCCGCGCGTGAAGCCCGGCGCCGCCGCCACCGCCTCGTACCGGCCGCTCGCCGGGTCGATCATGCCGAGCGTGCCGGTCCCCGAATCGCAGACCCAGAGCCGCCCGGCGTACCATCGCGGCGAGTGCGGCATCGACAGGCCGTGCGCCAGCACTGCGCCGCTGCTGACATCCATCACGATCCCGCCCCGAGCCTTATTCTCGCGCCAGCCGGCCGGGGCGTCGGTCGCACCCAGGGCCGTGACGTATCGCGGACGGCCGTCGACCATCCCCAGGCCATTGAGGTGACAGCGGTCGGTCGGCTCCAGCGCCGTGACAAACGGTGGGCGCCACCGCGGCGTGAAGCTGGCGGAACGGTCGAGCGTGCACAGGCAGGAGAACCGCGTGTTGACCACCCAGAGCTCCGCGCCCTTTCCCCAGGCCATCTCATGCCCCTGGATGTTGCCCGTGACGTGGCAGCTCCGGGGGAGGAAGCAGGCATCGTGGCGGCCCGGGGGCTCGAGCCGGGCGGTGACGGCCGGGACGTCGACATACTCCCACACCTGCACCGACGTGCCGATGGCCAGGCGGTTGCCCTCGATCGCCAGCCCCATGGGAGCCTGGAAGGAGCGGAAGTGCGTGTTGAGGTGGTCCCCCTCGTCGCGGACCATCACCAGCTTGCCGGCCTGGTAGGTCGTCACCAGCAGCGAGGCGCCCAACCGGCGCAACAGCTCCGGGAAGTTGGGTGTGTGGACGGCGCGGAGCGGCTCCGGCTGCGACGGGGTACTCGGCGCCTCGCCGGCAGGAGCGGCGCGGTCGGGGCTGGCGTGGGCGGTCATGGGGAGACGCTCCACCGTGGGGGGATGGATTCCCGGTCGGCCAAAGAGCTACGGATCATACCAGGAGAAAGAGGCTCCGTGCGCGGGTCGTTCGGGTGGTACGCTCTGGAGGGCGACGATGGAGGAGTCTCTCTTTCAGTTCTTCCCGCTTCGCTGGAGCTCGCGCGTCAAGGCCTTGCCGGGTTGGTGGCAAGCCGCTACCTTGGCGGTATGAGCCAACCCGTCAAGATATCCGATGAACTGATTCTCGATGCCCGACTGACCGCAGAGGTCGCGGAGCGCTCGATTGCAGGTCAGATCGAGTTCTGGGCGCAACTCGGCCGAGCGATCGAACCCTTGCTCGAGGGTTCCCGAGCACTTGCACTGCGGCGGGCCGGCGCGGCCGAGCCGCTTTCCGAGTGCCTGGCCTCGGTGGATTCGGCTGCGGGACGCCAGCGTGTCGTGGAATACCTCGAGTCGGGGCCGTTTCCCCACTATCGACCAGTTTCCGGCTCGCCGGGGCTGGTGGTCCGCGTCACGGTCGATGGCACGCAAACTCTGGGGCGATTCGTCGGTCGGGAATTCCAGGCGGTCCCATGCCCCTGATGGAATTCGCCGAGTTCGATCGGCGGCCGATTCTCGTAGCGATTGCCGGTCCGAATGGAGCCGGGATGACTACATTCTTCCACGCGCACCGGGCCTCGGCGGGGCTGCGATTCGTGAATGCCGATGTGCTGGCCGCCGAACTCGCAGTCGAACCGTACGAGGCGGCTCGTCTGGCAGATGCCTTGAGACGGGCCCTGATCGGGCGTGGGGAGAGTTTCGTCTTCGAGACGGTTTTCTCCGATCCGGTGGGCAACAAGGTCGCGTTTCTGGCCGAAGCCGCTCGGTGCGGCTACGTCGTCGTGTTGTGTTACATCGGCCTCGCCGGGCCCGACCACTCGGCAGAGCGGGTGGGTGGCGATGCGCGTTTCGCCGGGCGGTCATGATGTTCCCGACGATAAGCTCCGGTCGCGGTTTTCTCGAACGCTCACCAACCTTCAGGCCGCCATCGAGCGGTTACCCCACGTCCTGATCTACGACAATAGCGACCTGAATGTCCCGTTCCGTCAGGTGGCCGTTTTCGATCACGGACACCTGCGTCATTTCCAGGACCCCATCCCGGAGTGGCTGCGACCGATCCTCCCGTGAGCACCGGGGTGCTGACAAGGTAGTTCGCCTTGGGGGTTGAGTTCCGCCCTCTCGACGGAGCGGCCGGTCGCCGACAGCCGCTGAGACTCTGGCATGAGTCGGATCCGGCGGCCGGGAGGGTCGGTTCCTCGCCCGCTCTCTCGATCTCGCATTTCACCGAGCCGCCGGGTCCGGGTGCGTCGTCCCGACGAAGACGTCCTCGGGCAGCTCGCCGGCCGGTCCGGCGAGCACGGCCGTGGCCTCGGCGCGGAAGCCGGCCAGTTCCTTGCTGGATTGTTCGTTGAGGCTCTTTTGCTCCCCCAGCCAGCGCAGGGCGCGGCCGAAGCAATCGCGAGCCTGGTCGCGGTGCCCCAGCCGATGATGCGCCATGGCCAGGAAGAAAAGATCGAAACCGTCGGCTTGCCCATGGCCGGCGGCCAGGCTCCGCTCCAGGGTGGCGATCGCCTCGACGTAACGACACGCACGATAGTGGACGATGCCCATCGTGTTCAGGGACATGGCTTCGTCGGGAGCCAGGGCCAGGGCGCGGCGGCCGAACGCCAGCGCGCGGTCCAGATCGCGGCCGGGCCCCGGGCCGCTGGCCAGTTCCCAGGCCCGGTTGTTGCAGCATCGGGCCAGGATCTCCCGGACCCTCGCGAAATCGGGCTGCAGCGCCAGCGCAGCCTCCAGGTCCGCAATCGCGGCCTCGAGCTGGTTCAGGTCGGCATGGAGCCCCCCGCGAATGGCTCGACAGTGCGCGTCGTTCGGCCGGAGGCGGAGGGCCTGGTCCAGGTCCTCGAGCGCCTCGCGGGAGCGATTCAGGTCGAGCAGGGCATGGGCGCGGTGATGATACGCGTCGGCATCGTTGCGATCGTTCTGGAGCCGCGCGGTGTAGCGCTGGACCAGCGTGGCAGCGGCCTCAGTGCGGTGTTCGAGGTGCGAGGTTAGCGGTCCGTAGTCGACCCGCAGCGGGGGCAGGGGCGGCGCCGCGGGGCTGCACGGGTCGTCGCCGGAGAAGGCCGGGGCATCCCAGTCCAGGCCCAGCTCGACCAGCCGGCGGCGGATGGCGCGGAGGTCCCAGACGTGCACGGCCGGGCCGTCGTTGGTCGTGACGACCAGGCGCGAGCCATCCGGGGTGAAGCTGGCCCATTGGGCCCCGCAAAGGTCGGGACTCCGCAGTCGCGCCAGGGTGCGTCCCGTCTCGATCTCGGACAGCCAGATCACTTTTCGGGCATCCTGCAGGGCCACCAGGCGGCTGTCGTGGGAGAAGCAAAGCGCACCGCCGTCGAACTGCCGCGCCGCGCGCCAGGTGCCGGCCGTCCAGAGCCGGCCCGGCCCGAACTGCCGCGTGAGCCATTTCCCGTCGGGGCTGAAGAGGACCTCGACCAAGCCCTCGATCGCCAGGTGGGCCACCGGCGCGCCGTCGCGGACTCGCCAGACCTGGGCGCCGGTATGCCCATGGCTGCCGGTGACCAGCCATTGGCCGTCGGGGCTGACGGCCACCGAGCGGACGTCGTCGAGCGGCCCGACCCGGAAGGCCCGCTCGGGGGTCTGGACATAGGCCGCCCCGTGGTTGGCCAGAGCCACCACCCGGCCGTCGGCGTCCTCGGCGATCCCGCAGTACCCCGGCGGGAACGACGGGAGGAGGAGCGGCGGGCCGATGCGGAATTCCCCGCGCTGCCGATCGAGCTGGATCGGCCACCGCCGCACGCCCACTGCCCCGCTGGTGAGCAAATCGCCCGACGCCTCGAACAGGAGATGCATGGCCGGTCCGATCGTCAGGAAGCCGAGCTTGAGGCCGTGGGCCAGGTCCCAGAGCGCCACGCCGCGGGTCGTACCCACGGCCAGCACCCGGCCGTCGGGCCGGATCGACGCGCGGAGATATTGAATCGGCTCGGCAGAGACGTGGGCGAACGTGCGGTATTCCAGGGCCGGCTCGACCCGATAGGTCGTCAGCTCGTCCCCCAGGGCGACCACGAGGTGCCCGTCCTGGCTGAATTGAGGCTCGATCTCGCCGGTCATCGTCAGCGCGGGGCGTCCCAGGATCGGGTCCCAGAGCCGCAGTCCCCCGCCCCAGCCGGTGCTGGCCAGCAAGGTGCCTGCCGGGTGGAACCCCGCGCGCAGGCCGCCGTTGATCTGGCCTTCGAGGACGGCCTTGCGGATGCCCGTAGCGGTCTCCCAGAGGGAAATCTTCCGATCCTGGCCGGTGATTGCCAGCGTGGTGCCATCTTGGCTCCAGGCGAGGGTGTCGTGGCCGGGCTGAACGATCGTCTGGACCAGCCGGCCCGTCGCTGCCTCGAGGATGCAGCAGGGGCCGTCGTTGCCGCCGCAATTGATCGCGAGCTGGACCCCATCGGGGCGGAAGACCAGGTCGCTCGGGGCCCCCTGCACCGGAACCTGCCAGCGGCGGTGGAGCTGACCCGTTGCCAGGTCATAGTCGAGGATGGCGCCATCGTCGTGCGCCAGCACGATCCTCCGGCCGTCCGGACTGAACCGTGCCGAAGTGCCCGCGACGCGGCCCGAGTCCTGGACTGCGACGGCGCGGTGGTCGATGTCCCAGACGGTCAGGTCGAAGCGGGGATGATGGCTGCTGGCCAGGTAGCGGCCGTCCGGGCTGAAGCCGAAGACGAAGATATCGCGATCGCCTCGGGCCTGGAAGCGGGCGAGCTCCTCGTCGTTGGCCACGCGGCGGACCTGGATCGTCCCATCGAGGAACCGCAGGGCATAGCGGGTCAGGGTGGGATCGAAGGCAAACAGGAGGACCCCCGGGGGCCGGTGGATGACCCGGCCGGTCGGCTCCAGGTCGGGGAGGGCCAGGCAGGCGATCGCCTCGTCGCGGAGCTCGTCGAGCTGGGCGGCGGGCAGGTGGAGACTCCGCGCGACCCCGGCTGCCTCGCGCAGGGCTGCCAGGCTGCCGTACCGCTGCCCGACCTGGTGGCTCAACTGGGTGGCCCGCGCCTGGGCCGTCAGGGCTCGGAAGAGGTTCGCGCGCGTCTCGGTCGCAGCCCGCCGGACCTGCTCGCGCTCCGCGGCGATCTCGTTGCGCTGATGGGCGATCTGGTTGCGCTGGTCGCGGAAGATCCAGGCCATCGCGGTCGAGACGAGGGCGAGGGTCACGACGGCGGCCGCGGCGGTGGCGGTGGCCGCGGCCAGGCCGGGGTTGCGGCGGCACCAGCGCCAGGCCTGCTCGAGGGTGCCGCTCCGCCGCGCCAGGATCGACCGGCCATCGAGCAACCGTCGCAGGTCGTCGGCGAGGGCCGCAGCGGTGGGATATCGTTGTGCGGGCTCCTTCCGCAGGCATTTCAGGCCGATGGTCTCCAGGTCGCGGGGCAGTTTGGGCCTCAGCCGCGACGGCGGCACTGGCTCGTCGGCGATCACCTGGCGGATGGTTTCCAGCGGCGACTCGGCCTTGAACGGCGGCCGGCCGGTCAACAGCTCGTAGAGGATCGCGCCCAGGGCGTAGACGTCGGTCGCCGCCCCGATCGCCTGGTGCCGGCTGGCCGCCTGTTCGGGTGCCATGTAGCTGGGCGTGCCGAGTAACTCCCCGGTCTGGGTACGCAGCCCCTCGCCGCCCATGAGGAGCTTGGCCAGGCCGAAGTCGGTGATCTTGGGAGTGCCGCCGGCGGTCAGCAGGACGTTGGCCGGGGTCAGGTCGCGGTGCACCACGCCCTGGCCGTGCGCCGCGTGGATGGCGCGCGCCAGCACCTCCACCAGCTCGACCGCCTGCCGGGTCGGCAGCGGCGTGCCGGCCAGCGACCGGGCCAGGCTGGGCCCCTCGACCAGCTCGAGCACCAGGAACGGGGAGCCGGCGTGCTGGCTGACCTCGTAGATCTGCACGATGTTGGGGTGCTGCAACCGGGCCACCGCCTGGGCCTCGACCTGGAACCGCGCCAGGACCGCCGGGCTGGCCCGGGCCCCCGCGTGGACCATCTTCACCGCCACCGGCCGATGCAGCCGGGTCTGGAACGCCCGGTACACCACGCCCATACCCCCCGAGCCGAGGACGTCCAGGACTTCATAGCCGGGGATGGTGGGCAGCCCCTCCGAGCCGCAAGGCCCCTCGGCCTGGCGGCGAGCAAGCAAGGTGGCAGTGCTCTCGGCGCGAGTTGGGGGGATCTCGGGGTCCGCCCCCATCGCCCGGTGCAACTGGACCTGAAGCTGCAGCGCGGCGGCATACTGCGGGAACCGCCGCAGGTACTCCTCCGCCGCCGGCTGCTCGCCCAGTTCCTCGCGGAGCAGGTACTCGGCGAAGACCAGGTCGACGGCCTGTTCGGGGTCGTCGCGCACGGTGGGAAAGGCGTCGAGATAGCGCTCGGCCGCGACCCCCTGGCCCAGCCGGTACCGCTCGGCCTGATCGACCAGCAGCACCTCGAGGAGCTGGCCCGGGTCGCGGACGCTGTCCTGCGCCAGGAAGTCCTCGAGGCGGGGCTGCTGTCCCTGGCGCCAGAGGCCCCAGAGGCGACGGGCCGGGCCGTCCCGCTCGGCGGAACTCCCCGGCTGCGTCTGCATCGGTTCGATCCGGGTCGGCTCAGCCATCGCCGCTCTCCCCTTCGAGCTGCTGCTCGACGCGATCGAGGGCGCGGGCCAGTTGCTTGCGACAGGCGTCGGCCGTTCCCCCCAGCTCGGCGGCGATCTCGGCCCACTCCCAGCCCTGGGCCCGCAGGTCGGCCAGCCGCCGCTCCTCGGCCGAGAGCCGGCGGCGGTACTCCTCCAGCAGCTCGCGACCGGCGACCAGCCGGCTCGGGCTGGGAACCGCCACCGCTCGCCCCTCCAGGTAGGCCGGGTCCTGCGCCTCCAGCCGCCGATAATCGCGCCGCCCGGCGCTGTGCCGCCGCACCTGCTGGGTCAGCTTGTGCCGCGTCATGACCACCAGCAGCCGCAGCAACTGGTCGGGCTGCTCCAGGTCGTACTGACCGGCGGCGGCGCGTGCGAAGAAGCTGGCCATCACCGACTGGCAGACATCGGTCCAGTCGAACCGGCTGGCCAGCCGCTGATCCCGCAGCCGCAGCCGCACCTCGCGACGGACCACCGGCTCATAGCGCTGGACCAACTCGCGCGCGGCCTGATCGTCGCCGGCACGGATGCGGCGAATGAAATCTGCAAACGCGGCATCCTCAGACATGCTCGGCCCCCCTCATCTCAACGCGAACTCCCATCCATGTTTGTACCGAGCGCCTCCGCCCAGGTCCAGTAGAGTCCCTCGGTGGAGCGGTTCGGCGCCGACATGTCAAGGGTCGCACAACTCGGAGCAGGCTTTCCCGATTACTACGCGTCTCCGCTGCCATCCTGACACGCGCCGGTCCGAAGCGGGGCCAAACCCAGAATCTTCGATCTTCTTCCCCAAGACCTGTCCGGCTGCCGGGCGGGACGCGGAGCGGAAGAGAACTGGGTCCGACCCAGGAACTGGCCCCGGCCGATTCCCCCGTCAGGAGAGTCCACGCGCGAAAGAATCGTGTCCGCTTCCCGCGGGAAACGCGATGCGATCGGCAGAGGCGGCCCATCAACGACCCCACGGCGAATCGAATCGACGGCAGGCCGCGGGGCGGACGATCGAGGCCGAAAGTTCGGCAGTGGGGGCGAGGACCAGCCATCCTCGACTCCTGCGCACGGCCCGCGCGCCGCCGGCGCCGGGACGATGGTGATGTTTGGCTGTGACGATCCCATTCCACTCTCCACAAGGAGTCTCTTCCCATGTTGCGCGATTGGTTCCGTCAACGGTTGGACCAGAAACCACGGGGGCAGGCGCGAGTTCATCGCCCCAGGCGCTCGCGTTCCCTTCGCGCCGAGCTGGATTGCCTGGAGGGCCGCGCCCTGATGGCGGCGACGAGTGCCGTCGCCTGGACGAGCGGCGGCGTGACGCATTCCGCGTTCTACGCGATCGGCCCGAATGACAACGTCGAGGTGAGCGTCGACGGCGGCAGCTTCACCAACCTGGGCGGCTACGCCAAGCAGATCAGCGCCGGCCTGGACGCCTTCAACAAGCCGGAGGTCTACGCCATCGGCGCCGACAACGCCGTCTGGCTCAACAAGGGGTCGGGCTGGGTTAGCCTGGGCGGCTACCTCAAGGAGATCAGCGCGACGGTTGAGAACACCATCTATGCCATCGGCACCGACGACAACATCTACGTCGGCCACGGGACCCCCGGGCTGGGCTGGTTCAACACGGGCCTGAAAGCCAGGCAGATCAGCGCCGGCGTCGACGGCGGCAACCCGGAGGTCTACGCCATCGGATTCAACAACAACGTCTACGCCGGCAACGGGTCGGGCGGGCCCAGCGGCTTCGCCAACTGGGGCGGCTACGCCAAGCAGATCAGCGCGACGGTCGATAGCACCGTCTATGCCATCGGCGCCGACAACGCCGTCTACAAGGACAGCGGCAGCGGCAGTGGCACCGGGTGGGTCAGCCTGGGCGGCTACGCCAAGCAGATCAGTGCCGGCATCGACGCCAGCTTCCGCCCATTTGTCCTGTCCATCGGCCTCAATGACGGCCTCTGGTCCAATCACGGGTCAGGCTGGGTCAGCTTTGGCAACACCTATGTGACGGCGGTCAGCGGGACATCGATCGCCAACTTCGGCGTCAGTCTGCCCGCCGACACGGCGTACGCCGTCGCCCAGGGGCACGGGGGCTTGCAGCACGAGGGGACGAGCTTCACCTCCCTCGGCGGCTCCGTCCAGACCCCCTCCGGTTCGGCGGCCAATAACACGAATAGCTGGGAGCCCGCCACGCGCGACACCAGCGCGATCAGTTGGGCGAGCGGCGGCGTGACGCATACGGCGCTCTACGCGATCGGCCCGAATGACAACGTGGAGGAGAGTGTCGACGGTGGCAGCTTCACCAACCTGGGTGGCTACGCCAAGCAGATCAGCGCCGGCCTCGACGCCTTCAACAAGCCGGAGGTCTACGCCATCGGCGCCGACAACGCCGTCTGGCTCAACAAGGGGTCGGGCTGGGTCAGCCTGGGCGGTTACGTCAAGGAAATCAGCGCAACGGTCAACAATGCCCTCTACGCCATCGGCACCGACGACGCCGTCTACCTGAGCTACGGGACTCCCGGGTTCGGCTTCGTCCGCCTGGGCGCCTACGCCAAGCAGATCAGTGCCGGCGCCGACTTCCTCGGCAACCATTTTGTCTTCGCCATCGGCGCGGACGACGCCGTGTACGAGAACACCGGCACGCCCAATAGCTGGATCGACCTGGGCGGTTACGCCAAGCAGATCAGCGCGGGGATGAACCACGTCGTCTATGCCATTGGCGGGGATAACGCTGTCTACGAGAACAGCGGCAGCGGGTGGGTCGATCTCGGCGGCTACGCCAAGCAGATCAGCGCCAGCGTGACCAGCGCCGCGTCGGGTTCCCTGGGCTCGTTTGTCTTCGCCATCAGTCTCAATGATGGCCTCTGGTCCAACCACGGGTCGAGCTGGGTCAGCCTGGGCGGCTACGTGACGGAGGTCAGCGCGCCGGCCGCCGGGAACTTCGGCATCAGCCTGCCCGGCGACCTGGCTTACGTCGTCGGCCAGGGGCACGCGGGCTTCCTGCACAAGGGGACGAGCTTCGTATCGATTTCGGGTGGAACGATCGAATGACTCTCAGCTCTCGCCTCTGACCCTCGGCTTTCTCCCCTCTCGTTGTGGCCAGGTCTCCCGACCTGGCCACAACGCCGACCGCAAGTCTCCCGTTTCGAGCCAATGCTCACCTCAGCTTCACCCTGAACCTGACCTTCGGGATCAACCAGAGGGGCGGCTTCGTCGACCCGACGCAGAACGATGCGAACCGCCCGTTACTGAATCTGGTAGTCACGGCCGACCTGAAGGGCTCCTCCGGGGTCGCCGCCGACCTGATGGCGTCTTTGTGCAAGACACCGGCAGCAGCCAGAGTCCCAGTCAGCTCAACGTCCCCGTCTGCTTCAGCTCGCTGGTCAAGGCCCCGATCCACGGTTTCAGCGCCACGAACATCAACCAGGTCGACTTTGCGAGCAATGCATCGCGGACGTCGACCTCCATTATGGGATGACTGTTCGCGGGAGTTGGACCACGGCGTGATGGGCTGCCGGGCGGCGTGGGCCGGGCCCCTGGCCCGCACCCCTGAGGCGGGTCGGGATCGCGCTTCGGGTCCCCACCGGATCAACCCCTCGTCGATGGCTGAGGAGGGGATGCGGGGAGTCTCCCTCTGGTCTGCAGAGCCATTGCTGGATGGCCCCAAGAATGTGAGGCTGGCCCACCCGCTCCAGGCTGCAAGGCTGCAAGACCCATGAGGTTGTGGCCTTCGATCGACCGCGGGTCTTCAAACACCGGTGAGGTGCGGAACTGCTGAGTGACACGTTGGTTGATGGACCAACCGAGGGTCGAGGTGATATGATGAGGCGGAGTACGATGGCCACGGGGGTGCCGCCCCACGCGGAAGCATCGAGGCATTGGGAGTGTCACGCGCCGGCGGCAGCGACTCGACGCTCGTTCAGCATGAGACGTCCGCGACCCATCCGTCCTTTGGCCGCCCTGGCTGACCGCGCCGGGCGGACGCGCCACTTCGGGGAACCGGCCGATGTCAGCCGAGCTGCAGGGTCCTCAGGAAGGACGTGAACGGCAAGCGCCTTCCGCGCCGCCATCGCCGCCCACGCCCGACCCGGACGCAGCCCGCGGAGACGCCTCCAGCCATGCAACTTTCAAGCAGTTCGCGTTCGACCAATCCGGCGACGACTCCCCTCCGGCGAAGGGGCGGAGGGACCGCCCGGCAGGTCCCACCAGGCGGGACGACCGGCAGGCTGCAGCCGAGAGCCGTCAGGACCGCTCGAGTCGCCGCCCTGAGCCAGACCGCCCGTCGGTCGAGGGACTCTCCCGGGCCGCGCAGTTGATGATCCAAGGCTTCGTGACGGAATGGGAGCAAGGGCAGGAGCCACAGATCGAAGACTACCTGACGGGCACCGGATCCCGCCGCGCCGCCCTGCTGGTCGAGCTGGTGCGAGCGGACTTGAAGTTCCGCCTGGAAGCGGGTCTGCCTCATGAGGTCGAATTCTATCTGAATCGCTATCCAGAGCTGGAGGATGAGGCGCGCGCCGGTCTGATCGTGCGTGACTACCAGCTGCGCCGCGATCACGGCATGGCCGTGTCGGTGAACGATTATCTCGATCGGTTCCCCCCGCTCAAGCACATCCTGACCCCGCGCCTCGCCGCGATCTCAGCTCCCGAATCGGACCAGCCGACGACCCATTGGGAGTCGCCGCCGCCCGCCCCCAGCAACCGGGCGACCACGACCGTGCGCCGGACACCGAGCGCTTCCTCCCTCTCAGGCGTAACCTCGCCCAGCCTGTTCGACTCTAAGTTTGAGAAGATCGAGATGATCGGCAAAGGCGGGATGGGTGAAGTCTGGCGCGTCCGGCACCGGGCCCTCGGCGAAGACCGCGCCGTGAAGTTCATTCACCCGCACCACGCCCACAACGACGAATTGAGGAAGCGACTCCACCGCGAGGCTCAGGCGATGGCCCGCGTGCACCACCCCCACGCTGTCCGGGTCTACGACGTCTGCATGGAAGACCCGCCGTACATCGAGATGGAGTACCTTCAGGGACAGCCTCTGAACAAGCGACTCAAGCCCAAGGTTCCCCTGCCGCTCAAACAAACGGCGGAGATCCTCAAACAACTTTGTGACGTCCTCCAGAGTGCCCATGACAGCCGGATTATCCACCGCGATCTCAAGCCGTCGAACCTGATGTTGATCGACACCGGCAACCCCGAGGAGATCGACCTCAAGGTCCTGGATTTTGGTCTCGCCAAGTTCCTCCTCGGCACCCAGGCCCAGGAACTCACCGCAACCGGCGTTCCCATGGGCACCCCGGTGTACATGAGCCCCGAGCAGTTCCAGGGCGCGTCGCGTGTGGACGCGCGGGCTGATATTTATTCGGTCGGGGTGATCCTCTACGAGTTATTGACCGGCTGCCGCCCCTTCGAGTCATCGCATTTCCAGCTCTTCAACGACATCCTGCACACCCCCGCTCCCTCGTTCCAGGAGCGGAACCCCCACGCGGAGGTCAAGCCGGAGATCGAGAAACTGGTCCTGGGCTGCCTGGAGAAAGACCCGAGGCGGCGGCCGGCCTCGGCCCGCGCGCTGGCCCAGGAGTTCCTTCGGTTGGCCGCACCGGAGATCGGATCGCCCCCACCCGTGGTCGTGCCTTCCAAGGTCGATCGGCGCTGGATCCTCGCCGCGTTCGCGGGACTCGGACTGGGTGGCGTCGTGCTGGCCAGGTGGCCTCGTTCCTCCCCGGAGCTCCTCAATCCGAGCCCTTCCCAACGGCCGACAGAAGGCGTCCCCGAGGAATTGTCGATCGAAGCCTTCCCCGCCGAACTGAAGGTCCAGGCCGGCGAGAGCGGCTCGATCTACATCCGCGTCTCTCCCGATCATTTCGCCTCCACGACCGAAGTGAGGGTGGGCGACGGCCTCCCCAAGGAGATTCGCGTCGAACCCCAGCAGCCGACCGAGGGGCCTCAGCGACAGTTCAGCGTTCAGATCCCCGACCCCAACACCGTTCCTCAGAGTCGCTCGCTGGTGTTCATCGCTACCGACGGGCCGACGACCAAGACCTTGCCCGTCCGGTTGGTCATCCAAGATCCGCCCGTCGCCACCTTGCCTGACCACTGGAGGCGGCTCGAGACATCACGCCTCGTCGACATTGGCGACAAGACGTATTATCCAACGGTCATCGAACGCACGATCGACAGAGTCAAGCAGCCCGTCGTCGCCCGCCTGGTCAACAAGGAGGGGACCGGCTCGCGCGTCGCGTTCTACATCATGCGGGACAAGGTCTGGGTCGAGCTCTTCGCGGCCTTCGCCCGGGAGAACCCCGAGAAGGTCAAGGGATCCCGGTGGAACAAGGACCGTAATCCGCGCTGGCCGGTGCTGGGCGCCACCGGGGTGGAGGCCCAGGCATTCGCCGAGTGGCTCGGGGGACGGGGTCAAGGATTCTTGCCCAGCCGCGAGGAATGGGACCTGGCAGCCGGGAAGGACGAGCAGGATCGCGGGGCGAGCACCTACCCGCACGGGTGGAAGCCGACGGATCGGACGGGGACGATGATCGCCGTGAACGTCCTCGACGAGAATCCACGTCCAGTCGGTGCCGCCCGTCTCGACGTCAGCCCCTACGGTTGTCGCGATATGCTGGGCAATGGCTGGGAATGGACTCGCCTGGTGGACGGTCGCAACGACGTCGATCTGCGTGCCGAGACCTACAGGGCCCCGGAACCCTTCAACTTCGAGAAGATCCAGCAGGACACCGTGCCCGTCGAGCGCTTCGACAGACCGAACCCCGAGGTCGGTTTCCGCGTGGTGATCGAACTCGAGCGGAAGCGCCCGAATTGAGGCTCCCAGGGAGGCCGTCACGATGAGGCCGCGTCGTCTGCTGATGGTTCCGCTGCTGGCCGTCCTGGCCGGGTCCGCCTGGGCGCAGGAGGCCGCCCTGGCGGTCCCGCCCGGCGAGAAGGATCCGGTGCTCCGGCTGGAAGGTCGCGGCCCGCTGAGCCCGGTCCTGGGCGTGGCTTTCGGCCCGGGCGGCGGCACGCTCTACGAGGCCGGCTGGGACAAGGTCGTCCGGGTGTGGCGGCGCGACGCGCGGACCGGACAGTTCTCCCTCGATCCGTCCGCCACCCTGCGCATTCCGATCGGGCCCGGTGATCAAGGCGTGCTGCAGGCGCTGGCGGTCTCGGCCGATGGGGCCTGGCTGGCGGTCGGTGGCAATGCGGTCCTCCCCGAGAATGCCGGCTTCCGACAGCTCGGCCTGGCCTTGCCCCGGCAGAGCGTCGCCGATCCGGAGGCGCAGGGGGTCGTCTACCTCTTCGACCTGCGGGCCAATCCCCCGAGCTGCCGCCAGCTCCGCGGGCACCGGGGCACGGTGACGGCACTGGCCTTCGCCACCATCCCCCAGGGTCGCCAACCCGTTCTCGTCTCCGCCGGCGAGCAACGCAACCCTCAGGCGCCGATGCGGCAGGGGCTGGTGCTCCGCGCCTGGGACGTGGCCGCGGGAATCCCGTTGGGTCAGGCTGAGGGCGGCGACTTCCAGGGGAAATTGCCGTGGCTGGCGGCCTGGTCCGTGCCGCCCGACCATCGCCGCATCCGCGCGGCCGCGGCGTGGACCAACTCCTTCTTCCTGGTCTGGGACGTGGGCGTCGCACCACCGCAGCCGGTCCGCGACCCCCACAGTCGAGGCCAAGACCTGGGCCAGAGCACCGTCCTCAGCTATCTACCCGACCGGGATCTGCTCCTGACCGGTCATTTCGGGGTACCACCCCAGGGGGAATTGCCCGAAGGATACCTCGACACCTGGGTCCCGGCCGCGCCGCCGGTCCCGAACCAGTCGGCCGTCGTGTCGTGGGCGGCCGGGCGACCCATTCCAGCGGACGTCAAGGGCGTGCCCGTGGCCCAGGCGCTCGTCTCATCCCGGCCGGGGGGGCCACGCGACCTGCTGGCGGTGGTCCTTCAGTCGTGGACCCGCCAAGATGGTCCGGGTGCGATGGTGGAGTACAGGCTCCAGCTCCTCGACCTCGCCCCCGCGCGGTTCGGCTCCGTCCGGGTGCAGGCGGCCCTCTGGAATGGCCCCAGGGTCCTACCCGTTATCGCATCCCCGCCGGATGGCAGTTGGTTGGCCATCGTCGGCAACCCCGAGAACGAGATCCTCGTCCAGTCCGTGGCCGACCTGCTCCAGGACCCGGCTCGCTTCCAGAAGCTCCACGGCGTGGGGGAGCCGATCCAGGCTGCGACCTTCGTGCGGAACGGAGCGGGTGACTGGGGCCTCCGGATCCGCCGCACGCCCCAGGCGGGCCCGGACGACCTCGTCCTTGACTTGACGAACCGGCGGATCTCACCCTCGGCGGCCGGTTGGATGACGGCGCAAGCAGGATCCGATGACTGGCAAACCATCCTCCGCCGACCCTACGCCGCGCCGGGCGGGTCGCTCTACCCGTGGTACTTATGGATTTATGAGCGCGAGAATGTGATAGGCCCGGGGGTCTGCATCCGACCCGATCGCCCGTCCGCCAGCCCGACGGACGTCCAGGTGACGGCCCATGCCCTGCTACCCCCCGGCCGCGCACCCGTGCCCATCGCCGCGATCGCCGCGGTCGAACCCGGGGTCGGGCCGACGCTCGCGCTCTATAACGGCAGGACGGGGGAGCGGTTCCGGCAGCTCTCCAGCCACACCGGGACGATCCGGAGCCTCGCCTTCTCCCAGGATGGACGATTCCTCGTCTCGGCAGCCGACGACCGGACGGCCTGCGTCTGGAGCCTGACCGACCTCGACCGGATCCTCCAGAAGCGCGGGGCCTTGCCGGGTCTCGTCCTGACCAGGAGCGACAATCGGTACGTCGTGGCCGACATCCAGAGCGACAGCCCTTACCGACAGGGAGTCGACCTGCGGGTGGGGGACGTCATCGAGGGATACGTTGAGGGTCAAGGACCGATGCACAACCTCAGCTCGGCGCTCGAGGTTCATTTCACGGCGGCGACCCGGCTGCCGGGCCAGACCTTGTCCCTCCGCCGGCGCCGCGACGGCCAGGGCTCGCAAGCCATCGAGCTGAAGCTGGCCCAGGCGATCGACGGGCGCATGCCGCTCCTGACGCTGTTCCTGGCACGGGAGGGGCCGGGGATGCCGGTCGAGTGGCTCGCCTGGAATCCCTTCGGACCCTACGACTCGAGCGGGCCGGGCATTGCCTCGCTCTTCGGCTGGCACTTCAATGCGCCAGAGCGACCCGCGCTGCCCGCCCGGTTCGCCCTGGCCACAAGCTACCCGCAATTCCGTCGCCCGGGGCTGCTCCGCGACCTGATCCGCGAGGGCCAGTACCAACCGCCTCCGCCCGAGCCGCCCCTCAGATCGACCGACCTGCAACTCTTGCTGGATCCCCTCGGCGAGCCCCGGGGTGATCTGCTCCTGGTGCGGGAGCCGCCGGCAGTCCTGAACCTGGTGCTCGATGACCCGGAGTTCGCCCAGCGGATCGCATCGGTCCGCTGGCGACTCGATCAGGGCGAGTTCACGCCGATGGAGGCCGACGAGCAGTCCTGGACCGCGGACCTCTCCCGCATCCCCTGGGATCGCAAAACCCGCGAATTGACGGTCGAGGTGCGGTCCCGAGGATCGACCCCGCAGACGATCCTCAAGAGCCAGAAAGTCTGCTACATCCCCAAGGCGCCGCGCGTGCGCCCCCAGATCCCCCAGGGCGTCACCGCCTTCAGCGTCGATCAACGCCAGTTGCCCTTCGCGGTGGATGTTGAGCCGGCGGTGGGCGAGAAGGCCCGGGTTGTTCTCATTCGGCGGCACGGGGACGAGCCCTTGCACCGGGAGGAGTACGGAGCGGACGCGGCCCCGGGGCTGCTGCGCATCGCTACGGTGCTCGATCTCAAGCCGGGCGACACTGCGATCGACCTGGAGGCCGTCAACGAGGGAGCGCGCGACGACTTCCGCGACGAGGAGACGACACGGTTCGGCCCCCTGACGGTGCACTACAGCCCCAGGCCCGTGAAGCTCCCCAGCATCGAGCTCGAGGCGCTGGTGCTCCTCCCGGAGGGTGAGCGTGCCCCCTCCAGGAAGATCCCGATCCGGGGGATGGAGACCCTCATCGTCGAGTCCACGCCCCGGGTGCGTGTTCTCGGGAGGATCACCGCCGAGGACAATCTCCTTCGCGTGGAGCGGCAGACAGCCGGCAAGGACAAGGACTGGAAGGCCCTCGACGGCTCCAGGGCGGGCCTGGGGAAGACGTTCGCGATCCAGGAGGAGATCGACCTGGTCCCAGACCACCAGACCATCGTCTTCCGCGCCCGGGCCGGCAACGTCGACGCGGAGGCGACGGTGTCCAGGGGGCTGACCATCGCGTATCATCCCGACCTCCCCGTGCTGGACCCGCTCGTGGCCGATCCTGCCGGCCCGATCGTCCGGTTCGGGACGGGAGGGAGCCAATCGGATCCGACGGTCCGGCTGTCGGCCGCGATCAACGGCGCGCCCGAGCGGATTGGCCGGGCCGAGATCCTGCTCAATGATCGGCCGCTCCGCGAGCCGCTGACCATCGACCGCAAGGGCAAGCGGCTCCTGGGCTCGGTCCCGTTGTCTCGCGGACCCAATCGAATCGGTGTCCGCTTGAGCAACCGCTGGCATACCACGGACTTTGGGCCGATCTTCGTGGAGTACCGTCGTCCGCCTCAGGTCGAGCCGTTGGTGGTCACGATGCGGGCCGGCCGCCCGTTGGCCCAGCTCTCGGCCCGGGTCGCGTCGCTGACCACCCTGACGCGCGCCGAGGTCGAAGTCGTGCATCAACCCGGAACTCTGCCGGCTGCCCACACCTACTTGGCGCACCGGGAGCCGCGTCCGCGGGATCTCTGGGCCGTTTCCGCCGAGGTCCCGCTCGAGCAGGGTGCCAACCAGATCATCCTCCGAACCTGGAACGAAGACGGGGCGTCTCCGGAGCAGCGGGTGCTGCGAGTTTATGAGAAACCGGTCGAGCGGAAGCCGGACGTGATCGTGCTGACGCCGGAGAAGCTCAACGTGGAGCAGCCCAGAGTCGTTCTCCGGTTCCGGGTCCGTTCGGAGAGCCCCCTGACGCGCGTGGAGCTGAGCAGCGAGCGGTCGTCGGCCGCCCCGCGTTCACTGGCGAAGTTCCCGGTCCAACAGCTCGCGCGCGGGGCCGATGGCCGCTTCGAGCTCCGCGCGGATCCGACCATCCTCCTGGAGTCCGGCCCCAACTCGTTCAAGATCGAGGCTCAGAACGCTGGGGGTGTGTCGTCGGTCGACCTGCTCTTCACCTACACCCCGCCGCCCCTGCACGTGGTCCTCGACGGCGTGGAACCAGAGGCCGGAGGCGAACCCCAGGTGCCCCGGGCGCGGGTGGAAGGCCCCCCCAGCCTCGCCAGGCCCCTGCCCAGCAGCACCATCGTGCTCCGGGGCCGGGTCATCTGGCCCGATACCGATGCCATGCGCGCCCAGGGCAATCCCCGCCTCCAGGTCTGGGTCAACGGCTTTCCCCATGTGGTGGCCGCACTGGCGCCCCCCGTCCCGGGCTCGCCGGTGCGTGCCTTCCGGGCCCGGGTCTTGTTGAGCCGGTTGGAGAACAACGAGATCGATCTGAGGCTGCGTGGTGCGCCGCTGGATGTCCTGGGCGACCGCAAGTTCCTGGCCTCCTGCCGCAAGGTCGAGGCGAACTGGCGGCTCCACCTGCTGGTCATGGGCATCGGCGCGGTGGACCAGGACGAGTTGCGGGCTCGTGCCATCGCGGCCCTCAAGGGCCGGCCGGTCGACGCCGAAGAGACCACCTTCCAGACCCCGGCGTTTCCGACCGCGACACTTTACGGCCGCGGCCGCGCCGTCATCAATCGACCCTGGATGATCGGCCGGCTCAACCAGATCAGGAAGGCGATCGCCATGGGCCCCATCCCCTCGAACGACGTGGTGATTCTCTACTACCAAGGGGGAGAGGTCATCGACGTCAAAGGTCAGGAGCCGTGCCTCCGGCTCCGCGCCGGGGAAGGCATGACCGTGAACGACATCATGTCCCTGCGCGAGATCCGGGAGCGGTTGGACCAGACCCGGGGTGCGAAACTCTTCTTGCTCGACGTCACCCGCGCCCCGGACCAGGCTCCCTTGATCCTGGCCCAGGCCGCCCAGTGGATCGAGAACGAGCTTCCCTTCGGCCTCCTCCGCTTCTCCTGGCAAGACCAGCCGGCCAGGCCCGACGTCAGCCTGGCCGCCACGATCGGCGGGGCCCTTCAGGGGGAGAAGGAGACCACCCTGGAGGAAGTGGACGCGGAGCTTGACAAGCAATCCCGCGTCTTGCGCGGACGCTTTCCTGGACTCCAGTATCTCCGGGAATTCAACGACTATTTCAATGGCCTGGTCCTCGGTGGCCGTTGACTTGTCGCCTCGGCGAGCTGCCAGCCCGCCCCCGATGCCGCCGGCAAAGCCGGCACAACGCCGACAAGCGGCACGTCCCCGCGATTCGCCTCGACTGCCACTCTCCGCAAAACCATTGTTATTCCTACAGTTGCTCGCGGCAGATCTCCGATGATTAACAGCGTGGCCTGATCGAATCCATCGACGCGGCAGGTCGATCGGGCGCATCGGGTCCAAACCTTTCTCCCAAATTCGTCCAGCTCAGCTCGAATCGGGACGCAGACGGTCTTCTCGTCGGCGAGAGGAGCCGATTCCGCGCCCCATTTTCCCGCTCTTTTCGGTGGGTGGGCGGAGGGCCGTCGCATGCCCAGTCCTCACTCAAACCACCAGACTGAGGAGACATGCATGCTGGTACGCAGACTTCGATTCCCTCGATCGGGGCAGGCACTCGCGGCACTGGCCGGATTCCTCCTGTTCGGCCCGACGGCGCTGGCCCAATCTCCGCAGGTCGGCGCTCAACCCTATCCCGGTGCCGTGAGGCCCCAAGTCCCGTACGGCCAGGCTCCTGAGGACTCCTCGATGGCCGGCCAAGTTCCCCGAGTGGCCCAGACCCCGCAATCGCCCACCGAGTCGACGTTCTCCGATCTCACCGGCGCCGTCGCGGCGCCTCCACCGGTGGACTACCTGAGCCCCGAGGCTGCTGGGATCACCGCGACAGGACCGTCGGCTGCTGGAGGCGCTCCGGCCTTCGCCGGGTTTGGGTCCGCGTTTGCGCCCGGGCTCGGTCTGGCCGGCCAAGGTGCCACGACCCTGGTCGCCGACAATGTCGGCTACATCGATTCGGCCATCATCCGCAGCCGGATCCGGGTGCGCTTCGACGCGAACTTTGACGACACCAGTCCCGACAAGGCCGAGTTCATCTATGCCAAGTGCGGGTGCTTCGCCAACCCTGCGAACTTCTCGTTTACCTTGACAGCGCCGACCCCTGTCAAGAGCTCGAACGGGATGATCCACATAGAGAGCCCTAGCCACGGTAAGGTCTTTGATTATGGGTACGCTCTCGCCCATGGTTATGACCCCAGGGCCCGCGGTCCCGTGCTGCACGGGCCGGTCCCCGGTCATCCAAATGTCTCCACGTTTGGCAGCGTACCCAGCATCAATTATCAAGAGGTGGCCACCTACCTGGAATACGCGCCAGTCCGGAACTTCTCCGCCTTCATCGAGTTGCCCGCCCGCTTCCTTCAGCCGTCAATCGGCACGAACACCGCCGGGTTCTCCGACTTGAATCTCGGCTCCAAGTACGCCTTCATCGCGAACCCGAACCAGTACTACACGTTCCAGTTCCGCGTCTACGCCCCGACGGGCAATAGCTATCAGGGCCTGGGTACGGGTCACGTCACGCTCGAGCCGGGACTCCTCGTCTTCCAGCGGCTATCGGACCGGCTTTACTTCAGCGGCCAGTTCCTGGACTGGATCCCGGTCGGCGGATCGGATTTCGCCGGGAATATCCTCATCTATGGGGTCGGACTGACTTACAACATCGTGCTGACAGACCACCTCCGGATAGCCCCCGTCAACGAGTTCGTGGGCTGGACGATCCTGAACGGGCAGGAGTACGTCATGACCAAACAAGCCCCAAGTGGGACCGTCCTCCCCGTGGGGGGGCAATCCATCTTGAATGAGAAGATCGGCTTGAGGATCGGCCTGGGCAACTACAGCCAGGCCGGCGGCGGCAGCGCCCTGAACGACCGCCACAGCCTGTATGTCGGCTACGGCGTCGCCGTCACTGGCGATGCCTGGTACAGGCAGACCTTCCGCCTCGAGTACAATCTCTGGTTCTGAGAGCCTGCTCCCCAGGGCACTTCCTGAAGGTGACTCGGAGCGACCGGCCAGGGCTCTTCCACTGCGACGACTCGGCGGACCTGCCGCGGACGAACAAGGACTGGGAGCAGGGCCTCGGTCGCCCTCGCGACCACGAGCGTCGTGCCAGCGGTCGGCGGCGGGCCTCGCCGGGTTGGTGGGGATGGGCTCGACGCGGGTCAACTCGGGTTTGGCCACGCGGCTGCGGCCGGAGGAAGGGCTGGTGTTGCGACCGCGCCAGGTAAGAGACGCGAAGGACCTGCGCGCGGAGTTGGAGGCACGGCGCGAATCGCGGTGGGAGCAGCGTCGATTTCGCCTCAACCCGGGTGCCTACCTCAAGGAATGGGAGCACCGATGTCTCCAGCTCAGTTTGCCACCTCCGAAAAAAATCCGGGAATCGCTCGTTGACAGACCCCCCATTTCGCCCCGAGCTGGAGCTGGCGGTCAAGCTACCCGGCAGCGGATCGTCCGCCACGACCATCGAGGCATCGGGCTCGGGCTCTCCGTACTTACCGCCGGGAGTCCACATTCATCGGCTCTCGGCCGCCGACATCGAGATCGCTGTCGGCGAGGTCAACCGGGAATTCCACGCCGATGGCGGCGAGCAAGCTGTCGATTTCGTCAGGCGCTACTCTGCCGGCCAGTTCCAGGCCGCCGACAAGGATAACAACAACTACAAATATCGCCGACGCGCAGGGATGTCAACGAAATTCCTCGCAACGGCCTTTTCCCGGGTCGCCACATGTTCTTCGCGCCCGCCGGCAGGCCGGCGCGGGCCCAGAATTCGCCCCCCGGGAACCGGAACGGATCACCAACCTCTTGCAACCGGCTCCCGTCCGCTCAACAATTGTCGAACAGGTTTCACCCCGCGGCCGATCCGGCACAACGACGCGGGGACAGGAGGAGGGCATCGAGCGCGCGCTCGACCGCAGCCCTCAGACCGAGTCTGGTCCGGTGCCGAAGGAACCCCGATCCATGCGACGTCTGCCGATGGGTCTGATGTTGTTGAGCGCGGTCGGCACGTTGGGTGCAGCCGCCCTGGCCGAGACCAAGGTCAAGATCGAGAACGTCCACCTCTGCTGCCCTGCCTGCGTCAAGGGTGTCGCCAGCGCCCTGAAGAACGTCGATGGCGTCAAGGGCGAATGCAATCGTGAGGAAAAGACCGTGACCGTCACGGCGCCCGATGAGGCCGCGGCCCAGAAGGCCGTCGAGGCGCTGGCCGCCGCCGGCTTCCATGGCCGTCCCGACACCAAGGCCGTCCATTTCCCGCGCGACAGCGGGGCGACCAAGGGAAAGGTCACGAGCTTGACCGTCAGCGGAGTCCACAACTGCTGCCGCTCCTGCTGCGCGGCCATCAAGGCGGCTGTCAAGAAGGTCCCGGGCGTCACCGGCGACACTGCCAAGCCCAAGGGCGAGAGCTTCGAGGTCACTGGCGACTACGAGGCGACGGAATTGATCCGCGCCCTGCACCAGGCCGGCTTCCATGTGAAGGTCAAGCAGTAAGTCTTCTGATCGCGCGCTGGTCCCTAAATCGGTCCACGCCAAGGGGAAAGATCGCAGAGTCGCCGGACGGAGCCGGCTCCTCCAAGGGGTCGAAAGCCGCCGTCTTTTTGTAGGAGGCGGCTCCGTCCGCCGATCCTCACCTTCCCCATGGCGTGGACCGGTTTACTTCGTTTCCGCTGTCAAGCGAATCGGCTCGCCGGCTCCGGCTGGACCGAACTTGACGGGTACGTTCCAGACAAAACTGCGGATCTGGCACAGGCTGGACGCCTCGTTGCAGACAAACGTCGAGACCGAAACGCGCAGCTCGACGTCATCTCCAGGGGCGGCCGCCTTTGCCAGGGGGACCTTGATCGGGAATTCCCGTGCCGGCGGCTTGACCCTTCCACCCTCGGGGGGCAACTCCGGCGAGAGCATGCCGCTTTTCCCGGGCGTCTCGACCAGGTAGGGCATCGGGAACTCCTCGTTGAGCTTGAATCCCTTGTCCAGGGGGATCGAGATCGCCAGGCTGATCGCATCGCCGGCCGGGACCTCGACCGGCGGGACCTGGATTTCCCGTGCGTTGGGGAAGCTCGGGGCACGCACCGCCGGCCGCGGCGGTGCCAGGCCGGCCAGGTCGAGCGTCTTGACCTTGTCCGTCTTCAGGTCCACGACCCGGATCTTGTGATTGTTGGTATCGGCCACGTAGAGGTTCGAACCGGCCACGCTCAGGCCGCCGGGCTCGTAGAACTGGGGCGGATCATCGCTGTCACCGGGTTTGTGCGCGCCGACCAGGGTCTTGACCGATCGGGTCTGCGGTGTGCAGACCTTCACCCGGTTGTTGTAGGTATCGGCGATGTAGAGGTGGTTGTCGGCATAGGCCAGGCCGAGACAGTGCTGGAGCCGGACGCGGGCACCGATCCCGTCGTGGTCGCCGAACTCGAAGAGGCCCTCGCCGACGATGGTCCGCACGACCGGGGCTTCGCCGCGGATGCCCGTGATCGCCCGGATGCCCGAGACCTCCGAGTCGGCGACAAACAGGTTTTCGCCATCGGTGGCCAGGCCGCTGGGCTGGGCGAACTGCGCCGTGTCGGGAGGACCATCCACGATGTTCTCGTGTCCCGACCCGGCGAAGATGCTGATGCTGTCCGAATCGACGTCGAGCTTCCAGATCTGATGCGGGCCGGCCATCGCGATATAAAGGGACCGCTGACCCGGCAGCTTGATGATGTCCCACGGGCTGGAGAGTGCCGTCAACTTGGCCGGACCGACGAAGGGGATGAATTGCATCCGGGGCGCCTGCGTCCCCACGCCGGCGACGGTCGTCACCTGGTGGGTCTTCAGATCGACGGCACGGATCGCGTGGCTCTCGGTGTCGGCAACAGAAAGGACCTCGCCGTCGAGGCACATCCCTTGCGGCCGGTTGAACCGGGCTTTCTCGTACGGCCCGTCCTCGAAGCCTTCCTCCCCGGAGCCGATGACGACCGGGTTGGACCCGTCCAGGCCGCACTGGATGATCCGGTTGTGGCCGGTGTCGGAAATGAAGAGGCGCTGGCCGGCGGCATCGGCGAGCACCTTGCCGGGGAACAGGAGCGGGCCGTTGGAGGGCCGTTCCAGCTCCGGGCTGAACTTCAGCGGCGTCAAGTTCAGCTCTCCCCTGGCCTTGTGGCGCTCGACCAGCCGGCCGATGAACTGGTCCAGTTGGGCGAAATGACCCTCGCCCGTGACGCTGCCGTGATAGTGACCGTTGGCATCGATCACGGCCAGGGTCGGCCAGACGTTCACCCCGAACCGGTGCCAGATCACCTGGTTCCCATCATTGACCACGGGATGCTTGATCCGGTACTCACGGACCTTGCGGCGGATGTTCTCGGTATCGCGCTCGGCCTCGAACTTGGCCGTGTGCACGCCGATGACGACCAGCTCGTTCTTGTACTTCTCCTCGAGCTTGGCCAGCTCGGGCAGCACGTGGTGGCAGTTGATGCAGCAGAAGGTCCAGAAATCCAGGAGCACGATCTTGCCGCGCAGCTCCTCCAGCGTGATCGGGCCGCTGTTGATCCAGCCGATGCCGCCCCGCAAGCTGGGACCGCCACTCTGGTTGTATGAGACCAATTGCACGCTCGGTTCGGCTCCCGGGGGACCGCTCGGGAGCAGCGGCCGATCCACGCCGGTCCCGATGCGTCCGACCAGGGCGTAGACCAGTCCGAGAGCGAAGATCGCCGCGATCGCGGCCAGCGGCCAGTGGAGCCGAGAACGAGAAAAACTCATGCGTCGGGCCTTTCGTGGTGGCGGTTTCGAGCGATGCGACGGCACGGCGTCGCTGGGAACATCTCCTGGCATTGTAAACAACTCCCGCGGGTTGGACAGCCGGCTGAGCGAGGGGCGCGGGCCGGATCCCGGCCGCACGGCGACTGGCCCGGACTCCCGCGCGGCCGAGCGCGGCCGCGGCACGACTGGCGTCGCGGGGGTCCAGATGGTAGAATCACCCTGTCAAGACTCGCTCGAAGCACGGCATCGGCGGCAGGGTTCTCTCAGCGACGGCGCACGATTGGCTCCGGTGGACGCGATCGAACCGACACCCGATTCGGCGGAGCAACACCCGTGGGCATGGACAAGTCCCTGATCTGCTACGATGATTCGTCCAAGAAGACCGACCCCTACGGCGAGCTGAAGATCTTCGCCGGCAGCTCGGGCAAGCAACTGGGCCGGGCCATCTGCGGCCGCTTGGGGATGGACCTGGCGCGCTCGGAGACCCTGGTCTTCAGCGAGGGGAACGTCTTCGTGCGCGTGCTGGAGAATGTGCGCGGCCGCGACGTCTTCATCGTCCAGGGGATCGATTACCCGGTCAACGACAATTTTGTCGAGCTGCTGTTCTGGATCGATGCATTCAAACGCGCCAGCGCGACCCAGGTGACCGCGGTGATCCCCTATTTCTCCTACGCCAAGGGGGACAAGAAGGACGAGCCGCGGGTCTCGATCCGGGCACGGGTCTGCGCCGATTGCATCGAGGCGGCCGGGGCCGATCGCGTGTTGACCATGGACCTGCACAGCCCCCAGATCCAGGGCTTCTTCAAGATCCCGGTCGACCATCTCTACGCCATGCCCGTCCTCGTGGAGTATTTCCGGTTCAAGCGGATCCCGGACCTGGTCGTGGCCGCCCCGGACGTCGGCTTCGGCAAGCAAGCGTACAAGTTCGGCGAGATGATGAATGCTCCGGTCGTCTTCGGCAACAAGACGCGCCGCGGTCATGACGAGAAGGCCGAGATGCTCGACATCGTCGGCCAGGTCGAGGGCAAGAATGTCCTGATCGTCGACGACTTCACGATCTCGGGCGGCACCCTCTGCGAGATGGCCGTCGCCTGCCGGAAGCGCGGCGCGCGGGAAATCTACGCCTGTGTCTCGCACGGGGTTTTTTCCAAGGGGTCGGCCGCGAAGATCATTCAGAGCCCGATCAAGGAGCTGGTCCTGACCGATACGATCGAATACCGCTTCGAGCCGCTGGCACCCTGCTGCAAGGTGGTCAGCATCGCCAGCCTCTTCGCCGATGCCATCATCTCCATCCATCGCCGCGAGAGCGTCAGCCGCCTCTTCGACTACGATTCCCCGGGCCACCGCATGGATTCGAGTCTCAAGTCATTCCGCGGTAAGGATTAAGGTGCCAGGGCGCCGCGTCCAGTCGTTGACTTCCTCCTCCAGGTCGTCTAGCATGGTGGTTGACTTCCCGCATGCGACGATCGTGGAACGTTCCCACCTGGAGAGGCAGGCGAGCGATGAGGACGGAGCGGCCCCGGACCCTGGGCGAGCTGAAGGCGAGTGGCTATCGGATCGAGTCGGTCAAGGAGGAGATGAGGCGCAACCTGATCGCCAAGCTCGAGGCGGGCGAGCCGTTGTTCCCCGACATCCTGGGCTACGAAGAGACGGTGGTGCCCCAGGTCCAGAACGCGATCCTCTCCCAGCACGACATGCTGTTCCTCGGCCTGCGGGGACAGGCCAAGACGCGGATGCTCCGCCAGTTGGTCCAACTGCTCGATGAGGAGCTGCCGATCGTCGCGGGCTCGGAGATCCACGATCACCCCTACGCGCCGGTCTCGAAGTACGCCCGCGACCGGATCGCCGAGCAGGGCGATCAGACTCCCATCGAGTGGATTGGCCGGCATGAACGCTACCACGAGAAGCTGGCCACCCCCGACGTGACGATCGCCGACTTGATCGGCGAGGTCGACATGATCAAGCATGCCGAGGGGCGGTATCTCTCCAGTGAATTGACCATGCACTTCGGCCTGATCCCCCGGACCAATCGCGGCATCTTCTGCATCAATGAGCTGCCGGATCTGGCCCCCAAGATCCAGGTCGGATTATTCAATGTGCTCGAGGAGCGCGACGTCCAGATCCGGGGCTACCCGATCCGGCTCGATCTGGACCTCTGCCTGGTCTTCTCGGCCAACCCGGAAGACTATACCAACCGCGGTCGGATCGTCACCCCGCTGAAAGACCGGATCGGCTCGGTCATCCGCACCCATTATCCCATTACCCGGGAAATCGGCATCGCCATCAGCGACCAGAACGCCTGGCTGGACCGGACCGGCAACGGCGCCACCACGCTGGCGATTCCCCAGTATATCAAGGAGATCGTGGAGGAGGTCGCGCGGCTGGCGCGGTCGTCGCCCCACGTGAACCAGCAGTCGGGCGTTTCGGTGCGGATGTCGATCGCCAACCTGGAGAACGTCGTCTCCAACGCCGAGCGGCGGTCGATCCTCAACCGCGAGCGCTGGATCGTACCGCGGGTCTCCGACCTCGGCTCGGCTGCCGCCAGCTCGCGCGGCAAGCTCGAGCTGACCATGTCGGAAGACGAGGGCCACGAGGACAAGTTGATCCATCGGATCATCGAGGAGGCGACGAAGAACATCTTCGGCCTGCACCTGGATCTCCGCGAGCTGCGCCCCATCGTCGATCACTTCGAGTCGGGGCACAGCGTCGAGGTCGGCGACACGCTGGCGACCAAGACCGTGCTCGAGCGGATCGCCAAGGTCCCCGGCCTTCGGAAGCGGGCCGAGGAGCTCGCCGCCGCGCTGACTCCCAAGGCCGGCGACCGCGAGGTCCGCGAGGCCGCCACCGCCAGCGCGGCCGAGTTCATCCTCGAAGGGCTCCACGTCAATAATAAGCTGAATAAGTCCGCCAAGGGCGGAGGCGCGACGTATCGACGCTGACCAAGGGGGGCCCGGCCATGTCGTTGTTCGAATACACCAAGTGGGACGGCTCGCAGCAATTCCTCCCCCAGTCGGCGGACAAGGTCTTCGACCAGCTCGCCGAGTACATGATGCAACACGGCGAGCGGATCCTCCGCAACCTGGACGAGCTCGAGGAGGAGATGCCCGAGGTCGTCGATCTGATCCAGAAGGAAGGCCTGATCGAGAAGGACCGCGAGGGTCAGTGGCGGGTGACGCCCCGCGGGGTCCGGCGCATCCAGGACCAGGCGCTGGAGGACCTCTTCCAGGCCTTTCGCCGCGATTCGATCGGCCGGCACGACACCGCGGAGAAAGGCGAGGGCACGGTCCCCCTGGAGGACACGCGGCCGTATGTCTACGGCGACTCGCTCGCTCATCTCGACATGCACGAGACCCTGAAGAACGCGTATATCCGCCAGGGCGGCGGCGTGCCGATCCGGCTCAGCTCCGAAGATTACATGGTGCACGAGACCGAGTATCAAACGCGGTGCGCGACGGTGGTCCTGATCGACATGAGCGGCTCGATGGGCCGCTACGGCAAGTATTCCACGACCAAGAAGGTGGCCCTGGCGCTCCAGGCGATGGTCCGCGCCCGATACCCGCAAGACTCGCTCCAGATGATCGGCTTCTATACCTTCGCCAGCAAGATGACCGAGCGGCAGCTCCTCAACTCGGCGCCCAAGCCGGTCAGCATGTTCGACAGCCGGATTCACCTCCGCTTCGACCTCGACTCCCCGTCGAATCGCGTCCCTCAGCACTTCACGAACATCCACGCCGGGTTGCGGCTGGCCCGCAGCGTGTTGACCCGGCAGCCGGGCGTGAACAAGCAGATCATCGTCATCACCGACGGTGAGCCGACCGCCCACATCGAAGGCCGCGAGGTCGTCTTGATCTACCCGCCCGCCGAGAAGACCGCCAGGCATACCCTCACCGAGGTCCGCCACTGCGCCAACGCCGGCATCCGCGTCTCGAGCTTCGCCCTGATCGAGGATTACTTCTACCTGGGCCTGGTCAATTTCGTCGAGGAGATGGCCCGCGTCTCCAATGGCGTCGCCGCCTATTGCTCGACCGACGACATCGGCAACCTCGTCTTCGAGAGCTTCGTCGGCGGGCGGCACACGCGGCGATCGAGTCATTGAAGCGGGATCGACCCGATTGCTCTTCCGGACCGGGGCCTGCCTCCGGCAGGAACGAATTCGTATCGGCCGCTTGTCCGGTAACCGTGCAGAACCCCGCGCTGGCCGACTCCACCTGTCAGACCGAGTTCCTGGCTGGGGGAATGGACCACGAATCGGAGCTCCGACTTGTTCAAACGCCCCTTCAAGACCCGGGTGATCTGGAATCGGACGACCCAATTCTCCCAGGGTTTATGCCGCCGACCGTTGACGATACCATCAGGCACGATGTCTTCCTCAACAACCGTTGCCTCGACCTGGATGTCGCCATCAGGCGCCCGAGACGATTCGTGATCAGGTTGGACCCCGGGCGCCGGCGCGTTATCCGGCTGGCCCGTGCTCGACCGGAACGCAAGGATCAAGCACAGGGTCAAGCCGGCGCACAGGCAGAGGAGGATTCGTCGAGTCCGTCTCATCGCCTGATTGGCAGCCTGAGGCGAGCGCCTCGGTCAGCCTTCCGGGTTATCGAGCAACTCTTTGAGCCGCGGCGAGAGTTCGGCGGGAAGCCGCGACGGCCAGGTCTCGTCGATCAGCCCGACGTCGATCATGTCGAGTATGTGGACTTGGTCCTTCTTTCGATACGAGGTCAGCTTCATCTTGACGAGGGGTTCCAGTGCAACGGCTCGAATTGAGCCCGTGACCTCAGACTCGTTCACATCCGGAGCAGGGACCGGATCCTCGGATCGAACCCGTTCACCGGCGAAGATGATGTGGACCGCGTCGCGGGCCTTGGCCTTCGGCCCATCGAGGAACATGTCGATCCCCTTGACGTGCCGATACACGAAGCCGGCCTTTGCGAGAGCGGACTTCGCCGCCTCGAGGTCGGATCGCCGTAACAAGATGTCAACGTCCTGCGTGTTCCGCACGGCCGACTCATCGACCGTCGACACCCAGGCGGCCACGGCATTGCCGCCAATCACCGCGTAAGGGATCTGCGCCTCTTCGAGGGCCCTGGCCGCGCGGTGCAAGCGTTCGCGAACCTTCTCCACGGCTCGGACCATCCTTTCGAGCAGGTCTTCATCGATCCGCAGCATGCTCATCCCGCTTCACCTCCCTACGGCATTGTACGATTCACGCCCATTGTTTTTCCATCGTGTACGGCAGCACCTTGATTCCTCGACTCTTCAAGGGTGCCAGGGCGCTCTTGAGCTGGGTTTGCTGTTCGGACCAGGCGGATCCCCGCAACCACGTCATGCCTTCCACCGGAGTTGATGGGTCCCGGATCTCGTTCTCGTCGAGTAGGAAGACGAAGTCGCCGCGACCGAGTTCGAGCGATTCGATGAGTCGGACCGTCTCGAGGAGGTGCTTCTCGGCATGCTCGATCCCGCCGGCGCCGACGAGCGTCAAGAGGCTGGCTCCCAACCCGGCTGCCTTCAAATCGGCGACCGCGGATCGGAGTTCCTCATCGCTCCAGTTCTTGTGGTAAATCGCGCGCACCGCGGGATCGCCGGACTCGACACCGAGGCTCACCCGGATCAAGCCCCGCGAAGCAAACTCGCGCCAGGCGGCTCGATCGGGCAGGGGGGGGCGGAAGTCGTCGAGGAAGACGTGAATTCCGTCGAGCCGCGGCGCCGCTTCCTCGGGCTCGGGACGACCCTGCGCGACAGCGCGGGCCGCCTCGATCGGGAAGTGTCGGCCGATCGCGTGAAGGTCAGCGGCGATGTCGTGGGGAGGCTGGTGCAACAGATCGCTGCCCGCCAGGAAGATCACGCGGCTCTGAAGCAGCCGGCGGCCCCAGAGCGCGGCGACCTCTCGGGCATGCTGCTCGAACTCGGTCCGTGTGCGCACCTGGTGCCCGGTCACGGGGCCCAGGCCGAAGCTCCGGCCCCCGGCATGCCCGAGCGTCGCCTGGAGGACCACTGCACTCTGGCACTCCGGAGGCAAGAAGGGGAACTGGCCGTAGGTTTCCCGGTATCGCTGGCGGTGGGCCAGCCAGGCGGCGGCGTCCCACTCGCTGATCCGCTCGAGGATCTGGCAGAGCTCGTCGTTCCCCAGTGGCTGAGCCTTCTCCGCCGGGGGTTCGCGACGGCGCAGCCGTCCGGCGCCCAGGTCGTGCAGGAGCTCCCACGCCGTGGTCCGGACCCGGGCATCGAAGTCGTTGGCCTGGGCGATGTCCAACGTGTGCCGCTTCAAGACGAGATTCGGTCCCTCGCGCAGCCGGTCGATGACCTGGGTGGTGGCGTCGAGACCCTTGAGGTAATGCGTGCCGCTGACGAAGGCCCGCTGCCAGCGCCCGTCCAGGTCGAAATGGTAGATCGGGGCGTCGCCGAAATAGAGAGAGAATGCCCCCGGCTTCAAGCCGCAGAAGATCGGTTCGCCGGGAGCCGTGACGGGCTCCAGGCCGATTCGCCGGCGATACAACGCCCCTTGCTCCAGCAGGCAGGCGGCCTCAGTGCGATGTGGCGCATCCATGGTCGATGCGGTCCTCACAGGCCCAGGCGATCGCGATTTCGCTCTCCTCGAAACGGCGGATACTCATTATAGTACGCACCCCCGGGCCGGTTCATGGCCCATCGGACCCAGCCCAGGACGAAGCCGCCCGGGCGGCCCCGTGGTTGAGGTGTCCAGGAGGGAACCGTGGAGCAGGAGGCACGGCCGTTCAGCAACGATGAGTGCCAAGGGAACGACCGGCCCAACCCGCGGCGCTTCGACTGGCTCGAGCCGGTCGTCCTGGGACTCCTGGCACTCGTGCTGAACCTCGCCGGCAACGACCGAACCGGCCTGTGGGACCGGGACGAGCCGCGGTACGCCGTCTGCGTACGCGAGATGCGGTCACGGGGCGACTGGATCAATCCCACCTTCAACGGCGTGCCCCGGTACCACAAACCGGTCCTCATCTACTGGCTGACCGGCCTGAGCACGGCCATCGCCGGTGACAACCCGTTCGGCGTACGACTGGTCTCGAGCCTGGCCGGTGCCGGCACCGTCCTGGGCGTCTGGTGGCTGGGGCGGCGGATGCTGGGACCGCGCGGCGGGTGGCTCGCCGGCTTGATCTTGGCGACGGCGCCGATCGCCGTCGCCGAAGCGAAGCTGGCCACGACCGACGCGACCCTGACGCTGTGGCTCTTCGGTTGCCAGGCCTGCCTCTGGACGCTGAGCCGCCGGCCTTCAATCGGCGCCGCCACGGGATTCTGGGTCCTCCTCAGTCTGGCCGTCCTGACCAAGGGACCGGTTGGACCGGCCCTGATCCTCGCTTCGACGGCCATGGCCTGGTGGTGGGGCTGGCCGGTCCCCCCCAGGGAGCGACTCCATGGGACCTGGGGGCTGGTGGGATTCCTCGCCTTGACGGCCCCCTGGTACGTGGCCGTCAGCATCACCTCCCACGGCGAGTTCCTCCGCTTTGCCGTGGGGAAGCAGATCCTCCCCCGGCTCGCCTCGGACATGGAGATGCACGGCGGGTTCCCTGGATACTACCCCATCGTCGCCACCCTGGTCTTCTTTCCCTGGTCGGCCCTCGTGCCGCCGGCGCTCCTGGAGGGATGGCGACAACGCGAGTCGAACCCCAACCTGGCCTTCTTGCTCGGTTGGGCGATCGGACCGCTCCTCGTGCTCGAGTGCTTCCAGACCAAGTTGATCCATTATTACCTGCCGGCTTTCCCGGCACTGGCGCTCCTGGTCGCCAGGCTGGCCGGCGCGCTGGAGACTGAGGGAACCCCGTTGCGACAGAGGCGGCTCGGCCGGCTGGGACTGGCCCTGCTGGCGGGGATCGGGCTGGCCCTGGCTGCGGGCCTGATGGTCCCACTGCCGATGGTGCCCTGGGGTCTGCGCTGGCCCATGATCGTCATCGCCTGCCTGCTGGTTGCCGGCACCCTCACGGGGTTCTTCTCGTTTCATCGCGGTCGCGCCCGGCGGGCGATCGGTTCGCTGGCCGTGACCTGGGCGCTGGTATTGTGGGTCCTGTGTGGATGGCTCATCCCGCTGGCGGAACCGTACAGGACCGCACGGATCGTCGGCGAACGCCTGGCCGCGCACTCCGCCGCGATGGGGTTGGAGCCCGTCTTGCTGGAGTACCAGGAGCCGGGCGTGATCTACGCACTGGGACATCCGGTCGCGTTGGCGCACGATCGGGACAGCTTCTTCGCTCATCTGGCCAACGGCCGATCGGTGCTCACGGTCGCCTTGCCCAGCGAGATCCAGGTCATGCGCAGCCACTTCAAACTGGAGGTCACGCCCGTGGACCAGGTCGAGGGCCTGGTGCTCAATCGCGGCAAGCCCCAGGTGCTCCAGATCGCGGTCGTGCGGCAGGACCCGTCACGATGGTCCGGCGAGCTGCCGCCGGTCCCCGCTGACGGCGTTCCGATGCTCAAGCAGACGCTCGTAAAGTGAGCGGAGCTGTCGCGTCATCGTCTCGTGCCGGAACTGATCGGCGAAGCGCTGCCGGCCCTCCCGCCCCAGGGCAGCCCGCAGCGCGGGGTCGGCCGCCAGCTCGAGGATCGCCCGGCGCAACCCGTCGAGGTCACGCGGTTTGAGCAGGACGCCGGTCTCGGGGAGCACCACCTCCCGGGCGCCATCGATGTCGTAGCTGATCACGGGACGGCCCACCAGCAGCGCCTGGGGCAAGACTCGAGCCAGTCCTTCCCGTAGGCTGGGATGGATAACCGCATCGACAGCGGTCAGCAGCTCGGGGATCCGATCCGGCGGGACCAATCCGGTCAGGATGAACGATCGCCGGATCCCCAGGCGCTCGAGCTCGGCGACCAGTCGATCGCGTAGGATCCCATCACCGATCCAGACGAAACGGACCCTCGGGTTGGCCTCGAGGACCTGCGGCGCGATGGCCACGATGTCGTCGTGTCCCTTGAGCTCGAAGAGGCGGGCCACGGTGGCGAAGGCGACCTCGTCATCGGCCAGCCCCAGCTCGCGCCGGACCTCCTCGCGCGGTCGACGCGGCCAGAGGAAGGCGTCGGTCTCCATGCCGCTGTAGACGGTGAGGAACTGTTCGGGTCTGCCGACTCCAGCGGCCAGCGCTTGCGTGGTCATCGCGTCACAGACGCTGACGATCGCGTGGCAACGCCCGGCGGCCCAGCGCTCCAGCGCGACATACAGGGTGTTCTTCCACGGTCCCTCGAAAGGACCAAAGGGCAGGCCGTGGATGGTGTGGACGATCGCCGGCACGCGCTCGCGCCACGCCGCCGCCCGGCCGAGGATCCCGGCTTTCGAGCTGTGGGTGTGCACCACCTCCGGCTTCAACCGCCGGAACGCCGCGCGGAGCCGATGGTACGCCGCCCGATCGACCCATGGGCGGACCGGCCGGACCAGCTCGGGCATCACCTCCACCGGGAGTCCCAGTCCGGCCGCCCGGCCGAACAGGTCGCCTTCCGGACCCTCCGCCGGGCCGGTGATCAACGTCACGTCGTCATGATAGCGATGGTGCAGACCCTCGACCGTCAGCAGCGTATTCTCCTGGGCTCCGCCGACGATCAAGCGCGTGATGACATGGACGATCCGCATACAGCTCCCGGAGGTCAGGCTTTAGCCTGACAGGAGATTCAACTGTGTCTGACTATAGCCCGACCTACTCAGCATAACGGACTTTCACGAGAAACAGCCCCTGAGGAGGAGCCGTCGGCCCGGCCGCGACCCGGCTCTCGGCAGCCAGGACGTCCGCGACCCACGCCTCGGGACGTTTGCCGCTGCCGACCAGCATCAAGGTCCCGGCGATCGACCGCACCATGTGATACAAGAACCCATCGGCTTCGACCTCGATGGTGACAAACTCGTCGCGGCGCTCGACCGTCAGGTCGTGGATTGTGCGGACGCTGCTGGTGCGGTTGGGCCAGTCGGTCTCGAAGCTGCGGAAGTCGTGCCGGCCCAGGAGCCGCTGACCGGCTCGATTCATGGCCAGGCCATCCAGCGGCGCGGGGACGTGCCAACTGTAACGGAGCTGAAACGGGCTGGCGACCCGCCCGTTGTCGATGACATAGCGATACCGCTTCGACCGGGCATCCAGGGTGGCATGGAAGGCTTGGGGCATCTCTCGGGCGTCCAGCACCCGGAGATCCCGAGGCATCAGGGCGTTCAAGGCCCGAACGAAGGTCTCGGGCTGGTGGCGCGAGGCGGTCAGGAAGTGGACGACCTGGCCCAGCGCATGCACCCCGGCGTCGGTGCGACCGCTGGCGGTCGTGCTCGGGCGTGCGCCGGTCAACCGCTCGAGGGCGCTCTCGAGGACCTGCTGAACGGTCCTCAACCCCGGCTGGCTCTGCCAGCCGTGGAACTCGGTGCCATCGTAGCAGAGAGTCAACTTGATGTTCCGCATCGTCGAGACAGGCGGGGCCGCATCAGACTCCCACCGGTTCGAGCTTGAGCAATTCCTCGGCGATCTGCACCGCGTTGGTCGCCGCCCCCTTGCGGAGGTTGTCGCTGACGCACCAGAACAACAAGGTGTTGGGCCGGCTGAGGTCCAGTCGAATCCGGCCGACGAAGACCTCGTCCTTGCCCGCTGCCTCGGCGGCCAGCGGATAGGCCTGGGCCATCGGGTCATCGACCACCGTCACACCAGGGGCGGCTTCCCAGAGCGCGCGGGCCTCGTCCACCGAGATCGGACGCTCGGTCTCGACCAGGATCGACTCGCTGTGTGAAAAGGGGACCGGCACGCGCACGCACGTCGGACTCACGTCGATGGTCGGGTCGCCCATGATCTTGCGGGTCTCATTGACCAGCTTCATCTCCTCCTTGGTGTAGCCGTTCGGCAGGAAATCATCGATCTGGGGGATGCAATTGCCGAGGATCGGATGGGCGAACTTGGTTGGCTTCGGGAGTGCATCCTTGCGCACGTGGGCCTCGGTCTGGGACTGGAGCTCATGCATTCCCTTCATGCCGGCGCCGGAGACGGACTGATACGTGCTGACGACGACGCGCCGGATGGGGGCGGCATCGTGCAGCGGCTTGAGCGCGACGACCATCTGGATCGTCGAACAGTTGGGATTGGCGATGATCCCGCGGTGGTGGCGAAGGTCCTGCGGGTTGACCTCGGGGACGACCAGGGGGACATCCGGCTCCATCCGGAAGGCGCTGGAGTTATCCACGACGACGGCGCCGGCGGCCGCCGCGATCGGACTCCACTGCCGCGAGATGCTCGCCGGCGTGCTGGAGAGGACCAGCTCAACCCCCCGAAAGGCTTCGGCGGTCAGGGCTTGGATGCGATGCTCCTGGCCCCGGAACCCGATCGTCCGGCCCGAGCTGCGCTCGGAGGCCAGGAACTGGATCGAGGCGATGGGAAAATCGCGCTCTTCCAGCAGGCGGATCATTCGCGCGCCGACAGCTCCACTGGCTCCGACAACGGCAACATGCTTCACGATCGGGTCCCCTGGTGTCTGGAACGGGTGAAGGAGGCCTTTCGACAGCCCGCCGCTGGTCGCGGACTCGCAGAGTTCGTTCTTGTAGGAGCCAGCTCTGTCCGGCGATCCCTGGCTTGGCGGTCGGGGGACGGAGCCCCCTCCTCCCCCACGGCGCTCCCCGGCCACCCTACCCAGTTTACTCGCGCGACCGGCTGTCGAGAATGCCAGGCGGACCGCTTGACGGCCGCGCGGCCGAAATGCCAACTGTCCCGGACCGGTCCGACTTTACTAGAATAGGAGAGACTTGGAGCCGAGGATCATCAGGAGGCCCTGAGACGGAAGCATCATCGGGAGGATGAGGCCCCGGGGGGGCGAGGGGCCGCCGAGCGCCCCGCGGCGCGGGAGAGCGCGGAGAGAATCCGGCTGGCCTCTCCCGCCCGCGGTTCGGTTCGGGTTGGGCACGAGCGTCGCCTCCCCGATCTGGTGCAGGATGTTGGGACATCTCCGCGTGATGGGGGTCAAGGCGTTGAAAGTCCTAGTGATCGGCAAGGGCGGGCGGGAACACGCTCTCTGCTGGAAGCTCAAGCAGTCGCCTCGGGTCACGTCGATCTACTGCGCTCCGGGGAACGCAGGCACGGCCCTGGACGTGCAGAACGTCGCGATCGAGCCGACCGATTTCCGCGGGCTGGTCCAGTTCGCCAAGCGCGAGGGAATCGGCCTGGCTGTGGTGGGACCGGAGGAGCCGCTGGTCAAGGGGATCGTCGAGGTCTTCCAGCGCGAGGGCCTGCGGATCTTCGGCCCGCGCCGGGAGGCTGCCGAGCTGGAGGGGAGCAAGGTCTTTGCCAAGGACCTGATGCGGCAGGCGGGCATCCCCACCGCCGATTATCGGGTCTTCCGCTCGGCTCCCGATGCCGAACATTTCGCGCTGTCGCGGGAGGTGGCCTTGACCGTCCGCTCCCGGGGCCGATCCAGCCTTCGCCATACGCTCCACTGCCGGACGGCCGCGGAGACGCTCGAGGCGATCGACCGGATCATGGACCCGCGCGAGATGCTCAGTCCGGGCGTGCAGGTCGAGATCGAGGAGCGCGGGCAGAAGCGCGTCTTCTCCACGGCCGCCGAGGCCCGCGACTTCGTGCTGGGACGCCCCCTGGGCCTGGTCCTGAAGGCCGACGGTCTGGCCGCCGGCAAGGGCGTCTTCGTCTGTGACAACCTCCGCCAGGCCCTGGACGGGATCGATCAGATCATGGTCCGGCGGATCTTCGGGCAAGCCGGCGATTGCCTGATCATCGAGGAACGCCTCGATGGCCAGGAGCTCAGCGTCCTGGCCGTGACGGATGGCCGGACCATCATCCCGCTGGAGTCCAGCCAGGATTACAAGCGCGCCTATGACCACGACGAGGGTCCCAATACCGGAGGGATGGGGGCCTACTCCCCCACCCCCATTGCCACGCCCGAGTTGATGGAACAGGTCGAGCGCGAAGTCCTGGTCCCGGCGATCCACGCCTTGAAGCGCGCCCGCCGCCCGTTCCGCGGCGTGCTCTACGCCGGCTTGATGCTCACCAACCAGGGGCCCAAGGTCCTGGAGTTCAATGTCCGCTTCGGCGACCCCGAGACTCAGGTCGTGCTCATGCGGTTGAAATCCGACCTGCTCGAGGTCCTGGAGGCCGCCGCCGACGAACGGCTGGATACGGTCTCGCTCCACTGGGATCGGCGGCCGGCCGTGACCGTCGTCATGGCCTCGGAGGGATATCCCGGCCACTATGAGCGCGATCGCCTGATCCAGAACCTGGAGGCCGTGGAGCGGATGCCCGACGTGAAGGTCTTCCACGCGGGGACGACCCTCCGCGCCGAGGCGGCCCCGGGCCGCGAGGCCCGGGTCGTCACCGACGGCGGCCGCGTCCTGAACGTCACCGCGCTGGGCGAGACCTTGGCCGAGGCGCGGAACCGGGCCTACGAGGCCGCCCGGACCATCAAATTCCCGGGCGCCTGGTTCCGTCAGGACATCGCCGCAGCGACCCCCCGGAGCCGGCGATGAGCCCCAGCCCACACCCGCCGCGCCCGCGCCAGGCTGCTTCAGCCCGCTGCTAGGCTTTGCCCTGCGCGCGGCGCGCCGCGGCCCTTGGCCTGGCGACTCGCTTGGGGAGGTGGTCGAGCTTGAGCAACCCCTCCAGGGAGGACTGACCCTTGTGCAACGCCGGCGGGTGGGCGTACGGCTGGTAGGGCACCTCCGGCGGGATGACCGGTCCCGTCGCGAGGTGGACCTTCCGGGCGAAGAACGCCGCGCTGGCCGGGGCCGTGGTCGCCACCAAGGGGTTCGTCGAGTTGTCAATGGTCCCCTCGACCTTCGCGTTGATGACTCCGCGAGGCAAGACCAGATTGTTGGGCGCACCGAACGGGAAGGGGATGTTCGGGCGCGACTTCTCAAACTCGATGGCCGAGAGCCCCGAGGGATTGGGGTCGACCGAGGCCGAGAAGACCGAGTTGGTGACATCCCCGGCGATGCGGACCCGCATCGTGCCGGTGTTCTGCGCATAGGGTTCCGTCAGCCCGGTCGTGGAAATGACTTGTGGATCGGTGATCGTCGGCGGCGGGGTGCCGAAGAAGACCCCGGAACCGGCGCCGAGGACCGACGTCGGCGGGAAGTTGGTGTCGGTGAAGAGACTCTGAGCATAGCCCGCCTGAACGTTGGTGTTCTCGACGGGGCCCCCAATGAGCAAGTTGCCGATCGAGCGTGAGACCGTCACCGTGGAGTTGGTGGCATCGCGATTGGCCCGCAGCGCGGAAATGGTCAAGCTGTTGATGGTCACGTTGTCCATGCCCAGCCCGAAGTTGACATACCGTGAGCCGGAAGGCGCCATCAGGAGGACGTTGTTGGTCTCACCGCCGACCGAGAAATTGCGGATCCGCGCGCCCAAGGCCCCTTCGACGGGCGTCTGGGCCAACGGGTATGAATCGACCAGAGTCGTGAAGTTGGTGGCGCCGCCGAGGATCCGCACGGTGCCGATCTGGCCGGTCCCCGCGACGCTCCCCTGCGAGATCACGAAGGTGCCACCCGGTGACAGCAGGCTGCTGGACGGCGCCGTGCTGGCGAATTGGGTCGGCAGCGTGTCCTGGGCGGTGCTCCCATCGATCTCGTTGGCCTGGAACAGGTTCAACCGGCCCGAGACCAGGAAGGTGGCGAAGTCCTGGAACGGGGCCGCCGGCGAGCTGGGAGTGCTACTGGGATTCACCTGCCCAGTGGTGATCACCTTGTTCACGATCACGCTGGTGCCCGTGGTGATCGGCAGGCCCAGGTTGATCTCGAATTCGTTACTCTGACCCGTCCGGTTCAGGGGTGTTCCTCCCTTGGGCGTAAAGGTGGCGTCCACGCCACCGAACCGCAAGGTGATCACGCCCCCGGGGATATCGATCGCCCCGGCCGACTTGGCGTTGGTGTGGATCAGCGACGCGATCGACGGGGTGGTCGTCTCGGTATGGGCCAGCCAGAAGCCCGGCATGTCGATGGCATCGATGCCGTTCTGGATGACCTTGTTGAACGAGACCCGGCCCGGATCGATGTTCCCCAGCTCGCCCGTCTGGGACACGATCAGATTCTGGAAGTGGACCTTATTCGCGCCACTGGCCGAGGGGATGACGGTCCCGACCAGCTTGGTCGCCGAGGTGATCGTGCCGGCGACCGTGATCGTATCGATCAAATCCGGCGTGCCCCGATTGGTCTTGGTGAAGGCGTTGCCGTTTTGGTCGACCACGTTGAGCGTCCCCGGCCCGTAGAGACGGAGCGTCCATTGAGCGCCGTCCGGGTCGGTCCCCCTGACCGTGGCCGTCGGCTTGCCTAGGCCCGAGGAGAGCAGTTGCCGCGGCTCCAGGTGCTCGGCCGAGGGCCGGAGGGACCGTCTCGTCGGTGTTGGCTTCCGCTTCAACATGGATCAGAAACCCCTTTCCCAGGAGGCCAGACCGTCCGTCCGTCTGTCCCCGACCGAACCACTCCAGAATCGACTCGGACTGGGGCTCGGGCCGCGTCGCGAACCATCCCCAGCATCCCCCATCCCTCCGGCCGCGTGAGCGGTGCCGATTCGCAATCGTGAGGGTGTGCGATCAACCAACTCAGGGGACGATCGCGGTCCGGTCCGCCGGTTCTGAATCAGAATCGACAGGATGCTC
Source organism: Isosphaeraceae bacterium (assembly GCA_021324445.1). Lineage (GTDB taxonomy): Bacteria > Planctomycetota > Planctomycetia > Isosphaerales > Isosphaeraceae > JAJPJC01. The sequence goes on from JAJPJC010000293.1 coordinate 85,585, forward strand.
GGAATTCTTGAGAGATTCGTTAAAATCAGTCTAATCGTCACAACCCGAACTCCGATCGAGGGATCTTGAGCAGAGGGGTCGGCCGGCGGCGGTCGAAACGGTCGAGGACTGCTCATCAGTCTACGGAGGTCGATGGGATCTCATCCTGGGGCCGCCGGCGGGTCATGGGGACTCGCGGGGTGCCGGGGTCGGTAAGGATTCGAGCGATAATGAGTAGTTCCGCCAGCCGGCGACGACGACCTTCGGTTCATATCACCTTGCAGCGGGCGGCTCGACTGCATCGACTGGTTCGCTTCCTGGCCGAGGCCTCCCGGCCCCGTGCGGCGGTCTTGTCGGAGCTGCGGATCGGCTTGCGGACCTTCTACCGGGAGTTGGAGTTCCTCAAGCGGTGCGGGGTGAAGGTGCGGTTCCGGTCCAAGCTCTACGTGCTGTCGGCGACGGTGGAACAGGCCGAGGGGCGGCTTCCCTTCCCCGACCCGCAATTGAGTTTCGCCGAGATGGCGGAATTGGCGCAGTGCGATTGCCCGGCCGGCCAGCGGCTGGCGGCGATGCTGGCCGACGTGATCAACCAACCCGATCCCCCGAAGAAGCGGCCGGCGGGTTCGGGCAAGGGCCGCAAACGAGCGTCCCGAACCCGGTGACCGGCCGCGCCGCGGATTCCCCCAAGGAAGACCCCTTGCGGCCGCTCGGCAAACCCGCTAGAGAAACCCCTCCAGCGCACCGATCGGAGGTGAGAGAGGGTCTACCCGCCCGCCGCGTTTCGTCTACAATGAGAGAAACAAGTCCCCCGTTCCTCTCCTTCCAGTCCAGGGGGTATCTCATGGCGACGGCGACCCATCACGAGCGGGTCTCTCCTCGGATCGAGGAGCGGCTGCGACGCGGCGAATTGACGGAGGAGCAGGTCGAGGCCTTCGGCGATTTCCTCGACCGCGTCGAGCGCGACCTGCTCCATCATCGGATCATCACGGACAATGCCTATACGCGCTGGTTCCGCGCCGGGCAGGCGACCGATGCCGAGCTGGCGCACTTCGTCCGCCAGTTCTCGGTCTTCTCGAATCAATTCCTGGTCGCGGCCCTGCTGCGGGTGATCAACGCACCGAGTCTCCAGCAGGCGCGGGCGGCCAAGGAAATCTTGATGAACGAGCTGGGGGTGATCTACCGGCGGACCGACGGCAGGACCACCTCGGGTCAGGCGGTGGCCGACGAGGAAGCGAAGGACCGCGAGGGTGACCCCGAGCTGGTCAGCACCGAGGGCACGGTCGATGGCGGGACCTTCCGGTTCCGGGCCGCCCATTTCGAATGGCTGCTGGCCGTCGGGGAAGCGCTGGGCCTGGGCTTCGACGACCTGGGGAAGCGCCGCCATGGGCGAGCCTATACTCTGCGGTTTTGCGACGAGCTCCAGCGACTTTATGGCAACGAGGATGACCGGATCGCGGAGGGGGCCAGCTTCGCGGTGGAGAACTGGGCGGCCGCCGGCTTCTGGCAGGAGCTGGAAGACGGCTTGCTCGACATCAAGGCGACCCGCCTGCCTGCCCTGAAAGTCGCCTTCTTCACCTGGCACAACCGGGTCGAGGCCCAGCATGCCGGCCACACCCTGGAAGAGCTGGAAGGTGTCTTCTTCGCTCCGCGCTTCGATGAGGCCAAGTTCTTCCAGGGCGCGCACGAGGTCCTCGACGCCATCGCCACGTTCTGGGGCGGCCTGGAAGATGACCGGATCCACGGCGTGCTCGATTGAGGCACGCCGGCGCTCCCGGCTCGCCCCCGCTTGCGGAGACCACCGACATGACCGTCGACCCCCTGGCGCTGAAGCGCATCGACCACGTGCGCATGTTCGTGGGCAACGCGCGGCAGTCCGCGTATTTCTACCGGAATGCCTTCGGCTTCGACGTGATCGCGTACGCGGGACTGGAGACTGGAGTGCGGCACGAGGCGGCCTATGTGCTCCGCCAGGGGCACATCACCTTCGTGCTGGCCTCGCCGTTGCGACCCGACCATCCCGAGGCCCATCGGCTGGTCCAGCACGGCGACGGCGTCCAGTCGATCGCCTTGGAGGTCGAGGACGTCCCGGCGGCGTTCGCGGCCGCCGTGGCGCGCGGGGCCCGGCCCGCGACCCCGCCCCGCACGATCGAGGACGAGCACGGCGCCTATGACTTCGCCGAGATCCACGCCTATGGCGACACCACCCACGCCCTGGTCAACCGCGCGCGGTATCACGGCGTCTTCGCGCCCGGGTTCCAGCCGCTGGACCCGGATCGCTACAGCCCCCGGACCTTCCACCCGGTCGGACTCAAGGCGATTGACCACATCGTCGCCAACGTCGAAGAGGGCAAGATGGGCGACTGGGTCGATTATTACAGCAAGATCATGGGCTTCTCGCTCCTGGTCAGCTTCGACGACAAGGACATCAGCACCGAGTACTCGGCCTTGATGTCGAAGGTGGTCGCCGACGGGCGCGGGCGGATCAAGTTCCCGATCAACGAGCCGGCCCACGGCCGGCGGAAGTCCCAGATCGAGGAGTACCTGGAATACTACGGCGGTCCGGGCGTGCAGCACATCGCCCTGGCCACCGGCAACATCATCGAGAGCGTGCGGGCCATGGCCGCCAACGACGTCTCGTTCCTCAAGGTGCCCCAGGCCTATTACGAGCGGCTTCCCGAGCGCGTGGGCACGATCCGGGAGGACTTGCACGAACTGGCCGAGCTGGGCATCCTCGTCGACCGCGACGACGAGGGCTACCTGCTCCAGATCTTCACCAAGCCGGTCGAGGACCGGCCCACGCTGTTCTTCGAGATCATCCAGCGCCGCGGGGCGCGGAGCTTCGGCAAGGGGAACTTCAAGGCCCTCTTCGAGGCGATCGAGCACGAACAGGCGCGCCGCGGGACGCTTTGAAACACGCAGGTCAGGCTTGAGCCTGACGCGATGCACGCAGGTCAGGCTTGAGCCTGACGCGATCTGGTTCCTTGTCAGGCTCAAGCCTGACCTACACTGACCATGCGATATCCCCTCCCCGCGGTGGCCAGCATCCGCGACTTCTACGCGTTCGAGCAGCACGTGGCGACGTGCCGGCGGCATCGCGGGCTGGAGATGGTTTCCCAGTGGTACCAGGTGCCGGTCTTCTATTTTTCCAACCCGGCGGGCGTGATCGGCCACGACGCCGAGGTCTGGGCGCCCCGGGGCAGCGCCGAGCTGGATTATGAGCTGGAGCTGGCCTGCGTGATTGGCCGGGCGGCCCGCGACCTCCCGGCCGACGACCGGGCGCTGGAGGCCGTGGCCGGTTTCACGATCATGAACGACTGGAGCGCCCGCGACCTCCAGCGCGTCGAGATGGCGGTCGGGCTGGGGCCGAGCAAGGGGAAGGACTTCGCGACCGCGCTGGGCCCCGAGCTGGTCCCCTTCGATGAGCTGGCCGACTGCTACCGCGACGGCCGCCTGCACCTGGAGATGACCGCCACGGTCAACGGCCGCTTGCTGTCGCGGGGCAACTCGGGGACGATGTACTGGACCTGGCCCCAGTTGCTGGCGCACGCCAGTCGAGACGCGACCCTCCGGCCCGGCGATGTGCTGGGCTCAGGAACCGTCGGGACCGGCTGCATCCTCGAGCTGACGCCCGAGCAGGCCGGGGGCTGGCTCCAGCCGGGCGATGTGGTCGAGCTGACCGTCGAACGACTGGGGACCTTGCGCAATCGCGTGGTGGCTCATCCTGTGAACAGGATCGCGGAGTCGCCAGACGGAGCCGGCTCCTACAAGGGTTGAACGCCGCCATCTTCCTGTAGGAGGCGGCTGCGTCCGCCGATCCCCACTCTCTCTCGGATTTCGGAGGGCTCATTCATGCCGCCTTATCTGCGACTCGGCTCGATCCCGCGCAAGCGGCACATTGCCCATCCGCAACAGCCCGGGTTCAAAGGCGAGGGGATCCACTACGAAGAGGTGGTGACGCTCGCGGGCTTCTCGCGGGCCTATAGCCTGGTCTATCACTTGCGTCCGCCGACGCGGGTGACCCGGCTGGAGCCGGCCGGCACGGTCGCGCTGGACCTGGGCGAGGAGGCCACGCTCCGGCATCACCACTTCAAGACGCGGGCCATCCCTCGGATGGGCGACCCGATCACGGGTCGCATGGCGTTGCTCGGGAATGAGGACGTCGTCCTGGCGCGGTGTCGACCGGCCAAGCCCCAGGACGAGCTGTTCCGCAACGCGGATGCCGACGAGGTCCTGTTCGTCCATGCCGGCCGCGGCACCTTGCACACGATGTTCGGCCCGCTGCCGTTCCGGGAATTCGACTACATCGTCATCCCGCGCTGCACGACCTATCGCCTGGCCTTCGAGCCGGGCAGTGCGCCCGACCTGCTGCTGATCGAAGCCAAGGGGAACGTGACGATCCCCGCGCGGTATCTCAACCCGGACGGCCAGTTGCGGCTCGGTTCGCCCTACTCCGAGCGCGACCTGCACGGCCCGCGGGAGACCACGGTCATCGACCTGGAGCAGGAGACGACCGTCCTGGTCAAGGACGGCCGGCGACTCACGCGCTATACCCTGGCGAGCCATCCCTTCGATGTGGTCGGGTGGGACGGGATGGTCTATCCCTACACGTTCAACGCCGACGACTTCGAGCCGATCACCGGGACGGTCCACCAGCCCCCGCCCGTCCAGCAGACCTTCGAGGCGCCGGGATTCGTGGTGTGCACCTTCGCCCCGCGGCTGCTCGACACGCACCCCGAGGCGATCAAGGTCCCCTATGCCCATTCGAACGTCCAGGCCGACGAGGTGTTGTATTATGTCCGCGGGCGCTTCGGCAGTCGCCGGGGCGTCGAGGAGGCCTCGATCACGCTCCATCCCCGCGGCATCCCCCACGGCCCGCACCCCGGCACCATCGCCGCCAGTCGCGATCTTCAGCGGACCGACGAGCTGGCCGTGATGGTCGACACCGTCCGGCCGCTGCGCCTGACACGGGAAGCGCTCAACCTGGACGATCCGTCGTATCCCCTGAGCTGGGTCGACTAAATGCTCATCGATGTCGCCTCCGCCGAGGTCGTGACGGTCTACCAGGCGCTGGTCGGGATCGTGACCCCCCGGCCAATCGCGTGGGTGACGACGGTCGACGATCAGGGCCGGGTCAACCTGGCGCCGTTCAGCTTCTTCAACGCCTTCGGCGCCAACCCGCCGGTCGTCGTCTTCTCGCCGACCCTGCGCCGCGACGGCTCGAAGAAGGACACGCTGCTGAACCTGGAAGTCGTCCCGGAGTTCGTCCTCAACGCGGCCGTGGAGGACCTCGCCGCGCCGATGAACGCGACCTCGAAGGAGCTGCCCCGCGGCCAGAGCGAGGCCGAATCCGCGGGCTTGACCTTGCGGCCGGCGGTGAAGGTCCGCCCGCCGCGCGTGGCTGAGTCGCCCGTCCACATGGAATGCCGCGTGCGGCAGATCCTCCCCATCGGCGACGGCCCCATCGCGGCCAACCTCGTGATCGGCGAGGTCCTGCTGATCGACATCGACGACGCGGTCCTCGACCCCTCCGGCCGCGTGGATCCGCGCAAGCTGCGGACGATCGCCCGACTCGGCGGCAGCTCCTACTGTCGCAGCACCGATCTCTTCGAGATGGAGCGACCGTGAGCGGCGTTGCCCATTCCAGCGGTGCAGAGTAGACTCATGGGCGATGATCGGAATCGGGTGAGTTGTCTCGGTTGCCAGGAGTGAACTCTATGTCCACGATCACATCAACGGCGCCGACGCTGCCGACGCCGCGACTCCCCCTGGCATCGCCGGCAGTTTACCGCATGACGGTGGACGAATACGAGCGGATCGCGGATGCGCTGGATGCTCCGGTCGAACTCATCGACGGCTACTTGGTGGAGAGGACGGACATGAATCCACCTCACGTGCTGGTCACGGAACGATTGCGACGACGGCTCGATCGGATGGTCGGGCCGGGGTGGTTCGTCCGTGAGGACAAGCCCGTGCGGATCCCTGACTTCGATGAGCCCCGGCCGGATCTGGCCATTGTGCGGGGCGATCCCGAGACGTACGACGATCACCACCCCGGGCCGGAGGACGTGGCGCTCTTAATCGAGGTTTCCCAGGCCAGCCTCGGTCGCGATCAAGGCAACAAGTGGCTGGCTTACGCCCCCGCAGCGGCATTCCCGTCTACTGGATCGTCAACTTGGTGGATCGTCAGGTCGAGCTCTACACCCATCCGGGCCCGGCGGGCTGCGGGTCCCGCGTGACCTTCCAGGCCGGCCAGGATGTGCCTGTCGTGGTCGCGGGTGTCGAAGTTGGTCGCATCGCCGTCGCCGAGATCCTGCCTCGCCAACGGCCGTAAAGCAGCGGGCGGCCAATACTCACGTGCTTCCGTGCCGGGACCACCTCATGGTATTGTGGTCGCACCCGTGTTCTCCATGTGCATGTCGGAACGGCCGACTTGCCTGAGGGACCATGGGCTTCATCCGGGGAGACTCACCATGAGGAGGCGGAAGCAATCTCTTGGGCGATGATGGGTATTTCCCGGGTTTGACGCACGAACGTCCTGGGCGAGAACTGCCGTATGCCGAAGCCAACCGGCCACCAGCGGGAGTTCATCCAGGTCGACCCCCGATCACTCCGCCTGCCCGCCAGCCGTGTCGGTGGTGCGGATCCTGCCAAACTGGCGAGGCGGATTTCCCGGCATGTCAAGAGCATCGATGGAAAGCCATCCCCCTCGTGGTTCGTGGCCGGAATGGAGAGTTGCAGCTCATCGATGGTGTGACTCGCTGCACTCGAGTCGGCAAACTCCTTCCTGGCCAACAGGTTACCGTTTGCCTGCGCGGTGATTGAAACTCGGCCCAAACTCGACCTGTCCCGCTTCCCCACGGTGGGAGACCAAATTCAATGAACACATATAAATGTTGTCCACCGATGGGATCTCTGACGAAGCTCAGCCACCTGTATCCAGACATGCGCTTTGTCCAACTTATCGAGATGCTCGCCGTACTCTCGAGTGAAGAAACGCCGATAAGTGCTACCGACCTCGATGACGATCGATTAACCTGCGCAGCATCTCGTCACGCGGAACATCGGCGACATCAACTGGAGGCCGGGAGTCGTCCCATGCTGGATCGTCCCCTCGCCGAGACGCGGGCCGAATTGCTGGAAGCGCTGCAACGGGTTTGGGAGCGTGACCGCGATTGGCGCCTTGGCTCCCTGGTCGAGCATCTCGCCGCCTTATCGGGGGCCAGCCTTTACGAGGCCGAGGACGAACAACTGATCGCCGCTGCGCGCACCCGCCTCATCGAGCAAGCCGTTCCACCCAGTCCCTGAGGCGAGGCGCGGATGCGACTTGGCTACAATACCAATGGCCTGGCACACCATCGCCTGCGGGATGCCATCGAGCTGCTGGCCGATGAGGGTTATACCAGCGTTGCGATCACGCTGGACGCCGGCGCACTGGATCCCTTCGAGGAGCCGGCATCCCTGGCGCGGCAAGTCCACCAGGTCCGGGATGCGCTGGACCGCCGCGGGTTGGCCCGGGTGATCGAGACCGGGGCGCGTTACCTGCTCAACCCGCGCCTCAAGCACGACCCGACCCTGATGGATCCCGACCCCCGTCGCCGGGCCGTGCGCGTCGACTTCCTCCTGCGGGCCATCGATCTGGCCAAGGCCCTCGGGGCCGAGGCCGTCTCCTTCTGGTCGGGCGGCGCGCCGGGGCCGCTCGACGACGAGGACGGTCTGACCCGGCTTGCCGTGGCGCTCCAGCCCGTGCTGGCCCACGCCGAAGCGGCCGAGATGCCCCTGGCCTTCGAGCCCGAGCCGGGCATGTTCATCGACACCCTCGATCGGTTCGCCCGCCTCGACGAGCGGATTCGCCACCCGCTCTTCGACCTGACGGTCGATGTCGGCCACGTGCACTGTTCGGGCGAAGGGGACATCGCCGGGTTGCTGCGGCGCTGGCGGAGCCGGATCCGGAACATCCATATCGAGGACATGGTTCCCGGCGTCCACGAACACCTGATGTTCGGTCAGGGGACGATGGAGTTCCCGCCGATCCTCGACGCGCTGCGCGCGATCGACTACCCGGGGGGCGTCCACGTCGAGCTGAGCCGGCACAGCCACATGGCCGTCGAGGCCGTGCGCGCCTCGGCCGCCTTCCTCAAGCCGCTGATGAATCCGCCGAGATGAGGTGATGCACTCCCAGGTCGGCTGGCTGCATCCGCCCTTTTCTGCGATACTCCAATCTGTTGAGCAGACCCGATCGTCCCCCGAGGTCTTCGATGAGCATGACGTCCGCGACCCACGTCCACCGACCCGAGATCGAATACCCCGACAGCGACGGAAAGCCCATGTCGGACCATGACTTGCAATTCAAGTGGATCGTCGTCATCAAGGAGGGAGTCGGCGCTCTGTTCATCCACGATCCCAATGTGTATGTGGCGGGCAACCTCTTGTGGTATCCCGTCGAGGGGAACAACAAGATCCGCCAGGGCCCGGATATCCTGGTCGCCTTCGGTCGGCCCAAGCGATTGCGGGGCTCGTACAAACAATGGGAGGAGGGGGGGATCGCGCCCCAGGTCATCTTCGAAGTGCTCTCGCCGGGCAACCGCTCGGGGGAGATGAAGCGCAAATTCGAATTCTATCAGCGGTATGAAGTGGAAGAGTATTACGTGTACAACCCGCACAACGGGACCCTCCGCGGCTGGCTGCGGGTCGGCCAGTCCTTGGTCGAGAACCCCGTCATGGCGGGTTTCGTGAGTCCCCGGCTGGGGATTCGGTTTGAGCCGGGCCAGGGCCCGGACAGCCTGACCATCATCCGCCCCGATGGCGAGCGCTTCCTGACCTACGAGGAGATCCTTGAGGAGCGCAACGCCGAACGCCTGCACGCCCAGGCGGAGCGCCAACACGCCCAGGAGGCCCAACGCCACGCCGAGGAGGCCGAGCACCGCGCCGAGGAGGCCGAGCACCGCGCCGAGGAGGCCGAGCGGCACCGCGCCGAGGCCGCTCGGCGCGCCGAGCGCTATGCCGCCTTGCTCCGCGAAATGGGCGTCGAGCCGGACTGAATCCAGGTCACGGACGTTCGATCGAGCCAGCCAGGAGGCCCATCGTCTGCCCCAGGAGGATCCGGCCGTCCAGCCAGTCGGCGTCCCGATCGGCCGGCCGCCGACACCGCCAGCGCGACCCGGTACGTCGGAAAAATCCAACAGGGCACAACCGCATCCCCGATCCGAGGCACTACTCCATCAGATCCGGCAGCAGGCCTGCTCCGAATTGAGGGGCCGCATCCGGCGGCTTGCCCAGTCTGAATTCATTCGTGTTTCTTTTATGAGCGAATCACTGCCCATGATCTGGGCGTGCGGCGGGACCGGCCGTGGTGCGGCTCCGTGCGGGTGGCTCGAGCTGGCAAACTTGGAAAAAACGGCATCGCACCATCCTTGACGACATAAGTCGCCGTTTGTAGTTTAATACCTTGAGTTCATCGACGTGCGGGAAGCGGGACCCCTTGGTCTTGGCGACCGGCTCAGCGGCGGAAGCCGCTGGGATTGAGGAAACCGCTCGGCGGTGGACCTGTTCTGACCTGAGGATCGCCCCTGGGACGGGGACGGCTGGCCGGTCTTGCTTCTCACCCGGTCGCGTTTCGACAAACCGGAACCGAGTTGGCCCGGTTGTCTTGACACCCCAAGCCCTCCGCGCCTTCCCCTTGAGGCGGAATGCCTGAAACTGTGGGCGCGATCGGCGTGGGTCCTCTCCGGATCAGCCCCGGCGGGCCAGCGCACCCCTGGGGGTGTCCCGGCTGGGTGATCTCAGCTTCCGATTCACAACGACACATTCCGGGCTCGCCCATCCGACGCATCGCGCGACCGGTCGGACCGATCGCGAACTTTCTCCTAAACATCGCCTGAATCATGGGTTGACGAGAGATCGAGTCCATGATAACGTGATACAGTGGGTGATCGTTGGCGTGAGCTGCGCGGGGTGCGGCCAGTGTCTGTCCGCTTGCGCCATTGGCGCGACGATTGCCTGAGCCGATTCCGTTGGGTGACGTGGCCTGGAGGTCGATTCTCTGTATCGGGGGGCGCTTGGTTCGATCATCCTGCCCGGTCTGGCGGGGACAACGTGGTGGATCGGCCGGTCGCTTCGGGGTTCAGCTCCCTGGGCTCGATCCTGCCGGTCCCGCGGACTGGGAGATCACAAAAGTTCGGTGTGGTCGTAGAGTTCTGGATAGAGAAAGTGGCAAACTCGCTGGCGATCGGCCAGCGGCCGAGGGTTCCAAGCCATCAGCGTCGAAGGAAATCTGCCTACTGTTCTCAGTCACGAGTGCCCTGGCCGTCGCGCCGCAGTCTCCTGGACCCCAGTCTCTCCGAGAGGATGGTGACTCAGTTGGTGGCACGGTCCGGCTCGTAGGTCAGGCTTTAGCCTGACGTTCCGAACCTGTCAGGCTAAAGCCTGACCGACTTCCGAGCTCGCCGCAGGGCGGACCCGATTCGTCCCGGTCATAGCGTCAACGATTGCATTATTGCTCTAATCCACCCAAGCGTGGACTTTTCTGTTGTTCCTTCTTTCCGCAAGGAGAATGGTGATGAAGTATCGCATCGCTCGTTGGAGTGGGGGTCGCGCCTTCACGCTGATCGAGTTACTCGTTGTCATCGCGATCATCGCGGTCTTGATTGCCTTGCTCTTGCCCGCGGTGCAGTCGGCCCGCGAGGCGGCCCGCCGCGCCCAGTGCGTCAACAATCTGAAGCAGATTGGTCTGGCGCTGGCCAACTACGAGAGCGCAGTGGGGGCCTACCCTCAAGGCGGGATCACCTATCAAGAGGTCCCGATGAACTGCGCGGTCGCGCCCCGCACGTTCACGTTCTTCGACCTGATCCTCCCCTACATGGAGAACCAGACGACGTACAACGCGGCCAACTTCTACCTCCCGGCAGGAGGCACGTCGGAGTACGGCTTTCCGGCTGGCGGCGCCACCAACCGCACCGCGTTCGTCACGCAGATCCCGTCGTACGTCTGTCCGTCGGATGGCCAGGAGACGCCGTACTCCATCCAGCAGTCGGAAAACGGTTACAATCAATGCTCTTACGGTGGCATGGCCGGAACCTTCGATATCTGGCACTGGTACTGCGGCTGCCCGCCCTCGCCCCCCTACGGAGGCTCGTGCCCGTCGGCCACTAACACCGAAATCAAGTCGGACGGGATCTTCCAGAAGAACTACACGTACAAGCTCGCCCAGGTCACCGATGGCCTGAGCAACACGATCTTCACGGGCGAGGCGTCCCGCTACCGGAACGACCCGGACCCGGTGATGATGTTCTACAGCCGCGTGGGCTGGTGGCTCTCCGGGGCGACCTCCGACAACAACACCACGCGGCCAACGGCGTTGTTCTCGCCGATCCCCAAGATCAATGCCTCCTTCCAGCTCGAGGACGTGGTCAACTACCCGCCACAGATCAGTGCGACCGGCGATGTCGACAGCTGGTTGTTCGTCCCCAGTCCGGATTACCGCCAGCTCGGGCAATTCGGCTTCCGCTCGCAGCACCCCGGCGGCGCCAACTTCGGGTTCGGCGACGGCAGCGTTCGGTGGATCAAGGAGACGATCGACATGGGCAGCCCGGTCATCGCCAACAGGAACATCGGGATTTACCGCAAGCTGAGCACGATCGGCAAGGGCGAAGTGGTCAGCTCGGATGCCTACTGAGAGCGCATCGCAGGGAGCAGGCCTTCCGATCGACCGGGATTGGGGAGGTGGCAGCCAGAAATGTCTGCCCACCGCCTTGCCGGCAGCCCGGAAGGTCTGCTCCCCGGCCCACTGGACCAGAACCGAACACGCCATCACCACACTTCCAGGCTCACGCCGCCGGATCGTCCGGGGGAAAGGACAATTGGATGAGGCTCCACGGGCTGCAACTTCTCCTGGTGGGCACACTCCTGGCCGCGGGTTGCGACGGCGGCTCCGGCCCGTCAGTCGCCTCGCCCTCCGAGGCCAAGAGTGCCGGTGATGTCTCGGCGGCTGTCAACGCCCCGGCTGAGGCCGCGAAGAAGATCAGCCCCCGCCTGAAGAAGAAGAGGGAAGGGATGCTTGCCCGCCCCGGCAGTCCCGAGTGACAGATTCGGCGGTCGAGCCCTCTCTCGACTGAGGAAGTTGAGCGCTCCCAGGCCCTCCCGACCCAGTGATCCTCCACCGCCGCTCGGGCGGGACCTGAGCCGGAACCGGCTCGCCAGTGACCGTGATTGATCCCCAAGAACCGCAGAGGCGGGCTCCCTTGCTCGGCTCCTTCATCTTTATCACCGGGAGATGCCGATGATGTCTCGCATCCTGCGTTCGCTCGGGTTGCTCCCCGTCTTGATCCTGAGCGGATGCACCGCCGATCCCAATCCCACAGGACCCTCGGTCGCGCCCCTTGAGTCCGTCAAGACGACGGCTCCCAGTGGCACCCCCACCCCGCGGCCGAAATCGATCGGCGAGTACCGCAGGGCCAAGCTCGAGAAAGAGCAGGCCGAGGCGGAGGCCGCGGCGAAGAAGGCCGCGCCGCCCACCCCGAAGACCGCGCCGTCCACCCCCTAGGAGGCCCCGATATCCGCTCAATGACACACTGTCCGGCGCGCGCACCGCGTCGGGCCCTGGGAGGTCGCTCATGCGTTCCCGCCGCTCTTCTTGCCCCGGCAGGAAGGATCCTCAGGTAGCACGGGTCTCCTGACCCGTCCCGACGGCCTGGGAGAGCCGCCCTACAGGCGCATGTGACCTGCCGGGGTAATGAATCAACGATCGATCTCAGTCCCCGCGCACCGCGGCTCGGGCAGATTCAGGTCGCGCTGGCGGCGATGTCGTCGGCCAGGCGTTCCAGGACCTCGCGGGTGAACTGGCAGGCGATCGGCCGACGCTGGCGGGTCGCCTCGTCGAAGGCGAAGCGTTCCAGCCGAAGGGCCCCCTGCTTGAACAGGCGGACTTCATAATAGCCGCGCTGTTCGGAGCGGGTCGTGGGGTTCTGACTGCGGATCTGGACCTCGCCGCCGGCCGGGTCGATCTCCAGGACCTTCAGCGGCTCCATCAGGTAGGACACGCGGCCGGCCAGCCGCTCGCCCCAGCCGCGCAGGGCCTCCGAGGTCCATTCGGCCCGACTGCTGGTGGTGAATTCCAGCGCCGTGCAGGCCAGGCCGACGGTGTCCAGCGCCTGGAGGTGGAGGGTCAGCCGATGCGGACCTTCCTCGACCGTCACGGAGCAGGGCAGCACGTGGACCTTCGTATTCTCATCAAGCGCGGCGGCGATCTTTTTGCTCAGACTCATGGGACGAACCTCCCAATGGGCGGATTGAGTGATCATTTCCATCGAACGACAGGAGCGTGGGCCGCCCGTCGACGCAGGTCTCGAGGTGGACCGGTCGCGTCCAGAGGCGGTGCAGGTGCCGGAGCGTGTCCTGGGCATGGTCGAGCCGGAGATCGACGCCGAAATACTCGTGGTGCAGGTAGAGCTCGCCCCGGTTGCGGTGGTTGGCGTCCTTGACCCGGATGATCGGCTGCCCGAAGTTGGTCAGGTTGAACAGCAGCCGCTCCTTGATCTTCTTGAACTCGCGGCTCTCGATCTCGTACATCTCGGTCTGGTCGTTGTGGCGGTAGCTGAAGAGCTGGTAGCGGCGGCAGAAGTCCACGGTCAGGAACGTGTCGATGAAGGTCACATCGTTGTGCACCCGCCGGACCTCGAAGATCTTCTGGCGGCCCAACCCCAGTTGCTTGTCCCACTTGCGGCGCACGTCGTAGTTGTCGCACTCGTCCCATTCCGGGCCGAACTGCCCCTTGTTCCACCGCTCCTCGATGTCGCGCAGCAGCTCGATCCCCAGCTTGTACGGATTGAGCCGGCCGGGCGAGGTCGCCATCGTGCCGGAATGGTGGTCGGCGTAGTCGACCAGCTCGGAGGGGTGGAGCGTCTTCTGCGTCATGATCGTCGAGTGCCAGAACGACGCCCAGCCCTCGTTCATGATCTTGGTCTGCCCCTGGGGCGCGAAGTAGTACGCCTCCTCGCGGATGATGGCCAGGACGTCCCGCTGCCAGGGCTTCAGCGGCGCATGCTCTAGGAGGAACAAGAGCACATCGCGCTCCGGATGCTCGGGGAACGGCTGGGGCTTGGCCTTCTCCTTCTCGCGCTCGCTCTCCTTCTTCCGCGCCTCCTCCTTCAGCACGTGGGGCGGGTTGATGAACGAGTCCATGTAGTCCTTGCTCTGGAATTTCGTCGGTTGCTCGCGCTCGTCCTCCTCCTCGCCGACGAAGTCGTAGCGGTTGGTCACCTCGCGCCGCTTGATGTGCGGCGAATAGATGTCGATCAAGTTCTCCAGCGACAGGCAGCTATCGATGAAGCTCTCGACCGTGTCCTCGCCGTAGCGGTCCATGGCCGATCGGATCCGCGTGCCGTGGTTGGCCGTCTCGTCCATCATCTTGCGGTTGGTCTGGCTGAACCAGATGTTGTTCTTGAAGAAGTCGTTGTGGCCGTAGACGTGGGCCATGACCAGCTTCTGATCGACCATCTGGTTGCAGCGCAGCAGATAGGCGTAGCACGGGTCGTTGTTGATGACCATCTCGTAGATCTTCTGCAAGCCGTAGCGGTAGCCCTTGGAGAGCTGCTGGTACTCCATGCCGAATCGCCAGTGGGGGTAACGGGTCGGGAACCCCCCCAGGGCCGCGATCTCGGAGATCTCGTCGTAGTCGAGGACCTCGAAGATCGTGTCGTAGAAGTCCAGGCCGTAGGTGCGCGCATGGGCCTCGGTCTCGAGCTGGATCTCGCGAAGGTCGGGCGGCAGGTTGTGGGTGTTGACTGTCGACATAGACACCATCCTACTCGATCAGGAGGAATTCGGTTCAACGTTTCCTACGAGGGCGAACGCGCAATTGTTGGTTCCGGACCTCAAGGGGGGCCTCCCGCCTGCCGTCGGACCCGCGGCCGGAGCGTCCGGAGGACCCAGCGGCGGAGTTGCTCGACCCATTCCAGTTCCGAGACCGTCTGGGGCCGCCACATCCAGTCGTAGACCTCGGCCGCCGTGAGGAAGGGAAAGCTCGCACTGGTCGGCGCCTGGGCGTATCGCCCATTCGGCTGAAGGATCAGGATGACGAGCTCGGCCTCGTCGCAGATCCAGACCTCGGGCACGCGGAGGCGTCGGTAGACCTCGATCGCTGCCCCGGCGTCGTGGCTGTGCACGGCCTCGACCGCGAGGTCCGGAGGCGGATCGGTCCGGAGGTCAATCTTGTCCTTGCCGCGGATCCGCGCCTCGTTGGCGATGTAGTAGGTGTGATCCCCCTCGACCCCGCCCTTCTTGCCTCGTCGGCGGAAGGTCGTCGAGGCTGCGGGGATGTAGGCAATCCTGAGCCCGACCAGCACCTCGGTGACGAAATGATCGAGCCGAGTCTTGAGCCGTTCATGCGGGAATGATGGCGACATGAGCCAAACGGTCCCGTCAAGATAAACCATGCGGGGCGTGGAGCGCTCGCCGCGGAGCCGCAGCAGGGTCAGGTACCCCTTCCAGCCAATGGCGGGGAATTCGACGCACTGATCGCCCTCGCCAACCAGAGTGGTTTCTCGGATCGCCGTCGCCGTGCTCATGAGCGTCCCAGATCGGTTCAGGAGACTTAACTCTTTACGACTCTAGGAAGTAGATCACCAACTCGAATTCGGAGCAGCTCTCGACCCTCGAGGATCACAGGAACCTCGTCGTCCGGGCCGTAGATCTTGACGTCCGTGTACCCCGCCGCCTTGCCCCGGCCCGCGGGGGCCGAATAGACTTCGAGCCGGCGTTGGGGCAAGTTGAGGATCCAGTAGATCGGGATCCGGCACGCGGCATACTTCCGCCACTTCGTCCCCCGATCTTTCGGGTAGGAGGAATCCGCGACCTCGGTCAGCATGCCGAGATCGGCCACCTTCGGGGCGCTGGAATCATAGCGCTCCCGGGGCCCACGGGCCACCGCGATGTCGGGCTGGGGACGCCAGAAACGACCCAGCACGACCGACTTCTCCTGACGGGCAATCCACTCGACGGGAAGCCCTCTCGTCAGGATGGCGCCGAATTGATCGACCGCAAAATCATGAGGATCGTTTGTCGTCATCTTGTCGACCAGGAGGCCTCCCAGCAACTCGACGTGATCCTCGTCGCGAAAGACCCCCGCGTCGATCATCCGCTCGAACTGGCCCACGGTCAAACGATAGGGGACGATCCCGGAACTCGATCGAGGTCGTAGTGGAGTTGGGGTTTGGGTCGTCAACGGCACCGTCAAGCCGCACCTCGCTTCCAGAACCCGTTACCGTCCGCGGTTGTGGGACTCCCTGGTCAAGTCGTCAATGCCTTCCTGGTCAGGGCAGGACGTCCTGAACCGCGATCCGCCCCAACTCGCGGCCTTCGAGGATGACCGGCACCTGATCGCCCGCACCGTAGATCTTGCAATCCCCGTAACGCGCAGCCTTGCCCCGGCCCGCGGGAGACATATAGACCTCGATCTGGGGCTGGGGCAGATTGACAATCCAGTAAACGGGGATCTTCGCGGCCGCGTATTGGCGCCACTTCTCCCCGCGATCTTTGGCATAGAAGGAATCCGCCACCTCGGCGATGATCCCGATCGCCTTGGCGGTCGGATTCCGCCCCCCATAGTCCTTGAGCCGGCCCCGAATGACCGCAACGTCGGGCTCCGGGCTCGACCAACGGCTGAGCTGGATGGACTTCTCCTCGTTGACGAACCATCCGGCTGGTAACAAGCCGCGCAGCTCCGCGGCGAGACTGCCGACGGCGACGTTGTGCGGGGGTTTCTTGACCATTTTGTCGACCAGGAGGCCTCCCAGCAATTCGACGTGATCTTCATCGCGGAAGACACCCGCGTCGATCATCCGCTCGAACTGGCCCACGGTCAGGCGATAAGGGACAATCCCGGAGCGGGTCGCCTGCGGCGCGCCCGGTGACGGCGCAGTCGGCATCGCGGTCTGGGTGTGGGTCGACATCATCGGGCCTCGCGCTGATCCTGCCGCTGGGGATCGGCCACGCCGACCGACGGTTCGCGTGGTGATCATCCGTGCCTCGCTTCCAGAAAAGGGGTCACTTCCCGCGGCCGAGGAACTCCTTGATCGAGTCGTAAATCCCTTCCTTGTTCCGGATTTCCGACAAGGCGAGGTTCTCCTCCTCCTCGAAGGCCTCCTCCAGCTCGCGGTAGAACTCGCCCGAGCCGTAGGGGCTTTCGACCTGGCCGTAGCAGAAGAGGTTGCACTTGGGCAGGAGCTGGTCGCGGAGCAGGTTGATGCAGTGGCGGTTGTCCTCGCCCCAGTTGTCGCCGTCGGAGAAATGGAACACGTAGATGTTCCAGTCCACCTGGGGGTGCTGCTCGTCGATGATCTTGTTGCAGAGGTTGTAGGCCGAGCTGATCCGGGTGCCGCCGCTCTCGCGGGTGTGGTAAAACGTGTGCTCGTCGACCTCGCGGGCCACTGCGTCGTGGATGATGTAGCGGGTGGTCACGCCGTCGTACTGGCTCTTGAGCCAGGCGTCGATCCAGAAGGCCTCGGTGCGGACGATCTCTTTCTGGTCGTCGGTCATCGAGCCCGAGACGTCCATCAGGTAGAAGATGACGGCATTGAACTGGGGCAGCGAGATCGGGTTCCAGGAGCGGTAGAGCTTATCCTCGCGGATCGGGATGACCAGCGGCTCCTTGGGGTCGTAGGTGTTGGAGGCGATCTGCCGCTTGAGGGCCTTCTTGTAGGTGCGCTTGAAGTGGCGGAGGCTCTCCGGCCCGGCCTGGCGGATGCCGGTGTACCGGTCCTTTTCCTCGGTGATATTGGCGCGGCCCTTGGGCTCGATCCGGGGCAGGGCCAGCTCCTCGCCGAGGATCTGGGCCAGATCGTCCATGGTCAGCTCGACTTCGAGGATATGGTGGCCGGGCGCGTCGCCGGCGCCGCCGCCGGCGTCGGGATCACCGGAGCGGCCGATCGGGGTGCCCACATCGCCGGGTCCCTGGCCGACTCCGCCGCGGTTCTTGGTCCCATAGCGGAATTCGGGGATCTCGATCTGCGGCAGCGGGATCGACACGTACTCGCCGCCGGACTTGCCGATCATCTCGCCGTGCGTGATGTATTTCCGCAGGTCGGTCTTGATCTTGCCCCGGACGATCTGCTTGAACCGATTGGCGTC
Source organism: Isosphaeraceae bacterium (assembly GCA_021324445.1). Taxonomy (GTDB): domain Bacteria; phylum Planctomycetota; class Planctomycetia; order Isosphaerales; family Isosphaeraceae; genus JAJPJC01. Next base: position 103,684 of record JAJPJC010000293.1, read on the forward strand.
CCGATCGATTTTGCGAACCACGGCTGTGAGGCCCTCCCGGCTGGGTTTGGGGGCCGTCGCGAAGGAACGATCGCCCCGAAACTGGACGCCGCCTGCTCGGATGCGCAGCAAGTCGCGCTCCGGACTCAGCGGTCCACCGAGCCGAAAATCAAAAGATCGCGTGGGGAAAACTCGCCTGGGAACGATGCTTCGAGGTGGGTCGTCGACAGTTCGGATTGCCTTGGTCCGGTGGCCGGTACCAGTGACCCAGGATAACCCCACAGCAAATTGTATTCCTCGACCCCATCAACGGCCAAGGCCAATGCCCGCCTGATTCCGCTTTTCAACAGCGCCAAACTCGACGGAATCGGCCCGATCCTGACGCGTTCGCCCCGGCTCAGCCCTGATCCGGCCCGACCGGGGATTCCTGGATGCCCCGCCAGAGCTCGAGGTACTTGTCCCGGACGTAGGGATTGAGCGCCGCGACGAACTCGGCCGGAAGGCCGAGGGCCTTGATCAGCTCCACTACATCGGTCAGGTCCTTCATGCGGTTAATCCCCCCCGTCATGCCCGAGGCCAGTTTCAACTGGACCAGCGCGGGCAGGCTCAGGTAGCGGATCCCGCCGATCTCGACACCGGCCTCCGCCGGGTCCGGGAAGGCAACCGGTTTGGGCTTGCCGTCGCCCGGGAACTCGCCGGCGATCAAGAACTCGATCCGCACCCCGTGCTCGGTGTCGCGGAGATTCTTGCTGCCGGTGAACGGGGGCACATAACCCAGGCCTTCCAGCTCCTCGTGAATCGTCTTCAATCCCTCACGGGTGACGAGGATGTCAACATCGACCGTCAGCCGGCGGAAGCCATGCGCGTCTAACGACATCCCGCCGGCCACCGCATAGGGCACACCCAAGGCGTCCAGTCGGCGCGCGATCTTGCGCATGGTCTTGAAGACCAGGCTCTCGTGCTGGAAATGGCGGTCACCTTCATCCATGGCCCAATCCCGTTCGGCGCGAAGCCTCTGCTCGTAAGCGAATACAGGCGTTGGTGTTGTGACCGCCGTATCCATGGGGCGTCCCGGATCAAGTCGGCACCACGGCCGGGCTCCCCAAGGAACCAGAGAGGGGAACACCCGGCCGGGTTCACGAGTCCGAACTCTCAATGGCTGCCGCGCTTGACGTCGCCGCGGGCGAAGATGCTGGCGACGTAGTTCAAGACGTCGGTCGCCGAGTCCTCGTCGTAGCCGTAGTTGCGGATCAAGCGGGCCTTGACGATGTCGATCTTCTCCTGGGTGTCCTTGTCGACGACGCTGGAGACCAGGCTGGTGAGCTTGATCGTATCCTTCTGGTCCTGGAACAGCTTCAGCTCCAGGGCCTTCTGGAGGCGTTCGTTGGTCCGGTAATCGAACTTCTTGCCGTCGAGGGCCAGCGCGCCGATGTAGTTCATGATCTCGCGGCGGAAGTCGTCCTTGCGGCTCTCGGGAATGTCGATCTTCTCCTCGATCGACCGCATCAGCCGCTCGTCGGGCTCCTCGGGCTGGCCGGTGTACTTGTTCTTGACCTTCTCCCGCTGGGTGTAGGCCTTGACGTTGTCGATGTAGTTGCCGCAGAGCCGGGTCAAGGCGTCCTCGTCGGCGGCGATGGCGCGCTGCACCTCGTTCTTCACGATGTCCTCGTATTCCTCCTTCACCAGCGAGAGCAGGTGCCGGTAATGCTTCCGCGTCTCGTCGCTGTTGATCAGCGAGTGATGCTTCAGCCCGGCCTCCAGCTCGTTGAGCACCATGAACGGGTTGATCGACCGCTCGTTGGGATGGGCCACCAACGCGTTGGAGATCTTGTCCTGGACGTAGCGGGGGCTGATACCGTGCATCCCCTCGCGCTCGGCCTCCTCGCGCAGTTCCTTGATGTTGTCCTCGGTGAAGCCGGGGAGGGTCTTGCCGTTGTAGAGCTTGAGCTTCTGCATCAAGGTCAAGCCGGCGTTCTTGGGCTCCTCCAGCCGGGTCAAGACGGCCCACATCGCGGCCACTTCCAGGGTGTGCGGCGCCAGCCGCTTGCCCCGGACCTTCCGGCTGTTGTAGTCCTTCTCGTAGATCTTGACCTCGTCGGCCAGCCGGGTCACGTAGGGCACGTCGATCTTGACCGTGCGGTCCCGCAGGGCCTCCATGAACTCGTTGGACTGGAGCTTCTTATATTCAGGCTCGTTGGTATGTCCAACGATCACTTCATCAATATCCGTTTGTGCGAACTTCTTGGGCTTGATCTTGTGCTCCTGGCTGGCGCCGAGCAGGTCGTAGAGGAAGGCGACGTCGAGCTTGAGGACCTCGATGAACTCGATGATGCCGCGGTTGGCGATGTTGAACTCGCCGTCGAAGTTGAAGGC
>JAJPJC010000190.1 GCA_021324445.1 Isosphaeraceae bacterium
CGGCAGCATCGGGGCGCTCGCGATGGTCGTGGGCGAGGGCGCGGTCCCTCCCGGCAGCATCGGGGCGCTCGCGATGGTCGTGGGCGAGGGCGCGGTCCCTCCCGGCAACGCAGGGACGCTCCCCGTCGCCGTCGTCACGATGGGCAGCGTGACGCCGATGCCTCCCGGCCCGCTTCCCATTCCGGTGCCCAGCGGGCCAGCCGGATCCTGACCCAGGAGGATTTCGGCGAGCACCGGGCCGACGATGTCGCTCGGAGCTGGATTCGCAGGCGTACTCGCGGTCGTGCCCGTGCTCGCGGTCGTACCTGTGTTCGCAGTCGTGGCTGTGGTCGTGCCCGTGCTCGCGGTCGTGCCGGCGGTGCCGAGAGCGTTCTGAATCGCCTGGAGGTCGCTCTGGATCTGGGTGAGGTCGGACGCGGTGATTCCGCTGGCAGTGATGATGGTCTGGAGGTCGGTAGACGCCTGGGCAGCCTGGGCCGTCGTGGCTCCCTCACTCGTGAGCACGGCGGCGAAGTCGTTGGCGATCTGGGCTTGCTGGGCCGCGGTGAAGGTGCCGCTGGAGAGGATCGCGGTCCCATCGCTTCGGAGCGTTTGCAAGGCCGTCTCCAGACCCTGAGAGGGCTGGCCGGAAGGGGAAGGCGGGCTGATCGCCTGGATGTCGGCGCGGAGCGCGGTCAGTTCGCCGACCGTTACCTGCGACTTCGCCTCGATGGCCTGAATGTCGGCTTGAAGTTTCTGGAAGGCGGGATTCGCCGCGATCGTGGATGCTGGGGGCGCCGTGGGCACCGTGCCGCTCCCATCGCCGAGGTTGGTGCCGGCGGCGATGGGGCTTGTGCTGCCGCTGGTACCGCCGTCGGTCCCGCCTCCATTCAGGGGGACCAGTGTCCCGTTGGGATTCGTGCCGGTGGTGTTGACCGGGGCCGTGGCCGTGCTGGGGCTGGTGCCTGCCGAGGTGGTGACAGGCAGCCCGGTGATGGGGATGCTCGTGATGAGACTGGGCGGCGTGGCCGTGGTCGAGCCGGGGACGGAGTAGGTGCTCGTGGTCGACGTCGCCGGACTGTTCGAGGTGGATGAGGATGGGGTGACGACGTCAGGAGTCGTGGCGGTGCTCGAGTTGGGAACCATGGCGAGACGGTGGGAATGCCCATGCGCCAGGCGAACCTGGGCGTGGCCGCCTCCGCCACCCGTGAGGGTGTGAACGTGTGCCATGCGCTCCCGCGCCGAAGATCCGCCGGCGAGGTGATGGCCCATCATCGATAAGAGCTGCCGCCCCTCCAGCGACTCGCAGGCGATGTATGCCGATGTCTTGATGCGCGACGATCCGCGCCTCTTCACGACGCGAGCCGACATCACGACGCCATGCGCCCATTGAAATCCCATGAGACGGACCCTTCCTGGGTGAAGGGGAACCGAGCCTTTGACTCCGGTCAAAGGCCGAGGGACGATCCCCCGCCGTTCCCGGCAAATCGACCGAAGACCTCGTCACGATAGGGGTTGCAAGGCGATGCCTCGGACGCGTCTCCGCGTCCCGGACAGCAACCGATCCCGCGCCTCGTGGCGGCAGCCAATCGGCCGGACGCTCGGATAACCAGACTTATCGGCAAAGTTGCGGTCGGGGCTCGAGCAGAAAGGTGCAGGCCGTACCGGTTTTTCCGGCGCCGGCCCATCCATGGGGCAGCCGCCGCGAGCTGCCCTTTGCCAGCCGGGGCGGCTGCCCCAACTCCGCGAGGGAGCATTTCCCTTTAGCGGCGGAGCATCAGCATTCCCAGGGTCGTGATCACCGCCGCGATGGTCAAGACGACCTTCGGATTCCAGGGGACCCGCTGGAAGCGTGCGGAGGCGGCCGACCAGAGTTCGTCCCGGGCGGACTCGATCCGTTCGTGAATGGAGTCCAGCATCGGGGTACGCGGTGGGGCCGACGTGCCGAAGACCATGCACCACTGGCCATAGCACAGCGCCGCGGTCTCCAGGAGCAGCGGGATCAGCAACGGCGCCACGACGAAGATCGAGGCAATCGGGAGCACCTTCGATCGGCGCCGGTTGGGGCGGAGATCGGGGGCCAGCGTGATGGGATTCTTGGGCATGACTGGATTCCTCTCAGGCGGATCCTCGAGGCGGAGGGTGGTGGGGCGGGTGGGGCCGGCGGTCCAGCGCCGGGCACGAACTACTTACTACTCATCATGTTGGCGATCTGGATACCGGCCGGGCCGACCAGGACGACGAAGACGCCGGGGAAGATGAACAGGATCAGCGGGATCATGATCTTGACCGCCGTCTTGGCGGCCTTCTCCTCGGCCAGTTGGCGCCGCCGCAGCCGCATCGCGTCGGACTGAACGCGCAAGGCCGATCCGATACTCGAGCCGAACTTCTCGGCCTGGATGATCACGGCGGCCAGCGCACGCACGTCCTCAACGCCACTGCGGACCCCCAGATCACGGAGCACGTCCTTGCGCGTCCGGCCCATCTGCATCTGGAAGTTGGCGATGGCGAACTCCTCGCAGAGCACCGGCGCGGACTGGGCCAGCTCACTGGTGACGCGCCGCATCGCCGCATCCAGCCCCAGTCCGGCCTCGACGCAGACGACCATCAGGTCCAGCGCGTCGGGCAGGCTCAAGAAGATCGACTCGGACCGCTTCTTCCTGCGGTTGTCGACCAGGTAATCGGGGAGGTAGAACCCCAGTCCAGCCGCGCCTGCGGTGAGGACCCAGGTCGTCTGCGACAGGCCAGACTGCATCGCCACCAGCGGGAAAGCCACGGCGCCCCCGATCAACAGGGCGATGAGCTTGATCCCGTAGAAGACGGCCACCGCCTGCTCCTGGCGGAAGCCCGCGTTGAGCAGCTTGAGCCGGATCTTGCCCAACTCCGCCGCGTCCGAAGGCCGGAGCGATTGGCCCAGCTTGTTGGCCGCCGCCGCGACTCGTGCCTGGAACGCCTCCTGTTTCTTCACCAAGCTCGCCTCGGCGACGCCCCGGCCGGCGGTCGGGTCCAGGAGCCGTCTGAGCCGGTCCTCCGCCGCGAGCGGCCGGTCCGCGACCATCCCCAGCAGGACCCAGGTCCCCAGGGTGATCGAGAGAAACACAGCGATGGGGATCAGCGAGGGAAGCGACGGCACAACAACCTCCTAGACCTTGATGGCAACGATCTTCTTGATCATCCAGGCGCCGACCACCTGGAGGGCCGCCGTGATGGTCAGCATCTTGACCCCAAGCGACGTTGAGAAAAGCACACTGACATAGTCATAGTTCGCGGTTGAGAGGAAGGCCAGCAGGCTCGGCGGCATCGCCAGGAGGATGATGCCCGAGAGCCGGCCTTCGGCGGTCAGGGCTTTCACGTGCCCGAGGAGTTCAAACCGCTGGCGGATCAGCCGGCCGATCTTGTCGAGCACCTCGGCGAGGTCGCCGCCTGTGGCCCGCTGGATGATCACCGAGATCACGAAGAAGCGGACGTCCATCACCGGGATCCGGTCGGCCATGTTGCGCAGAGCCAGCTCGATCGGGACGCCCAGGTTCTGCTCCTCGAAGACCCGGTTGAACTCGACGGCGACCGGCCCCTTCATCTCCTCGGCCACCAGGTGCAACCCGGAGCTCAGGCCATGCCCGGCCCGCAGCGCCCGGCTGATCAGCTCGACCGCCTCCGGCATGGCCGTGACGAATTGCCGGATCCGCTGGCTTTTGCGGTGCAGCAGCCAGAGGAACGGGAACGAGCCCAGGAAGAGCGACCCGACGGGGATCACGTAGAACGGCAGCCGGCCCACCACGCCAATGACCAGGCCCGCCGCGGCGAGCCCGCCGCAGAGTGCCAGGAACGACTTGAAGGTCAGGGGAACGTCGGCCTGCTCGTACAGCCGATTGAGGTTCTCGGCATTGGGGATCATCCGGATCCAGAACGACGGCCGAGCCAGGTCGATCGCGGCGGGACGGGCCAGGATGCCCGCGGCCAGCTCCGCGTTCTTGGCCTTGGAGGACTTCTTCCGGCCGGTCAGCCCATCCAGGCGCTCCTCGGCCCGCGAATCCGACGAGCCGGCCATCACCAGGCCCAACCCGCCGACCAGGACGATGACGCCGATGCCGATGATCATCGAAACCAACATGGGATTATTCATAAGGCAACTCCGGGCTGGCGTTGGCCAGTACGGGCTCGGGGGGGAGAGGTCGGACATTCCGGCCTGTCTCATCCTGGACTGTTTTAATCTTTCAGCATGACACGCTGGCGGAACAGCTCGGGCGACAGATGGCAGCCCGCCGACTCCAGGCGGTCCATGAAGGTCGGCCGGATTCCGGTCGCGATGAACTCGCCGAAGGCGCGCCCGGTCTCATTGATACCGATCTGTCGAAAACTGAAGATCTCTTGCATGATGATCGTGTCCCCTTCCATGCCGATCACCTCGGAAATACTGGTCACCTTGCGGGGCCCACCCTGGAGCCGGCTGGCCTGGATGATCAGGTCGATGGCCGAGGCGAACTGGGAGCGCAGGGCCCGGATGGGCAGCTCCAGCCCGGCCATGCTGATCATGGTCTCCAACCGGCTCAGGGCATCGCGGGGCGTGTTGGCGTGGACGGTGGTCATCGAACCCTCGTGGCCGGTGTTCATGGCCTGGATCATGTCCAGGGTCTCGGCGCCGCGGCACTCGCCGATGATGATCCGGTCGGGCCGCATGCGCAGCGCGTTCTTGACCAGGTCGGTGGCCGTGACCGCGCCGCGGCCTTCGATGTTGGCCGGGCGGGTCTCCAGCCGCACGACGTGGTCCTGCTGGAGCTGCAGCTCGGCGGCGTCCTCGATGGTGATCACCCGATGGTCGGCCTGGATGAAGCTGGAGAGCGTGTTCAACAGCGTCGTCTTGCCGGAGCCGGTTCCTCCCGAGATGATGATGTTCAGCCGCGCCTTCATGGCCCCTTCCATCAGGGCGAGCATCTCGGGGGTGAACGCCCGGAAGCGGAGCAGGTCGTCCTTGGAGAGCGGCCGGGAACCGAACATCCGGATCGTGACCACGGGCCCGTCCAGCGCCAGTGGGGGGATGATGGCGTTGAACCGGGACCCGTCGGGGAGGCGGGCATCGACCATCGGCGAGGTCTCGTCCACGCGCCGGCCGACTCGGGAGACGATCCGGTCGATGATCTGGAGCAGGTGCTCGTTATCGCGGAAGATGACCTCCGACTTCTGGATCCGGCCCTCCTTCTCCACGTAGATCCGCTTGGGGCCGTTGATCATGATGTCGCCGATCTTATCGTCTTTGAGCAACAGCTCCAGCGGCCCGAAACCGAGGGTCTCGTCGAGGATCTCCAGGACCAGCCGCTGGCGCTCGTTGCGATTGAGCAGCGGGTTCTCGGTATCGCAGAGGTACTCGACGACTCCCTTGATCTCGTTCCGCAGCGTCTTGGGGTCGATCTCGGCGATGCGGTTCATATCGAGCCGATCGACCAATCGCATGTGGATGTGCCGCTTGAGCGTCTCGAATTGCATCTGCGCCGGGTCGGCTTCCTTGACCGGCTCGATCGATCGTGGTGCAGGGGCGGGCACTGGCGCCGGCGGCGGCGTGGTCGCGGAGGCCCCGGGGGGTGACGCCGATCCGTGGGACGTCCCCTCGGGGGCGGTGGGGGAATCGGCTGCCGAGGGTCCGGCACCCTGGCCCTGGGATGTCCTGGGACCGAACGGGGCGCGTCCTAATCCGCGCAACATGGACAGACTCTCCTCTCAAGAGCTAGAAAAAAGCCGCAAAGAGTCCCTTGCGGGGCTTGGTGGAAGTCTCTTCGGGTTGGGGCCGCAGCTCGCGGGCCATCTCGAGGAAGACCTGGTGCGGGCGGCTTCCCTTGCCGACCTCGGCGACCGGCACGCCCCGGACCCGCGCTCCCTGGAAGATCTTGGTCGCATTGGGGATCTGCCAGGAGATCGGCATCTTCAGGGTCTCCTCGGCCTTCTTGATGCTGATCTCGGTCTCGATCGAGCCGGTGCGGTTGGCCACCAGCTTGACGCGTTCGGCCAGGCCATCGAACTGCTGGAGCAAGCCGAGCAGCCGCGCGCTGTTGCGCAGGCAGGTCAGATCGAGCTGGACGACGACCAGGATCACGTTCGCCATCTCGAAGGCCGTGAAGTCGGACGACTGGAGTCCCTTGCTGGTGTCGATCACCACGGTCGTGAACGCGGCCTTGAGCAGGCCGAGTAGCCGGTGCAAGGTCTCGGGATCGATCTTGGCGACCTCCTCGATGGCCAGAGGGCGGGGCAAGGCGTACAGTCCTGAGCTATGCCGGGCCATCGACCGCTTGAGCAGGGTCAAGTCGAGCCGTTCGAAGTTCTGGAGCACGGTGTACAGGGTGTTGTCCGGAACGACGTCCAGGGCGGCATCGACCGAGCCGAAGACCATGTCGAAATCGAGCAGGATGGTCTCCTGGGCCTTGGCGGCTGCCAGCGAGGCGGCCAGGTTGACCGCGACCGAGGTCGATCCCACACCACCGGCGGCGCCCGTGACCGCGATGATCTGGGGACCGCGCGCCGTGGCGGCCTCCGTCTCCTCGCGGCCGTGCAGCAGCCGCGTGACCATCTCCAGCAGCTCGGCCGACTCGATGGGGAGGGTCAGGAACTCGCGCGCCCCGGCGCGGATGGCACGCAGGATCAGCGCGCTGTCGCAGGTCCGACTGGCGGGCAGGACGACCCTGTCGGGATCAAGCTGGGTCAACGACCGGATCAGCTCGATGGCCGCGTTGGCGTCGTGGTCGAGGGTGACGATCGTCATGTCGGGATCGATCGTGCCGATGCGGGTGACGAGGTCCTGATAGGTATCGAAGACCTCGACGACCCAGATCGCGCCGATCCCGGCCAGCAGTCGCCGCAGCGCGTCCCGCGACTCCTCATTGGGATCGACCAGTACGACTCGGATCACATCCCTCATGGTACGACTCATCCGATCCTGCGGTGTGGGCTGGGGGGGCGATGGGTCGGCGATCCGGCCAAGTCCGGGCCGTTCAGGGATTGGTCAGGTCGTCCGTCCGGTCCTGCGGCACGCCGCGGAAAACGGACTTATCCGGCCGGCCGGTGGTCTCGGCCTGCGAGAGGGCCTCCGGCCCCGAGTCCAGTTCGGTCAGGGCGGCCCGGTCGATCCGGACTCGCTGGACCTGGTCAAGCCCCCGATAGATCGTGGCATAACGCGGAGCCGGGCGGGGCGCCGGCGGCGGGGACGGCGGCGGAGGTGGCGGAGCCGCCGCCTGCTTGGCCAGAACTTCCTTGAGCTGGCGCACCTCCTGCTCAAGCTGCGCGCGCCTCTCCTCGTCGAGCTTGCGGCGCTTCTCCGCCTCCTCCTGCTCGAGCTTGCGGCGCTTCTCCGCCTCCTCCTGCTCGAGCTTGCGGCGCTTCTCCGCCGCCTCGTCGACCTCCGGTTTCGGCTTGGGCCGAGTCACGACCTCGTGATCGTTGACCCCACGCAGCGACAGGGCGAGGTTCCCCTTGATGCGGGCGGCGGCCAGGATGTCGACCTGCTCCGGCGTCACGGCCAGGGTGACCGTCCGTGTCGTCAGCGCCCGCTCCTCGGCCCGAGTGAACACCTGGCCGGCCGCCAGCACGAGGATGTTCTGGAGCAGGCACTCGCCCTGGGTCAAGCCCCGGTCGGACGGCTCGTAGCGGACGACATCGACCCGATGGCCCGGGAGGATGAAGCCCGAGACCCCGGACTGCTCAGTGACGTCGATGGCGAAGGCCCTCATCCCCTTGGGGATGTTGGCCACCAGGCCGGGGGGCGTCCCCTTGGCCCCGAGCTTCTTCTCGACAATGATATCGCCTTCCAGCAGGGTCGTCTTGACCCAGCGATCCTCCACGTCCTTGGCCGAGGAGAACGCACCGGCCGGGATCGCCGACTTCGCCATCCGCATGACCTTGACCATGTCCGGCTTGAGCACTTCTTCTTCCTTGGTATCCCGGACGGCGACCAGGACCTCCTGGGTCTCCTCTTCTTTCTTGCCGGTATCCTGGGACAGGACCTGGCTGGTCAGCACCATGGCGCCCAACCCGATCGCAATCGCCAGAGCCAGGATCATCATCGACTTGCCATTCACTGCATCACCTCATGCTCTTTCCGGGGTCGCCGCCGGGCGCCCCTCGTATCAGACCAGGAAGCCCGCCCAGGCGAGATAGCTGATCGTTCCCACGGCGATCGGGATCCCATAAGGGAGGAGGAGCATCGTGGGCTTGCGTCGCGCCGCCAGTTCCGAGAGGATCTCCGGATTCCGGACCGTGAGCACTTCCCGGCCGATGATCTGGATCATCGCGGCGTGGCGCACCCACTCGCCGGACCAGGCGATCATCGCCAGTCCCATCAACCCCCCGACCATCGCCGTCGAGAGGAACGCCCAACCGGTGAGGACTGGTCCGAGCCAGGCGCCCAGTCCGGCCATCAACTTCACGTCCCCTGCTCCCATCCCGCCGATGGCGTAGAGGGGCAGCAGGCTCAGGAGGCCGACGACGGCACCCCCGAGCGACCAGAGCAGCAGGCTGCTGCCGCCGGCATGGTACGCGTAGGCCCAACCGCCCAACAGGAAGTGAACGGTCAGCCAGTTCGGCACGCGTAACGCTCGTCCGTCGATAATCGCGGCTTCGACCAGGACGAAACAAACGAGGTAGGCAACTTCCCGGGGGATCTCGGTCATGAGCAGTTCCTTTCCAGCTCGCGGGTTGAGTTCAGTCCGCCGCCGTCACGGCCAGGCCCGGCTGTTCAGCGAACGTTCGGGCACTCATCAGTAACCTTGGTCGAGTTGCGACTTCTGTCAAATCAGGAATTGCCCATGGCCGTTCACCCTGGCGTTGGGCTCAACTGGGAGGCGGGGTCTTCCGAATGGCAAGCGGTCCGTGACCAGTCCCAGGCGATCCGGGAAGCCACGTCTGGGGCGGGATCGGAAAGTCCAGCTCGCGGCGACCGCCCCGAGATCCGGTCTCCACCCTCTCCATCCATGGCTCCGGCCGGCCGCCCCGACCCGCGAGAACGTCGCGGGTCGGGACGGCCGGCCGGAAGAGAGACGGCGTGTTTTTCGGCGGCGCCTTCTCTCGGGTCTGAGGCCCCGAGCGATCCGGGACGATCCCACCCCCATTCGGGGGCTCGGAGGGCCTTCCGCCTGGCTTCGTGACTGAGAGAAACGATCAATTCCCTGGTGGTGCCGGCGCCCCGCCGACGTCGGGAGGGCCAGGCAGGAAGCCGGCACCACCGGGACGCACGCGAGTCGTGGATGCGAGGCGGCTGATGATCAAGAGCCGCCGCCGGTACCGAGCGAGCTGCTGACCGAGCTGAACGTGCCGCTGATGCTCGTGCCCAGGTTCTTCACGATCGTGACGCAGGCCACGATGATCAGGGCCAGCATGACCGCATACTCGACAGCCGTCGGGCCGTCCTCGCTGACCAGGAAACGACGCACCTTCGAGATCATGCCACTCATCGGGAACTCCTTTGCAAACAGGTCGAGAAACGGGAGGGAAAGACAGATTGGTGGGGCCAGTTCGTCCTCAACTGGGACGGCTGAGTCAACGGGGGGCGGGCCGGTCCTCTGATCTGCCCCGCATCCACCACGTCGGCATCACCAAGCTCATCAGAACCCTAGGCCATGAGTTTGAATCTTGTCAAAGAACTGGGCGGCTCACCGTGAGGAGTTGTCCGGCCGCTGCGAACCGGGTTGTCTCGGGTCGTCCCACGTGGGCAAATCACAACCTGGTCGCCGGCCACACCAATCGCGGCAAGCTCGTGGCTAGGCCAGGCCGGGGTTGAGAAACCGCGACCGCAGACCGACGCTTCGGTGCGCGCGATCTTGAACTAAGCTCGCGATAGGGTCGCGCGCGCGGGATCGGCCGGCCCGACTCTGTCTCGAGGAGCACGACCAGGTGAACGAATTTTGGCAGGAACGAGCGCGACGCGAGATGATCGGACGTCGCAGCACCGATCCGGCCTGGGGTTATCGCGTCGGCGCGGCCCCCGGCGCCGAGTCGACGGCCCTGGCCAGTTTGGGACTGCTGGCGACCGGCAGCGAGGGATCTGCGCAAGCCGATCGCCGCATCGCCGAGGAATCGGCCGGGTGGCTGGCGGCACTCCAGCGTGGTGACGGCTCGGTCCCGGCGACCCCGGACCCGGCCATGCCCGGCTGGACAACTCCGCACGCGCTCCTTTTATGGTGCGGATTGGCGGGCTTCCGGACCCATCGGCAGCGTGCTTGCGACTGGCTGCTCGGCCGCAAGGGAGTGCCGATCCCCACCACGCCGGCGAATCGCGGCGTGCTCGGGCACGACGCGACCTTGATCGGCTGGCCGTGGATCGACGGAACCCACTCCTGGCTGGAGCCGACCGCCCTGGCCATCCTGGCGCTGGCCCGTGAGGGACTGGGCCATCATCCCCGTGTCCGCCAGGGGGTGAGTCTGATCCTGGACCGCGCGATCCCCAGCGGCGGCTGGAATTATGGGAACAAGGCGGTCTTCGGACGAGTGCTCCGGCCCCAGCCTGGTCCCACGGGGATCGCACTCCTGGCCTTGACCGGGCGTGTGGACCGATCGCCGGCCACCACCGCCGCGGTGGATTATCTCCGCGCCACGCTTCCGACCCTCCGGGCCGCGGTCTCGCTCGGCTGGGGCGTGCTCGGCCTGCGTGCCCACGGCGCGTGTCCGGCCGCGGCACAGTCCTGGCTGGCGGAAGCCTACGCGCAGTGCACGGGACGGCCGGACGCCACCCTGGGCCTGGCGGTTCTCCTCCTGGCGGCCGGCGCAGGGACATTGGACCTGATCTCGCCCTCGACTGGCCCACAACGGACCACGGACCACGGACCACGGACCAATTGAAAATGAACCGACGCACGTTCTTGACAGGCATGGGGGGGGTGGCCGCCGCCGGGCTGACGGCCCGGCTGGTGAGCACCCTGGGCGAATCCTCGCCGCAGGCGCCGGTCTTCATCGCCAAGGCGCCAAGCTACGAGGTCGATCTGGAGTCGATCCTTCGTGCCGGGCTGGGCGAGCTGGGTCTCGGCCCTTCGTGGATCCGGGGCAAGTCCGTCTTCCTGAAGCCGAACCTCGTCGAGCCCTGCTCGAACGAGCCGCAGATCAACACGCACCCGGCGGTGGTCCGCGCCGCGGCCGAGGTCTTCCGCGATTGGGGGGCTCGCGACGTGGTCGTGGCCGAAGGTCCCGGTCATTGTCGCGACGCCCAACTGGTCCTGGATCAATCCGGGCTGGGGCCGGTCCTGAGGGAATCGCGGCTGGAGTTCGTCGATTTGAATCATGACGAGCTCGTCTTCGTGCCCAACGCGTTCCACGAGACGTCGCTGCCGCGCCTGGCCCTGCCGGCGACCCTGATGCGATCAGACGTCATCGTCTCGCTCCCCAAGCTGAAGACGCACCACTGGGCGGGCGTGACCTTGTCGATGAAGAACTTCTTCGGCGTCATGCCCGGCATCTACTATGGCTGGCCCAAGAACGTGCTGCACCATGCGGGGATCGGCCGCTCGATCCTCGATATCAACGCGGCGGTCCGCCCCCATCTGGCGATCGTCGACGGGATCATCGGCATGGAGGGCGACGGTCCGATCATGGGCACGCCCAAGCACGCCGGCCTCCTGGTCATGGGAACGAACCTGCCGGCCGTGGACGCCACCTGTGCCCGGCTCATGGGGATCGATCCCTGGAAAGTGGAGTATCTCGCCAGGGCCTCGGGCCGGCTCGGCCCGATCGCCGACCGCCACATCGCCCAGCGCGGCGAGGCGATCGCCGGGTTGGCTCAGCCCTTCCAGTTGCTCGATCACCCAAGCCTGGCCGCCCTGCGCGGATGACCACGACCGCGGCACGAACGAGGCTTCAGTCGTAGGTCAGGCTTGAGCCTGACATTCCGATTCTGCCAGGCTCAAGCCTGACCTACGTTCTTGCCATCGTGCTATGCCCCAGGCTGGCCCGCCGGGCCGGCCTTCCGCCGGTACACGCCGAACTTGTCGACCTTGGTCAAGGGCTCGTACAGCCGCAGGAAGGCCGCGAAGCGCGGATCGCCGGCGAAGTATTCCAGGTAGTCGAAATGCTGGCCGTGGAACGCCGGTTTGTGTGGAGATTCATCGACGAAGAGCAGGGCTGGACGGTCCCGCAGCAGGTCGCTCACCACGAGGTCGAGCAGGAATCGCTCCGTCGGGCTCATCGCCGCCCCGCGGTGGTACGCCAAGCCGGTATTCCGGTCGGAGGAGGCCGAATACAATCCCGTCAGCAACCCCAGGCAGGGCTGCCGCGACGCCCAGCCCACACCGCTGTACGTGACCAGTGGGAACGCGTCCACGACCGCGGCCGAGAAGACGAAGATGCTCCGACCCCGGGCATAGTCCTTCGCCAGCCGTGACATCTGCCCCAAGGGTGTGTCCGACTCGTCCGGGCGCCCGCGCCACAGCCGCGACTCAGCCACCCGATCGGCCGAGGCCTGGAGCAGCAGGGCAACGACAACACCTCCACACACCACTCCGGCATTTCTCGGGCGAGTCGTCTCGAGCCCGCGCGAGTCCACGAAGAGTAGCCCGAAGAGCAGCACGGCGGTCGCCATCACCGGATAATAGTGATAAGGATATCCCCTGTCTTGAATGAGAACGATCACCAGGAAGCTGACGTTGCTGATCAGGATCACCCGGCAGTACGCCCGGTGATTTCCCCCGGGCCGAACGAGCAGGAACCCAAGCCAGGCCATCATGGAGATGAGCGCTGCCGGCTCGCTCAGCAACGACGCGTAGGACGCAGGGGTGCTCGCGAGATACACCGGCGTCATCCACTGGACCAAGCTCAGGTACTCTGGGGTCAGCACCAGGACAGCGATCGCATAGGACAGTCCGACAACTGCGATGGCCAGGGCCTCCGGCCGAAGCCAGGCCCGCCATCCCCGGCGAGTCCGGGCGGCGAGGTAGGCCTCGACCGCGACCCAGGGCAGGAGGAAGTGAGGCTTCAGCGCGAGGCCGACCCCCGCCAGGATGCCCAGAATCCAGGGGAGGTGCCTTCCCAGGGAACATCCCATCGCTCGCCCGAAAGCCAACAGCAGGTAAGGCAGGAGGAGGGCGAGCATGAGATGTTCGCGTTGACCGAAGTGGTATCCCGGCAGCGCCAGCAGAAGGAACAGGTGGAGGAAGAGGAGGAGTCGGCGGGCGGCCGTCTGATCCGGCAGGACGCGGCGCAGTGCCCATGCGGACACCCACAGTGACGACGCGATCAGGCCCAGCACCAGGAGCCGAAATGCGAGGACCTCGGAGATCCCCACGGCACGCGCCAGGAGGATTGGCGCGCAACTCAGCCAGACGATCAGCGGCGGGTTGTTCTCGAGGAGATCCACAAAGAGTTTCTGGCCGGCGAGGACGCGCGAGGCGGCGTGGAGCAACCAGGCCACGTCGTGGTTCAACAGGCCCAGGAACACCGGAAGGGCACCGAGACAAAAGCCGGCCACCATCAGAATTCCGAAGGCGGCTTGCCCCATCAGCGATCGGTCGGGTCCAAGACCTTCAGGGTGTGGGGACATCGGGCGCATCAGGAGCGTTGCGGGGAGCTGAGACGGCGCCGATTGCATATGTTCTTGATGTCCAGAAGGGTCGGGAGTCGGCCGGTCCTTGCCCGGCGGTCCTTGTTCCAGCGGAGGATCAGCCAGGAAATCGCGCAGGCGGCACACACCAGAATGAGGGCCGTATCCGAGGACATCGCCGCCTTCAGGAGGGCCTTGCCGCGCCACCACGGGCTGGTCAGGTCCTGGTCGGCGAGCACGATATCATAGTATCCATTGAACATTTCATCCCAACTTTGCCGGCCGGTCCGGACAGTCGCGTCCGGGTCGGGATTGGCGGGGTTATCCCGCGAATTATCGTAGTGGGCGGTGCAGCGCAGGAGGGTCCCCGCCGGCAGCCGCTTGGGCTCGGCCAGCTCGTAGCGGTTCTGCCAGTTGAAGTCATAGCGGGGGACGTCCAGCAGGATTTCCCCGCGCCCATCGGGGTAGATGGCCTCGTAGCGGAACGACCTGCCCCGCAGGTGCATGTGGGGGAACATCGCCAGGAGGAGGACGTCGTCGTCGAAGCGTCGGGAGTGCTCGACGCGATGGTCGGCCGCATGCGGTGGGATGCACAGACTCGGGTCGAACATCAGGTTGGTGGCCACTTCCTTCTTCACGGAGTCGGGGTCTGCGAACAACAACCCGATGCTGGTCTGATCGGTCTGGACAGTCCCGATCGGGGAATAGTGGACGACGAACACCAGGTGCCAGCCTGCCGGTACGCGCTTGGCCATCCCGTCGGGCAGGAGCATGGGCGGCGCCCCCGGCGTGGTCGCGGCCAGGCAGTAGGAGCCCAGGTCTCCCTGTGCGTCGACCTCATTCCGGCTCCCCGGCGCCTTGAGGAAGACGTTGCAGTGGTGGACGACCTTGCGGTTCCCCGGCCGGATCTCCGCGCCCCGGATCCACGTATCCTTACGGAAGCCGGGGTCGACCTCGAAGTCCTGGTAATCGACGACCCCTTGAGCCGGCACGAGGAACGGCTGGGGCATGGTGATCACCCGGTCGGGCTCAGGGATCCTCCAGCCGCCGGGAAACGCGGCCGGTGGCGGCAGCTCGGCGGGATCGCCCTCGGGGGTGCCCCCTCGGGCCCAGTCGACGATCCGCTGTCGCTCGTGATCGGTCAGCCGGGCATCATTGGCAAATCGGCCGTAGCGCGGGTCGGCGTGCCAGGGGGGCATGCGCCCGTCCTCGACCGCCTCGGCGATGGCCGCGGCCCAGCCGGCGGCCTGCCGGTACGTCGTCAGCGCGAAGGGCGCGACCTGGCCCGGCCGGTGGCAGCCAGTGCATCGGCGCTGGAGGATCGGCGCGATGTCGCGACAGTAGGTCAGCTCGGCCGGCATCGGCGCCCGGGTGCGATCGTCGATCGGGCAGCCGGCCGCTTCGGTCTCGGGTCGACGGACCGGCCGGCCGGCCAGAAGATCGTCGAGGGCTTCGGCGAGGTCGTGCCGCCGCGCCTCGCCCCGTCGCGAGCCGACGGCGTACTGATCGTCGATCCGTCCCCGGTATCGAATCCTCCGCCGGTCATCCAGCACGACGACTTGCGGCGTCCGCGTGGCACCGAGTCGAGCGGCGACCTCGCCCCCGAGATCCGGGAAGATCGGGAATCGCAGGCCATGGGACGACGCGAACCGCGCCAGCGCCGAGGGCGTATCCCGCCCGTTGGGCGCGATGCCGAGAAAGGCGACACCCCGCGGCTGGTACTGGTCCGCCAGTCCCGAGAGCATCGTCGCATAAAGCTCGGCCACCGGGCACCCGGCACCCAGGACGATGACCGTCACCAGGCGGCTGCCCTGCCAATCGCTCAGGCGATGCACGTGCCCTCGGTCGTCGGTCAGCTCGAAGCCGGTGATCGGGGTCCCGATCGTCGGCGTCCCGGCTTCGGAGGATCCCGCGACGCCGGCGAAGACCGTGGTTGCCAACCAGATACCCAGTACCGACATCACCGCCACCCATGCACTGAGGGCCGCCTCGACGAGGCAACCATGCCCTGCGATCCCCGATGGCCCAACGCCTGCTATTTGCAGTGTAGGTCATCCGCCAGGGAGTCTTGAGGAACGCGATCCGGGAGGACGCGAGAATGGAGTTGTCGCCGGTCATGGTCGGTCGCCTCGGTGTTAACAATCGTTTCCATCAGCTTTGTCCTGAGCCGGCCGGGGCTCACGGGGTCGATACCTTTTCCAGGCTCCTCTCCTCGGAAACCGATCACCTGTCCGACGAAGCCCGGGCGGAACTGGTCGCGCAGGTGCTTCGCTCGACGACGGCCGACCCGGGGACCTCGCCCGCGCGGGAATCCGAGTCGGGCTCCTCGTTCACCCATCTTCTGGCCGACCGAGCCGCGGAACGGCGCCGCACCGGCCATCGCGACGAGGCCCGGCGGATCGCCGACCGGATCCACGCGTTCGCCCGCCTGCTGGCCGGTCGATACCCCGATCAACCCGCCGCACACCTGGCCCTGTGCATCGCCTTCCAGCAGCGCACCAAGAACGCCTGGCGGACCAATGATCGGACGGCCATCGAGCGCAACTGGAGGCTGGCCCTCAGCGAGGCCCGCCAAGCCTTGATCCTCGATCCTCAGAACGACCTGGCCCGCCACGAACTGACCGAGCTCGAGCGGCGGCTCCATGATCTCCTGGCGCCGCCGCAGCGAGACGCAGGGGCACCCGATCGCTCGGTTCCCGCAGCCTCGGTGGCTCGACCAGGTGTCCCCGGCAACCAAGATCCGCACAGATCCTGACCGCTGAGCTCGTTCGAGCAAGGGCTGCTCGTGGCTCGAGGGGATCAGAGACCAACTCGGGAATCCCCGGCGTGGACAAGCCGCAGCCCGGTTTCCGGGCTTCTTGATTTCGTTGACGGCCCAGGGCGGCGTGGGTTACGGTGATCCTATGGAATTCGAGTGGGACCCCGTGAAAGCCGCGCGGAACATCGCCAAGCACGGCGTCAGCTTCCAGAGGCGGCGACCATCTTCGGCGATCCGCTGGCCATTACGTACTCCGACCCGGATCACTCTGGGGACGAGGATCGCTTCCTCACGTTCGGTCATTCGAGTGAGGGTCATCTGCTTATCGTCTCGCAGACCGACCGAGGCCACCTGACCCGCATCATCAGCGCCCGCCGGGCGACCCGCAAGGAGAGGAAACTCTATGAGGACGGATGACACCAGGCCCGAGGAGGACGACAGGCCCGAGGAGGACGACCTCCGCCCCGAGTACGACGACTCGGTGCTCAAGGGGGGCGTCCGAGGCAAGTATCTGGAGCGTTACCGCGCCGGGACAAATCTGGCGCTGCTGGCTCCCGACGTCCGAGCGGCGTTCCCGACGGACGAGTCCGTCAACCAGGCGCTCCGGTCGATCATGCAAGGCCAGGCACCGTGTTAGAGTCGGTTCCGGAAGGGTCGGAGGTGAATTTCGTAGGGTGGGTGACACCGATCACCATGACTTCCATGACGTTGCGTTGGTGGGTTGCACTCACCCTCCAACCGTCAGGCCCGCCTTCGGGAACAGTCGCTACCGTTACCGGTGTTGCCGCCGAATTGGGATTTGGCTCGTGCACACACGAACCATATCCTAATCCAGCAGACTCTTATTACGATCGGGGCGTCAGCCAGACCGGCTGGGTGAAGGCCCCGTTGACCGCGACGTCCCAGGCCTCGACGCGAACCCAGGTCCGGCCCGTCAGCTTCGGCGTGAGCCGGAACGTGCGCCGCTCGAACGGGCCGGTGTCGGAGCAGTCGATCCGTTCGCGGAAGACCTGCGTGCCGTCGCCGGAGATCACTTCGACGAACTGAAGCGGGAACGTCCAGCGCAGGTCGACCCGAATTTCGGGCCGATCGCCGGGCTTCATCGCAATTGTGGACCCGCTCGATTGCCCGTTGACCGTGAATTCGGGGATCAGCACCTCGCCGGTGGTCACGAAGAATCGCCCCGCGCGGAGGCCATCGACCACTGACTGCCACCCCTTGTCGAACCGCGGCAGCCGGTCGGGGTCGAGGC
>JAJPJC010000429.1 GCA_021324445.1 Isosphaeraceae bacterium
ACGGGACCGGAGCAAGACGCGCGCACCGGTTGAAGAGCCGAGGATCAGCCGGATTCGGCGGCTGGTTCGGAGCACAGATCAGCCGAGGCAGACGCCGCGAGGCGGTCCAGCAACAGGTGGAAGTAGATCAGACCGGCGTAGGGCTGCCAGGCCGCGAGCACCTGCTGGACCCCGGCATAATCCAGGTCGCCCGTCAGGGCGAGCCAGCGACGGAGGTTGCGGCGGGCTCCCACGTCGTCGCCCGGGAAGACGTGCAGTCGTCCCAGGCCTCGTAAGAGCACGTACTCGGCCGTCCAGCGCCCGATCCCCCGGAGCTCCCGCAGGCGCGCCACCGCCGCGGCATCGTCGAGTCCATCCAGCGCTTCCAGATCCACCTGTCCGTCCGCCGCGGTGCGCGCCAGGCCGACCAGGGCCAGCGCCTTCTGACGGCTGAATCCCAGGTCGCGGAGCGCCTCTGGCTCGACCCGGGCGAGCCGGGCCGGTTCGGGCAGCCCTACCGCCTCGCCGTCCGGAGCGGTGTAGCCGTACCTCTCGGCCAGACGATTCAGCAGGCGGATCCCCATGGTCAGGGTGATCTGCTGGCAGGCGATGGCATTGACCAGCGCCTCGAAGATGGTAGGGAAGCGCGGCGGCTTGAGCCCACGGAACCGCCGCGCCAGCGATGCCAGGGCCGGATCGCGCGCGGCGAGCGCATAAAAGGCGCTCAGGTCCACCCGCAGGCCCAGGAGACGATCCAGGGCTGCCACGGCCAGGGGCTCCGCCCCGGACAGCGAGACCGGCTGGAAAAGCTTCACCCGGAGACGGGGACGATCGGGCGGACCGATCTGCGTCACCGCCAGACCGACGGCGGTGCCCCGGAGCAGGAGCACCCGGCGATAGGTCTCGCCGTCCCACGTGTCAATGCGGTTGTCCGGACGCCGTCGGAGCGCCCAGACCGTCGCATCCAGGCGGAAGGGCGGGACCGGCTCGACCAGGAACTCGGTGACCTCCAGCGCTCCTCACCTCCCTGTCGCCCCCCTCACTCGGCCGGTCCGAGCGCGAATAGATCGAATGGACAAACCGGGACAGCTCCGACACCGCTTCGAGTGCGGCGGCTCGAGAAGGCCCTGGGTACCGCCAAGCATCTGCCAAGAAGGCGGCCGTCCAGGAACCGCTGGCCTCGGACCGGTCCGAATTATACACGCCGCCAGTACGGCGCGGCTACGCCGAGGGGCCGCTCGGATCAAGGGGGTGCGAGGCGGCGACGGATGTGCCAGCCAACCGCAAGTGCCGTCAGACTGATGGTCGCCGCGAGCAGCAGAAGCGCCTGCGGAGCGCCGCCCGTGGTCGGAAGTCGCGGGGCGGCCAGCCGCAGTCCGCTTCGACCGGTCCAGTCGTAGAATCGCCCCCATTCCAGCAGACCGTACGTCCCAAACCCACCGGGCCCCGGGCCCAGCCCGTCGACGACCCGGCGCGGGTGCGCTCCGTCCGCGTCCATCAGCCATACCGAAGCTCGATCGCCCTCGAGGCGCGCGAACAGGATGGCCCGGCCGTCGGCGGACCATTCCGGATGCTCATCACGGCAGCACGGATCGGTCGTCAGGGGATGCTGACCGGAACCGTCCGCCGCCATGACCCAGATCCGCCGCCCGGCCATCGCCTGGAGAGCGGGATCGCCGCTGGGGAGGCCCGGCGCGGCCGGACCGCCGGTAAAGGCGATCTGACGGCCGTCGGGCGACCAGGAGGGGAACAGCACGGCCTGCCCCGGTCCGGTCACCCGCCGCAGTGGAGCCGGGGGACGACCCACCGCCATGAACTTACTGCTCCAGGTCTCCCGGCCGCCTCCCTCGACGATCGCGAGCTGCCGACTGGCCGGCGACCAGTCCAGCAGGTCCGGGTGGGCGAGCATGGCGCCTGCCAGCTGGACCGGCGTTCCGCCCGTCGCCGGCACCATCAGGAGAGGGACACCATCGGCAAGCAGCGAGGCCGAGAATCCGGGGACTGTCCAGAACAGGATGAAGGCCCCATCGGGCGCCCAGCCAGCGACAAGGAGCCCGGAGCTTGCGGGCCGACCGGCGCGGTAGACCTCTTGAGTGCCGCTCCCGTCAGCCCGGACCCGAACGATCCGCGCGGCACGGACAGGCGGCTGGCCGTTCTGGGCCGGCTGGAGGATAGTGACGTCCGAGAAGGCGAGCATGCTCCCATCAGGGCTCCAGGCGAAGCTCTGGACCCCGGCCCCCGCCGCGTTCGACGGTGGGGTGATCTCCTGACGCCGTGCCCCATCGGCTGTGGAGACCACCAGACCGCCCCGGGTGATGTACGCGAGCAGGTCAGCAACCGGCGACCAGGCAAATGCCCCGGCGAGATCCCCCGCCACAACACGCAGGTCGGTTCCGGTCCGACGCACGACCCGGAGCTGACCGCCAGCACGGAAGGCGATCCATTCGCCGGAGGGCGACCAGCGTGGAGTATCGACGCCGCCGCCACGGGTCAGCTGATGGGCGGGACCATCGGGGAGGTCCTTGACCCAGAGGTCGCCGTTCTGGATGTAGGCGATACTACCGAGACCCGGAGCCTCCGCGGCAGATGCCCGAGCTACCCCCTGCACGACAAGCGCGAGCAGCACGGCGGCGAGGAAAGGAGCACGGAACCACTGATGTAGCAATGGCATTATGGTGACCCTCACGATGTGATCGCCCCCTGCTGGATGCCCCGGCCCGGTATCTCTCCATCACAACCGGGCCAACCGGTCGGGACGCCCAGCTGGCCAAGGGGGTCCAAGAGCAAGACGCCCGGCATGGGCGAAAGGTCACAGTCTGGATTCCTGGATTGCGCGCGACTTGCCGCGGCGCGCGGGCTTCGCGCCGCCGTGCGGACAGGGTCGATCCACCGCCAGCACGCGGGATGGAGCGCGGAGACGGTCGGGACCGCGACGTGATGGGATATGGTCCTATCGGGCGGTGTCCTGCGGGCATAGTCTTGCCAGACGGGCGGGCGATTGATTACAATAGGGGCAAGCAGGGTGGTGCTGGCTGTCTCGCATCGAGTCATACGATCGGCGGGATACGGAGTCTGGTGTCCACGACGGCGAGAGGAAGCGCCCGGACGGCAGTGGGACTTTTGTACCCCGTAGGCCTGGGATGAACGGGTGGGTCTGTGCGCACCGCGGTCTGGTAGACTCGGCTTCTGATGGCGTCGGAGGCGGTGGGGCTCTGACCCCCCGGGCGGACGTTCAGGGAGGCTGGCGTGATCGAGCGGCCGCCGCGTGAGGAAGCTTGCGCGATGTCGGTATGTCCGGCCTCAGACGACGTGTACAGCGCGGCGCGCGTGCGTGTCGAGCGACTGATCGGCGAACAGGGGCCCGTTCTGGCAGAGATCGCCCGGGCCGTCCTCGGTCGCGAGCGGCGGCTCTTGAGCCCGAAGCCGGCTACGCTGTGGCCGATTGTTGTTACCCGTGCGTGCGCGTCGGCGGGCGGCGATTGGCGGCACGCCCTCTGGCCTGCAGTCGGTGTCGAAGTCGCCATGGCGGCGGCCGACCTCTTCGATGATCTCGCCGACGGCGAAGCGATCGACCTACTCGACCGCTTCGGTCCGGGGACGCTGCTGACCGCTGCGGTGGGGCTTCTGGCCGTGGGCTTCTCGGCAGTGCTCTGCGGGGAGGAAGAGGGTTGTTCGTCTGCGCTCTGCTCGCGGCTGGGGCGTCTCCTCGGCGACGGCATTGCCCTGGCCGTGGACGGCCAGATCCGGAGCCTGCGGGGACGCGGGCAGGTGACCGACGCGACCGAAGCATACGAGATCGCGGCCCGCAAGAGCGGACCGCTCGGCGAGCTGGCCTGTCGGATTGGGGCGATGATCGGCACGACTGATCCATCCCTCCTCGACCTCTACGGCCGCTTCGGCTGGCATCTCGCGGTTGCCGGGCAGCTTGCCAACGATGCGGCCGATGTCCTACCGGGCCCCCGAACCGGGAAGCGCGACGTTCGGGACGGCTGTCCGACGGTTCCCCTGGTCTATGCGCGCTCAACTGGCGCACCGCCTGGATTAGATGATCGGTCCCTCACCGCCTGGGAGGAGGCTGAGCGACAGCGGATCGTCGCTCTGGGGGGTGTCCTTGCCGCAGAAACCCTCGCGATTGCCGAACGGCTGCGGGCCGAAGAGGCGCTGGCAGCGCTGGAGGCGGCCGGCCGCGATACCGCCGGACTGCGCGAGCTTTTGGCGATTGCCCGCCCGGTGGATGCGAGGGAGACCGGTCCGGACGAACGGTGAGCCGATGAAGAAAAGCGTGGTTGGATATCTCACCAAGCGGGCGATTCGGTCGGATCGGCTTACTCACTACATCACGTGCACAGTGGCGCCGGGGCGATGGAAGAGGTGCCTGCCGGTCCATCGCCGAGACGGCCGCCCCTGGCAAGAATATTCTCCCGTGAAGGAGGGAAATCGTGGGGACCTTTCGCATTGAGCACCGGAGTGAGGCCACGGCGATCATCGAGGCAGTTCGTAGGATTCGCGACGATGCGCGGATCCTCGAGGAGGCACGCCGGAGCCTGAGTCGGGCGCTGGACCTCCTCGGGCTTGAGGGGACGGCACGCCAGGCGGTAACCCCCTTGCTCGCGGCCGCGACCTCGCACGGCCTGAACGCTTCGGTATCCGTGCCAACAAACTTCTGGTTGAACTGAGTATGGTGATGTTCCTTAGCTTCGACCGTGCATCAACCCACCTCCATCTTGGATCCGATCAGTCAGCAAGGCAGTGTCACTTCAGGACTCTTTCACCATCACGTCTCTCAGAGACTGGTGAGGCCACGGCTGATGTAAGGGAACAGTAGCACAAGTCTGCTTTTCCAGGACTGTTGCATTGCTCATCCAGAGATGGATGAAGGACCGTGCCGGTGACCGACTGATAGGCGTTGCCGGCACGGTGCTTTGGGTCATTTGTATAGGTCTAGTATCAGCTTATGCCGCTGGCCGGGCTTCGTGGGGAGTAGTAATCAATGCTAAGGGAAACTCTGCCACTGTAGTATCAGTCCGCCCCACCGGCCTCGGGTGGAACGAGGGAATTCGAGTCGGAGACGATATCGTTCAGATCGATGGTCTCTCTCCCCAAGAGCGGTTCCTTGAACATGCCCTTCCACAGTCGTCCACTCTCCTCATCAGAAAACCTACCGGTCGTCTTATAACCATTCATACCCCATGGTTTACTCCGGAGATATTGGCTGCACTAATCGGTGGGGCTCTCCTCTTTACCGCGCTGGGGGTGATCGTCTATCGCTGGGCAACGGATGTTCTGCTCGCCTGGACTTTTCTTACTTTCAGTTGTTCTGTTGCCACGGCTTTAATAAACGTACAACCAGCCACACTTGGCCACCCCTGGGCATTCTTCCTCGCATCATCGTCGGCTACTCTCGCCTCATCCTCGTTCTCCGCGATGTTTCTGCTCTTCCCCAGGAGAGCGGGTAGAGCGAATTACTTTCTCATCGTACTAGCAGTGATTACGGTGGCGTTGGTTGCAGCCACGGCGATTGTCGTGGTCACCAACACTCCATTCCCCTCATTGCTCGATACATCCCAATGGACCTGGCTCGGGATCAACTTGCTGGGGGGATTACTACTTCTCACACTGCGCACACGCAGTCCGGAGACGCGGAGAGCAGTGCAGCCGATCGCCATCGGAGCAGCAATCGGGATTGCCCCCCTACTTCTCCTCAACGCCCTCCCCTTTCTTCTTACCGGTCAGATGATCGTGCCAGCCGGCTTCTCGGCGATTAGCCTGGTTGGGATCCCTCTCGGCTTCACCTATGCCATCCTGCGCCACCGCCTCTTTGGGCTTGATGCGCTGGTGCGGCGCGTCCTGCTGCGCCTGCTCGACGTCGTCACCTTCGGGGCGATCTTCGAGATCGTCTGGCTCGGCCTTGGCCTCCTGAACGTCGCTGATAACCTCAGCGGCATCGCCGCGATCGTCGCCAGCGCGCTGGCAGGGCCCCGGGTCAGCGAGGTCCTGCGCGACCGCATCGACCGCTGGCTCTACCCACCGCTCTTCGAGGCGCGGACCCGGGCCCCGGCCGCGGCGGCCGGGGCCGATGCGCGCACGATCGCGGCGAGCCTGACCCGCCGGATCCGGGAGATCGTCCCGATCCGCTGGATCGCTCTCGTGGCCCGTTCCGCAACCCCACGCGATATCGCCGCCGGTGAGCCGGTGCCCGGGCGCCTTCTGGCGCTCGACGGTGACGGACCGGTCGAGCGGCTTCGCGGCGAGTGGGTCGCCGACCGCTTCTCCCTCACCGGCTGGCCGGAGCCGCCGCTCGGCGTTCCGATCACCGGCGGTCAGGGAACAGTGGGCATTCTCCTGGTCGGGCCGCGCCTGAACGACGCACCGCTCAGCAGTCTCGACCTCGAGCCGATCACGATCCTGGCTGCCCGGGCCGCTGCGTCGCTGGAGGCCGCCCTCCTGCGCGAGCAGGCCGAAGAAGAACAGCAGTTCCGCGAGCGGCTTTCCGCCGTCGCACGCGAGCTCGCGGCAGCCGGCTCGGTCGACCAGGTGCTCCAGGTCGCTGCCTCGGCGGCGCACAATCTTCTCGGCGCCGACATCACCTTCGTCTGGACGCGCCCGGCCGGCGGTCCGTGGAAACTCGCCGCAGAGCGGGGCGCACCCGCGCTCCTCACGGACGAGGCCCGGGCGCGATGCCGACCCGCGTGGCTGGACCGTGAGGATGCAGGCATCCTCGCAAGTCGCCTCCTCATCTCCCGCGAGCGATTGGTTGCGGACGAGACGCTCGGTCCCCTCTCGCGGATGACGTTCCGGCTGGGCGATATCACCTCGGCGCTGGCAGTGATCACAGTCGTGCGATTCGGGGCCGATCGGCCATTTGGCGCCGAGGACGAGCGGCGCGCGGGCGAGATCATCGAGCACGCGGGCGGCGCCTTCGAGCGCGCCCACGCCTTCGCCCAGGCGGCGGAGGCGGAGACGCTGCGGCAGATCAACGAGATGCGCGAGGAGTTCCTGGCGATCGTCTCCCACGACCTCCAGAATCCCCTGACGGTCATCCGGGGGTTCGCCGAACTCCTGGAGATGCATCTTGGCAGCACGGGCGATCGCTTCGTGACGAGCGCGATCGCATCGATCTTCCAGGCCGTTGCAAGCTGCCAGCGCCTCATCGATGATCTCCTGACGAGCGCTCGCCTCGAGCAGGGCCACCTATCCCTCCATCGCGAGCCGGTCGACCTCGCTGCTCTTCTCCGGCGCCTCGTCGAGGGCTACCGCGTGCTCCCCGAGGGGAACCGCGTGCACGCCGATGCGGCCGAGACGGTGATGGTGTACGCCGACACCGCCCGTCTGGAGCAAATGATCGGCAACCTGGTCACGAACGCGCTCCGGTACGCTCCGACCGGGCCGGTCATCCTGCGCGCTCGCCGCCTCTCGGATCGAGAGGCCTGCATCGAGGTCCAGGATTACGGAGGGGGCATCCCCCCCGCGGAACAGGAAAAGATTTGGAACCGCTTCTACCGGGCGAAGTCCGGCGAGGGCCGGTCGCGTCGGGGCGCCGGCGTCGGGCTGTCGATCGTCAAGACCCTGGCCGAGCTCCACGGTGGACGGGCAGAGGTGGAGAGCACCATCGGCCGCGGCAGCGTGTTCCGCATCATCCTTCCGGCCCTCGAGACGCCCGCCGAGCACCCGACCGGTCCGGCGGAACTCTCGCGCCCGGCCCATCCCACCGCAGTGTAATCCCTCTTCGGCTGCATCTTCTTTTTACACGCGGTTCACTGTCGTCAACGGCCGCCGTTACCCCAAAGCGGTACGCTCGAACTACCCGCTCCTCTCCCAGCCGGGCGTGTCGCGTCCGCCCGGCGAGGAGAGCCGCGGCGTCTGTTCGTGGGAGGAGAGAGATGACCAACCAGAACGCCGCGACCACGGTCGAGCTGCGCCTGCCGGAGCTCCTGGAGCGGCTCCAGCAGCTGCCGCGCGAACAGAGCGTGCTTTCAGTCTATCTCGATATCTCGCCCCGGCGGCTGGACCGTGAGGCGCTCCTCCTCGCCTACCGTGATCTGGTCCGAGAGATGCGGGACAGTCTGCCCGCGGGCGATGCCCTGGCCTTTGACGGTGCCGCCGCCCGAATCGAGGCCTACCTGACCAATCGATCTGAATGGCGCGGCCAGTCCCTGGCCGCCTTCGCACCCGCCCAGTCCGACGCCCTGTACGTGGGCCAGCTTCCCCGGCGCGCGGGCGACCTCGCCGTCTGGGACACCGAGCCGCACACCGCCCCGCTCCTGGCCATCCTCGACGACGAGGAGCGCGTCGCCCTGGTGCTCTTTGACAGCGAGCACGCACGCCTCTTTACGGTCTTCCTCGGTGAGATCGAGAGACGTACCGAGATCACCGATAGGGTGCCCCCTCGCCAGAAAACCGGCGGCTGGGCGGCCCTCTCCCAGTCCCGCTTCGCCCGCCATCGAGAGGAGCGCATTCGCCAGCACGCCCACCGCGCTGTTGCCGCCCTGACCACCATGCTTCGCGAGCAGCCCTTCGATCGGCTGTTCCTGGCTGGTCCGGACGAGGCTGTCGCGCTGCTGCGACGCTCGCTCACCCGGCCGCTCCGAGCCCGTCTCGCTGGTACGCTCCGGCTCCCGCTCACCGCCGGAGACGCGGCGATTCTGGCGGCAGTGCACGAGGCAGCACAGGTGAGCGAGCGCAAGCACGAACTGGAGATGGTCAATGAGCTGATCGAGGAGGCGAGCGGCGGGCCCGAAGCTGATGCAGTTCTCGGTGCGGACGCCGTGCTCGAGACGCTCGCCCAAAGACCGATCAGCCAGCTCTACGTGGCCGCCTCCCTCCAGCGGTCAGGGATGGAGTGCCCCTCCTGCGGACGCCTCGCGGCCGCCGCCGCGACCTGCCCCGACTGTGGGACCGCCATGGTGCCGCGCGCTGACCTCATCGATCCCCTGATTCGGCAGGCGGTCCGGCGCGGGGCGACGGTCGAGGTTGTCTCTGGCGAGGCCGAGAGGCTTCTCCTCCTCCACGGCGGCCTCGGCGCCTGGAGGCGGTAGCCGACCGCCGCAGTCGGACGGGTCAGTCCTGTCCCTCCGCACGCCGGCGGTGCCGGCCGGCCGCGCACGTGGCAGCTCAATCCTCAATTGAGGGCTGAGATTCCGGTAGGAACAAATCGGACGGCTCGGCCTCGAGACCGGGCGAGAGGGGACGGAGGTCCCCAAAGACATAGCCGCAGGCCGCACAGCACACCACCAGCCCGCCAGTCGGGATGCCGTCCAGGTCGAGCTCCGGTTCGGTGACCACCCGCGTGCCTTCGCAGTTTGGGCAGATAAGCCCGCTCAGTCGGCTGAGATCGTCACTCCCCACGTTCCCCTCCCGTGCGCCCGGCTCCCGCCGGCGAGGCCGCGCGCGACGCACCTACTCCCTGCGGCGCGGGCATCGGCATTGGCCGCGAGCCCACTGGCTCCGCATCCGACCGTGCCCCGCCCGGTTCGAAGAGGGCCGCCAGCTGGCGGTAGAGCATCCACCGCTCGCGCAGGTCCTGACGAGCCCGCTCGATCAGCTCCCGGGCCCGCGGCTCGTCGGCATGGAAGAGCGCCTGGAAGCGCCCCTCGCCCTGGAGGTACTGCTCCAGCGGCACTGAGGGTTCCCGTGAGTCGAGGATCAGGGGACTCCGGCCGGCGGCCGCGCGCCGCGGATCGTAGCGGAAGAGAGGCCAGATGCCAGACTGGACAGCAAGCCTTTGCTGGACAAGGCCGTTCCGGAGGTCGTACCCGTGGGCGATGCAGTGGCTGTAGGCGATGATCAGCGACGGCCCCGGGTACGACTCGGCCTCCAGGAACGCCCGGAGCGTTTGCTGGTCGTCCGCTCCCATCGCCACGCGCGCGACGTAGACGGTGCGATAGGCCATCGCCATCAGCCCGAGGTCTTTCTTCGGCGCGTCCCGGCCGCGCGCCGCGAAGCGAGCGACGGCTCCCCGCGGCGTCGCCTTCGACGCCTGCCCGCCGGTGTTCGAATAGACCTCCGTATCGAGCACGAGGATGTTGACATCGCGCCCGCTGGCCAGGACGTGGTCCAGGCCGCCGTAGCCGATATCATAGGCCCAGCCGTCGCCCCCCACGATCCAGACACTCCGGCGAACCAGCGCATCGGCCAGCTCCAGGAGCGTGCGCGCCCGCTCGTCTGCGAGTCCGCGGAGCACTTCCTTAAGACGGGCCACCCGCTGGCGCTGGGCGGCGATGCCGGCCTCGCTGCCCTGGTCGGCAGTCAGAAGCTCTGCGACGAGCTCCCGCCCGATCGCCGGCTCCAGCGCCCGGAGCAGCTCCTGCGCGCGCACGGTCTGCTGATCGATCGCCAGGCGGATGCCCAGACCGAACTCGGCGTTGTCCTCGAAGAGCGAGTTCGCCCAGGCCGGGCCGCGCCCCTCCCGGTTGACCGACCAGGGGGTCGTCGGCAGGTTCCCGCCGTAGATCGACGAACAGCCAGTCGCGTTCGCAACGATCGCCCGATCCCCGAAGAGCTGGGTGATCAGCTTCAGGTACGGCGTCTCCCCGCACCCCGCGCACGCCCCGGAGAACTCGAAGAGCGGCTCGAACAGCTGGGAGTTCTTGATCGTACCGGGGTTCACCGCTGTCCGATTCACCTCGGGGAGAGAGAGGAAGAACTCCCAGCGCTCCGTTCCTCCATCGCGGAGCGGTGCCCGCGGTACCATGACCAGCGCCTTGCGCTCCGGCTGACGGCGGTCCCGGGCCGGGCAGGCCTCGACGCACAGGCCGCAACCGGTGCAGTCCTCTACCGACACCTGGAGGGTGTACCGCCAGCCCGGAAACTCCCGGAAGCGCGCGTCAGCGTGGAGAAAGCCCGCCGGGGCATTGACCAAAGCGGAGGGTTCGACCACCTTCTGGCGGATCACCGCGTGCGGACAGACCATCACGCACTTGCCGCACTGGATGCACAGCGAAGGATCCCAGACGGGGATCTCCAGAGCAAGATTGCGCTTCTCCCAGCGGGCGGTGCCGGGAGGATAGGTCCCGTCGGCCGGGAGTGCGCTCACCGGCAGGGCATCCCCCCGACCGGCGATCATCGGCCCCAGCACCTCCCGGACAAACGGCGGCGCCGCCTCCGGCACCGGTGGACGCCGCGGGATGCCCGCTGCCTCCGCCGCCGGGACCGTCACCGGATACAGGTGCGCCAGCGCCTCGTCCACTGCCCGGAAGTTCTGTTCGACAACCGCCGGACCGCGCCGCCCATACGTCCGCGCGATGCTCTGCTTGATCCGCGCGATCGCCTGGTCGCGTGGGAGGACCCCACTAATGGCGAAGAAGCAGGTCTGCATGATCGTGTTGATGCGCGTTCCCAGCCCGGCGCGCCGGGCCACCTCGGTCGCGTTGATGACGTAGAAGCGCAGACGACGCGCGCGGATGACCTCCTGAACCTCGCGCGGCAGGTGCGCCCAGACCTCCTCGGGGCCGTACGGGCTGTTGAGCAGGAAGACCGCTCCGGGCGCGGCCGATGCCAGGACATCCAGCCGCTCCAGCAGGCTGAACTGGTGGCAGGCGACGAAGTCGGCCCGGTCGATCAAGTACGGCGCGCGAATCGGCCGCGGCCCGAAGCGGAGGTGGGAGGTCGTGACCGAGCCCGATTTCTTCGAATCGTAGACGAAATACCCCTGCGCGTAGTTGTCAGTATCCTCCCCGACGATCTTGATCGAGTTCTTATTCGCCCCCACTGTGCCGTCGCTCCCGAGCCCCCAGAAGATGCAGCGGACGGTGTCATCGCTCTCGATGGAGAACGACGGGTCATAGGGCAGACTGGTGTGGGTGACATCGTCGGTGATGCCGATGGTGAAGTGACTGCGCGGTTCCTCCCGGGCGAGCTCGGTGAAGACGGCCCGCGCCATCGCCGGCGTGAACTCCTTCGACGCCAGGCCGTACCGACCGCCGATGACCCGCGGCATCGCGGTCGGACCGCCCACACCGCGCCCAACGGCCTCGGCGAGCGCCGTGACGACGTCCAGATAGAGCGGCTCGCCGGCGCTGCCGGGCTCCTTCGTCCGATCGAGGACGGCGATCCGCCGGACCGTCGGCGGCAGGCTCGCCACGAAGGCCTCGGCCGCGAAGGGACGGAACAGATGGACCGCGACCACCCCGACCTTCTCCCCGCGGTCGGCCAGGAAGCGGGCCGTCTCCGCCGCCGTCTCGGCGCCCGATCCCATAGCCACGATCACCCGCTCGGCGTCCGGCGCGCCAGTATACTCGAAGAGGTGGTACTGGCGGCCAACCAGCTCCGCCAGGCGATCCATCGTCATCTGGACGATCGATGGACAGGCCTGATAATAAGGGTTGGCCGCCTCGCGGGCCTGGAAGTACACGTCTGGGTTCTGGGCAGTCCCCCGAATCACCGGATGCTCCGGCGAGAGGGCGCGCGCCCGGTGGGCCGCGACGAGCGACTCGTCCACGAGCGCGCGCAGGTCGTCGTCAATCAGCTGCTCGATCTTGTTGATCTCGTGCGAGGTTCGGAAGCCGTCGAAGAAGTGGAGAAAGGGGACCCGCGCCGCGAGGGTGGCCGCGTGGGCGACCAGGGCAAGGTCCTGGGCCTCCTGCACCGAGCTCGAGGCGAGCATGGCGAAGCCGGTCGCCCGGGCGGCCATGACATCGGAGTGGTCGCCGAAGATCGAGAGCGCCTGGGTCGCCAGCGCCCGCGCCGCTACGTGGAAGACGACCGGGGTGAGCTCACCGGCGATCTTGTACATGTTGGGGATCATCAGGAGAAGGCCCTGCGAGGCGGTGAAGGTCGTCGCCAGGGCACCGGCCTGGAGGGCCCCGTGGATCGCCCCGGCGGCCCCGCCTTCCGACTGCAGCTCCACCACGGACGGCGTCGCGCCCCAGAGATTCCGCCGCCCGGCCGCTGCCCAGGCATCGGCGAGCTCGCCCATCGGCGTCGCCGGCGTGATCGGATAGATGGCGATGACCTCGCTCAGACGGTAGGCCACCGAGGCAACGGCTTCGTTTCCATCAATCGTAACGCGTGGACGCCTCGTCATCTCGCCCTCCGTACGCCGCCCCGGGATCGGGAAGCCCGCGCCCGCCCGGCCTCTCCCGGCGGACCGCCGCCATGGTACCGAGGACTCGCTGACGCCCCACTGAAAAGCCTGCCGTGCTGGCTGAATAAATCCTGAATGCCAACCACGCCGGAAGCACGGCCCTCGATCCGATCGGATGGCGCTGTCCTCGCGCCGCGCGTCACCAGGGGGAGTAAACGCCCAGGTTCAGTGACCGCGCGGTCACTGACCGACCACCTCCGACGGATCAGCCGGGCCGGTGTAGCCGTGCGCCGTGAAGATCTCCTCGAACTCCGCCGCGAGCGCCCGGAGTAGGCGGGCCTGCTCCCACATCGCGGCGAGGCGGGCCTCCCGCTGCGGCCCGGGCAGTGCCTCGAGCTCCGCGCGCAGGGCCTGGCAGCGCCGCCAGAGATCGCGCGGGACAGCGTGCAGGAGCGGCTCCCAGGAGACCGCGGTGCGGCGGCGACCGGCCTCCTCGCGCGCCAGCCGGGCCATCACCCGGGCCACCGCATCCCGGTCCCCGCTCCGCACCACTCGCGCCAGGGTGGCGATCTCCTTCGAACTCAGTCCGCGCTTCACGGCAAAAGCAACGATCTCCGCCTGCTCCTCGGCCGGCAGCGCCACGATCGGGCGGAGCTGGTTCTCGGTCAGGTGCCGCCCGATCGCCCGTGCGGTCGGGGTCAGCCGATTCAGGGCAAGCAGGCGATAGTA
>JAJPJC010000192.1 GCA_021324445.1 Isosphaeraceae bacterium
ACCCCAATCCGATTCCCTGACCGGGGTGGTCTCGTCGGGGTGTCTGGTGACGAGGGACTCGTGGGGCCTCACCCATCGATGGACGGGTGCCGCACGGCTTTGGTGGGGTTGGCTCGTGGTCGGACGGCTCTCCCGAGCCGTCGGCTGGGACGGCTCGGCTCGGGAGAGCCGTCCCACCAATCCACCCGTCCAGCGAAGGGGGACGGGACACTAGCCACTGCGGAGCCCCGCCAGTTCTTGGAGCACGGCTTCATTGGCCTCGGGAAACCGTAGGGAACCGAGGCGACCGGCCGGGACCCATCGGAAGCCCGAGCCCTCGGCGGGCTCGGCGCCCGGATCCTCGGTCGCGCAGTCGTAGAAGAACAACTTGACGAAGCCGTGGGGATAGTGGTGGGTGATGACCCGACGGAGCGCGCCCACGACGACGCGCAGGCCGATCTCCTCGAAGCACTCGCGGGCGGTGGCCTGGGCGGGGCTCTCGCCGGGCTCGCATTTGCCGCCGGGGAATTCCCAGAAGCCGGCGTAGAGGGTGCCCTCGGGGCGTTGGCGGACCAGGAATGCGTCGCCCCGACGGACCAGCCCGATGCCCACCGGGATCGGTCCTCCTCCGGCAGCGTTCATAGGCGTTTCAGCTCATCATCATGGCGTTCATAGGCGTTTCAGCTCATCATCATTCTGTAACGCGGCCGCCAGCTCGGGATTCGCGGCCTGGACCTTCGCCAGGATCAGTGCCTTGACCTTCTCGATCGCGCGGCCGGGCGAGCCCATGACGTTGTAGCCGCAGTCGACGTGGAGAACCTCGCCGGTGATCCCGCTGGCGAGCTCGGACAGCAGGAACATCCCGGCCGCGCCGACTTCCTCGCGGGTGATGTTGCGGTCCATCGGCGCCGACATCTCATAGAGCGCCGCGAGCCGATCGAAGTCGCCCACGGCCGAGGCGGCCAGCGTCTTGACGGGCCCGGCCGAGACGGCGTTGACCCGGACCTTCCTCGGGCCGAGGTCGAACGCCAGGTACTTGACGGCGGCGTCCAGCGCCGCCTTGCAGACACCCATCAGGTTGTAACCGGGAACGACCCGCTCGCCACCGAAATAGGTCAAGGTGACGATGGCCCCTCCCTGGGGCATCACCTCGGCGGCCTGACGCGCCACCATCGCCAGCGAGAAAACGCTGATATCCATCGCCGTCTTGAAGCCCTCGCGGCTGGCGTTGAGGAACGGGCCCTTCAGGTCGTCCACCGGCGCGAATGCGATGGAATGGAGCACGAAGTCGAGCGGACCGTAGGTCTGCCGCGCCTCGGCGAAGACGCGGGCCACGTCCTCGTCGCTCTGGACGTCGCAGGGAGTGATCAGCCGGGCGCCGATCGGCTCAGCCAGCTTGCGGACGCGCCGCTCCATCTTGTCGCCGGGTAGGTGCGTGAAGCCGAGCTCCGCCCCTTCCTCGTGGAGCTTCTTCGTGATCGCCCAGGCGATGCTGAAATCATTGGCGACGCCCAGGATCAGCCCTTTTTTCCCTGTGAAGAGTCCCATTCGCCGGCCCCTTTTTCTCGTGGCTGGTGGCTGGTGGCTCGAATCCGAAGGTCCTCACGAGCCACCAGCCGCCAGCCACTCACGACGCC
Source organism: Isosphaeraceae bacterium (assembly GCA_021324445.1). Taxonomy (GTDB): domain Bacteria; phylum Planctomycetota; class Planctomycetia; order Isosphaerales; family Isosphaeraceae; genus JAJPJC01. Next base: position 1,617 of record JAJPJC010000192.1, read on the forward strand.
ACCAGCCACCAGCCACTGCGACAGTACGATATCCGGCCGGGCCGGCCGGCTCAACAGGGAGTTCCCCCGCGGAGGTCGCAGGGAGTGAGCACGTCGGCCACGGTATCGTAGACGGCGCACCAGCCGTCGGAGACGGCCGCGATCACCACGAGGTAGCGCCGGTCGGCCCGAAACCGGATCGGCCGCTCGCCCGACCAGGGGAGCGCACCCCGAGGGCTGACGGCCAGCCATCGGTGGAAGTGGCCCACGAACATCCGGCGGTGCGGGAAGGCGGCGAAGTTGCGCGCGGCGGCCTCGGCGGTCTCCGGGGCGCGCTCGACGTACCAGGGCTGCTCGACGTCGGTCGGGTCGAGGCAGGGCAGAACATGGCTCAGGAGCACGCCGTCGACCTCCATGCGGGGCTGGAGCCGGTGCATGTAGTCGAGGGTTGTCCAGTCGAACGGGTTCTCGACCGAACTGCCCCGGCCGGCGAAGAGTCCGAACTCGTGGTTGCCCCAAACCCCGGTCACGTCAGCCTCCCGGAGCAGGTCCACCGCGCGGGCGAACCGCCGGCCGGTCTCGAAGATATCGCCGAGGGTGTACAGCCGATCGGCCCCCTCGTGCCGGCACCGCGCGATGGCCGCCGCGAGTCGTTCGACGTCCTCGTGGATGTCAGCCAGCAGTCCCATCCTCATGAAGGCGTTTTCCCTGTGGGCTCTCCGCCGCGCCGGGTGGGGCTCGATGCCCACCGGAACCGAGTCGCGTTCCGACCGCAACCAGTCTCTGTCCTTCTATACTATCAACCGGCTGGATCAACCGAGCAAGCCTGCTGGGACCATCGAGCCGCACCCACGGTCATGCATTTCCGATAGCCGCCCATCCCGCGGCGGTCAACCCGCCTGCCGCGCGGCGGAGCCGCCCCCCGCGATCGCGACTTTTTGTGTATCTTGGGTCCTTGGTGGTCGTGCTCTTGCTTGGCGAGGTGTCTGGATGATTCGAGCAGGCAAGTTGGTCTCCGGCGGCCAAAGCCTCTGGGCCTGGCTGACCGCTCCACGGCAGCTTCGCGTGACCTGCGCGACCTGGACGTGGCTGGCGGTGGCCGCCGGTCTTCTTCTGCGGCTGCTCAGCTACGCCGATAACCGCCCGCTCTACAGGGATGAGAGATCGCTGCTGGCGAATCTCGCGCGGCTTCCCGTCTTCGACTTCCGGACGACTTTGACCGAGCACCAACTGGCGCCGCCGGGCTTTCTGGTGGTGGAGCGGCTGATGGTCCGGCTGGGGTTGCCCATTGTGCCGGCCGCCCGGCTGTTCCCCCTGGCCTGCGGAATGGCCGCGATGGTCCTCGTCCCCGGGGTGGCTCGCCGTTACCTCAGCCGATGCGCCGTCCCGATCGCGGTGGGGCTCTTTGCCCTGGCCGATTGGCTGGTCTACTACTCGACCGAGCTCAAACAGTATTCCTGCGACCTGGCGCTGACCCTGATCGCGCTGCTGCTGGCGGCCGGGCCGGCGCGGGCTGCGACACCGGGTCCCGCGTCGTGGTCGACGCGACGGCTGATGGCTCTGGCCGGTTTCGGCGCCGTGGGCGTCTGGTTCTCGTTTCCGTTGACCTTGGTGCTCGCCGGCATCGGGACCTACCTGATGACGGTGTCAGCCATCCGCGGCGAGTGGAGACGCGCCCTCGGTCTGGTGGCGATGGGCCTGGTCTGGGTCTCGAGCTTCGCGGTCTGCTACGTGGTCTCGCACGGCATCTTGAGCAAGGAGCGCTTCATCTGGGATTGGTGGGATTTCGCGTTCCTGCGGCTGCCGCCCCGCTCGCTCGCCGAATTGACCACCGACTTCTGGCAGGTGGTCAACGTCTTCGACAGCCCGGCGGACGTCCGGACCCCCCTGGGCGTGCTCCCCTCGGCGATCCTCGCCCTGGGGTTATTCCTCTGCGGGTGCGCGGCGCTGGGAAGGAGGTGGCCCGGAGGTCTTTATCTCCTCGTGGCCCCGATGCTCCTGGCGATGCTGGCCTCGGCCCTGCGCCAGTATCCCTTCCATGGGCGGCTGTTGATCTTCCTGGTCCCCTCGATTCACTTGCTGGTCGGCGAAGGCGCCGCGACCTTGACACGGCGTGGCCGCCCCTGGCTGACACTGGCCCTGGGTGCGTTCTTGCTGCTCCAACCAGCCGGCGAAGCCATCTGGTACCGGTTGATGCAGGCGCAGCAACACGTCGGGTACGACTCGCACGGCGACCTCCGAGCCGACCTGCTCGACTACCTGGAAGACCTCGAGCGGAAGGCGCGGCGCTCGAGTTCCTCGCCATGACCCACCGCGAGCTCTCCCAACGGGTGGCTTCCGCGGCGGCGCCGGCGGCCGCGGGTTCGAGTCGGACGCGGCCGTATCCCGGGTGGGTCCTGGCGGTGATTGTCGCGGTCGCGGCCGGCCTGCGCGGGTATCAGCTCGGCCGGCTCAGCTTCTGGTACGATGAGGTGGTGACGATGCGCCTGGCGCGGGCGGGGAGCCCCGGCGCGCTGGTCGATCGCCTCTTCCAGATCGACGCGACCCGGGCGCCGCTGCATCCCCTGTTGCTCCAGGCCTGGGTGCACGTCTTCGGCTCGTCGGAGGCCGCCGCGCGATCCCTGAGCGTCGTCTGCGGAGTCGCCACCGTCGTGCTGGTCTTCGAAATCGGCCGCGCCGCCTTCGACGCGGCGGTGGGTCTCTGGGCCGCCTGGCTGGCGGCGCTCAGCCCGATCTTGATCGTCTATGCGCGCGAGGCCCGGATGTATGCCTGGCTCGTCCTGGTCACCTGCCTCTGCTGGCGTCTGCTGCTGGGTCCGCGCCGGTCATTCTCGGCAGCAAAGGCCGCGGCTTACGCATTCAGCATGACCGCCTTGGCGTATTCCCACCCACTGGGGTTGCTGATGACCGCGACGCTGGCGCTGGCCGGCCTGATCGGTCTGAGGGCCCGCTTTGGTTCGTGGCAGCGATGGTTGGCGGTCCACCTCGTCGTGGCCGCCCTCACCGCGCCCTGGATCAAGAACTATCTGGACCACCCTGCCGAGTTCCTCAGCGGGCCCCCGTCGCTTCGGTCTCTCCTGGGCACACCGATCGGGTTCCTCGGCGGCGATTCTCGAGTCTTGTTGGGACTGGCCGCCTTGATCGCTTGGGGGATCGCGCGGTGGGTTTTCCGAGACCAGCGCCCATGTGCAGACCCCACGTCAACGGCCCTGGCACCGACCTTCCTGCTGCTCTGGCTGATCGTCCCGCCGTCGGCGCTGTATCTCTATTCCTTGGCGGCGCAACCGATCTTCGGTCCGGCGCGGTACACGATCTTCGTGGCCCCGGCGTACCTGATCCTGGTCGCCCTGGGCGCGAGCCGAACGCCGCGGGCCCTGCGGTATGCCCTGGCCCTGGGGCTGACGATCCTCGCGGCGTCGGAGTTTGGGAGCAAGGTCTACGCCCCGGATCTCAAGGCGGATTGGCGGGGCTTCTCGGCCGCACTGGGCGACCGGCCGGCGGGCTCGGTTCTGGTGATCGTGGCGTCGAACAACCCCGGGCGGAACGTCGAGGTCGAGACGGCCCGGTATTACCTGCCGGACGGCTGCGCGGCGATCCCCTTTGAGGAGGCGACCGCGGAGCGGCTCGAGCGCCTCCAGGCTGTCGCGGTGGCGCTCGCCGTCGGCTCGCGGCAGGGGATCCCGGCCATCCCGCTACCCGACGAGATCGGGCCGTATCGATTCCGCCGCGTGACGCACTTCCCGGGCCTAACGGTCTGGTGGGCCGAGGACGGATCGTCGCGCGCGGTTCGCAGCGGCGTCGGGCTTGGCCGCCTTGCGACCCGCCTCGGGAGCGGCCCGGGCGGCGGGGTTGCCGTTGCCGGCCGGTTCCAGCACCGGCAGCGCCAGGGCGTCGAGGTCCTGGTTGAACGCGGTTCGGGCCAGCTCCAGCGCCCGCTGGGTCGCGGCGCCGATGCGGAGGCTCCGCTGCTTGAGCTCCGGTGGAATGGGGCCGAGCCCGAGCCCCTCGACCATCCGGAACGCCCCCTGAACTTGGGGATCCTCAGCGATTCCCTGGCCGTCCTCGGGCTTGAGATCGTCTGGCCGGACGGTGGCACTCCGCGATCGGAACGGAACCCAGCGCCCGCTCCCATCGCGGACCCAGAGCGTCGATTCGACCGTGACGCCGCTGAGGTCGGGAGCCATCGCCAGCCGGGTCAGGATCGCGCCGGTCCGGCCCCGGGCGGCGACGGACTGGAGCGGTTCGGCGATCGGATCCGGCCGGCCTTGACCCAAGCCGGGGTCGAGGAGCCGCTGGAGCTCCGAGGCAACCGTGGTCAGCGCCACGTGGTTCAACGGCTGCTGGCCAGGCAGGGCGTCGGGGATCACCAGGTTCTGGAACCGGAGGAAGCGCAGGCCGGAATCCACGGTCATCTCGGTGGCGGCGCGGCGCGCCCGCCAGGTTAACTCGGGCTCGGGGCTTGGCGGCAGCAGGCGGTCGAGGGAGGGGGCTGGGCCCCGTGCGGCGGCGTCGACGGCGTAGCCGCGCGCCTCCAGGGCGCCCTTCAGGTCGTCCAGCGCCCTCGTTTCGGGATCGGGCAGTCCGCTGAGCCACGCCAGGCGGAGCAGCCGCTCGACCGCCGCCGGGCGGCGATCCAGCGCGCGGACCTCGCTCCGCGGCAGCCGCACGCGCACCAGCGGCGAGCGCGCGGCATCCTCGGGATTCGCCAGCCGGGCCAGCTCGCGGTCGATCCAGGGCACGATGCGGTCGTCCGGGCCGACGCGTGCGGCCCGCTCGCGCCGCCAGTCCGCCAGCCGTTGCCGACGTTGCTCCACCGCGCGCCGCGCCCCCGCCGCGGACGAGCGATCCCAATCGGCCAGGTGATCCTCGAGATGCGTCTCCGCCCAGTCCCGCCTTACGAGGACTTCCACCGAGCCTCGCGGACCCGTCGTCGTGGCAGTCACCAGGCCCAGGACGACCGAGCCATCGCGGAGGGTGATTCGTTCGGCTGCCGTCGCGCCCGCACCGCCGCGCGGGCCGTCCACACCGGCCAGGAAGAGCCCCAGGATCAGTACAGGTCCGATCATTGGCGATGCCTCTCGTCCCGGGTGTCCGCTAAACTGATTGGGAGCGGCGAGCCACGCATTGGGCACAAGTCTCCTTTCATTATAACGACCGGAGGCTTATGGAGGTCAGGCTGTCCAGCCTGACAGGAATGAATGAATGATTGTCAGGCTGGACAGCCTGACCTCCATCAAAACAAGGATCTTGCAAGCCTATGGACCCGATCGAGCTCCAGCCCCTGGGCGACCGCGCCTTCCTGGCCCATTTCCCCACCGAGCGCGATGCCGCCGATTGGGCCGCCGCGGTGCGGCAGCGGCGTGGGCGGGGGGTCACCGACGTGGTGCTGGCTTATCGGGCGGTCGCCGTCTTCGCGGATCCGGAGCAAGTGGAGCTGCTGGAGCTGGAATCGCGCCTCCGCGCGATCGCGCCGGTCGCCGGAACCGACTGCCGGGGCCAGCGGGTCCGGATCCCGGTCCTCTACGATGGGGCCGACCTGGACGCGGTGGCCGCGCGTCGGAACCTGAGCCGAGCCGAGGTCATCGACCTCCATGGCGGCGTCGAGTACGATGTCTTCGCGATCGGCTTCCTGCCGGGGTTCCCCTATGCGGGATATCTGCCCGCGGCTCTGTCCGGCTTGCCGCGGCGCGCGGCGCCTCGGCTCCGGGTCCCGGCCGGCTCGGTCGGCATCGCCGGCCGACAGACGGGGATCTATCCCCGCGAGTCGCCCGGCGGCTGGCACTTACTCGGCAGGACGCCGCTTTGCATCGCCGACCCGGACGAAGGATACTTCCCGATCCGCGCCGGCGACCGGCTCCAGTTCGTGGCCATCTCGGTCGCCGAATTCGAGGCCCGTCGCGATGAACGACTCTGAGGCCAGGACAACCGCGGGTTCGCAGCAGGTCGACCTGAACGCCGACCTGGGCGAAGGCTGTCCCAACGACCGGGCGCTGCTGGGCCTGGTGACCTCGACGAGCGTCTGCTGCGGCGCCCATGCGGGCAGCCCCGAGGTGATGCGTCAGACCCTCCGCATGGCCTGCGCGCGCGGCGTCGTGATCGGTGCTCACCCGGGTTACCCCGACCGGGAGGGCTTCGGACGCCGCGAGCAAGACATTTCGGCCGAGGATTGCCGAAGGTTGATCATCGAGCAGGTGGGTGTCCTGGAGGCGCTGGCGGCTGAGCTCGGTGCACCGATCCGGTTCCTCAAGCCGCATGGCGCGCTGTACAACCAGGCCCAACGACAGCCCGGAATCGCCAGCGGGGTCGTCGCGGCGGCGGCCGAGCTGCGCCTGCCGCTCCTGGGTCAGCCAGGGACCTTGCTCGAGCGCCTGGCCATCGAGCAAGGGGTCGGTTACATCGCCGAAGGCTTCCCCGACCGCCGCTACCGCGCGGACGGCTCGCTCGTGCCCCGGAGCGAGCCCAACGCCATCCTGCATGATCGCGACGAGAGGGAAGCCCAGCTCCTGCGACTGGTGGCCGAGGGGCGCGTGGCCACGCTCTGCATTCACGGCGACGACCCGCGCGCCGTCGCCAACGCCGAGCTCGTGCGCGACGTCCTGGGGCGACACGGGATCGTGATCCGAAGCTTCCTCGACACTGCCGGCTGATGCCCACCACGTCGCCGCCGGGTTCCGCTATGATATTCCGTGTCATCCTCTTGCCTCACCGTTTCCAGGCAAGCCGCGATGCGGTGCCCGGGGAGCAATCTCAGCCATGCCGCGCATCCTCGGCCTCGATTACGGCACGCGGCGCGTGGGAGCGGCCCTGAGCGATCCGGGCCGGACGATCGCCTTCCCGGCCGAGGTCTACGAGCTGCGCGGGCCGGAGCCCGATGCCCGGCATTACCGGGAAGTCGTCCAGGCGAACGAGGTCGAGCGGATCGTCCTCGGCCTGCCCCTGCATACCAGCGGGCGCGAGGGTCAGCTCGCCGCCTTGACCCGTCGGTTCGGCGAGTGGCTGGCCGCGGTCACGGGGAAGCCCGTCGTCTACTTCGACGAACGCTATACGACGGTCGAGGCCGAGCAACGCTTGATCGACGCCGGTCTGAAGCGTCAGAAACGGAAAGCGCTGCGCGACCGGCTGGCGGCCCAGATCCTGCTCCAGGGCTATCTCGACGCCGGTTGCCCCGAGACCGAGGCTCCGGCGACTCCCCTGGCCGATCCGCGGGAGACTCAATCGTGAGCACCTTGATCCTCGGTTGCGGTTACCTGGGACAGAGTCTCGGCGCCCTGCTCCTCCGGAGTGGAGGCCAGGTCTGGGGCTCGGTCCGTTCGCCGAGTCGAGCGGAGGAGCTGGCCGGGTCAGGAATCGAGCCGGTCATCGCCGACGTGCTCCAGCCCGAGTCCTTGCGCCGGCTACCTCATGCCGATCAGGTCTTCTACTGCGTGGGGTTCGACCGCTCCGCGGGGGTCACGATGCGAGCTGTCTCCGTCGATGGATTTCAAAATGTGCTCGACCACTTGCCGCCTTCGGTCCAACGCTTGGTCTATGCCAGCACGACGGGCGTCTACGGCCAGATGGGTGGGGAATGGATCGATGAGGAGTCGCCGGCCTGTCCGGTGCACGAGTCCGGCCGCTGGTGCCTGGAGGCGGAGAGCCGTCTCGGAGCCTGGGCCGAGGCCAGCGCCGTCTCGGCGATCGTCCTGCGGTTCGCGGGACTCTACGGACCGGGCCGGATCGTGCGCCGGACGCTGCTGGAGCGGGGTGAGCCGATCCCCGGCGACCCGGATCGATTCCTCAACCTCATCCACATCGACGATGCGGCCCAGGCGGCCGCGGCCGCTCTCCAGGCGGTTGAGCCCGAACGAATCTACCTGGTCGGAGACGACCGGCCGGTCACCCGTCGCGAGTATTACTTGGTGGCGGCCCAGAGCCTCCGCGCGCCCGAACCTCGGTTCGTAGTCCCTCGGCCCGGCAGCGCGGAGGCCGCCCGCGACGTGACCAGCAAGCGGGTCGACAACCGCCGCATGAAACACGGGCTGGGAATCCGGCTGCTCTATCCTGATATCACCACAGGGCTTCCGGCTGCCCTGGGATCAGGTCTTCCCCCGCGGTAAGTTCGATCCAGGTGCCTCAATCGGTCGGCGCCGGCTCGACGTAACAGCGGAGTGGGCCCTTGGATGTCTTGAGCCGGGGGTCCGGCCCATAGGCGATGACCTGGTCGCGCTTCAGCTCGGCCAACTCCTTGTGCGTCGTGTAGACGATTGCACGCCCGGTCGTGTGGATGCGGAGGGTCAGCTCCTCCGCCTTGGGAAGAGGATGACGGAAGAGCTTGATGAGCAGCTCGATGACGTAGGGGAAGGTGTGCTCCTCGTCATTGAGGATTACGACGTTGTACGGCGGCAAGCGGCGCGTCTGTTGCTCCGTCGTGACTTCGGGCTCGACGACCGCACTGGTCGCCTGCTGCTCGCCGGCCATTGCGCAAGGCCCCCTCGGGTCGAAGATGCGAATCCCAACCTCTCTTAGTTTATACTCAATCGCTCCGGCTGACAAAGCGAATCCGGGGGTTTTCCACCGAACCGGGACCGATGCGAGGGGGGGACACCATGCCAGAGATGAGTCCGGGTACGGCCTTGCGACAGCTCCAGCAGGCCCAGGCCGGTCTGAAGAAGGCCCGGCAGTTGTTCCAGCAGGCGAGGGAGCAGGACCGGGCTGTGCAGGCCGTCCTGGCAGCCGGCTGGGCGTGCCTCTCCCGCGCCCACCGGCTGATGGCGGAGATCCCCCTGGAGGCGGTCGACGCCGCCGTGATGACCAAGCAACTGGCGGTCCAGCGCTATGCGACCGCCCTGCTGGTCCGGCTCCGACGGCTGCAACGGCACGAGGGGATCGGCCCCCTGGAGACCTCCGAGGCGGACGAGGATTTCGACGACCCGGACTTTGAGGAATAAACGGCATGCCGCGCCGGCTGATGCACCCGTCCCGGGCGGTCGCCGAGCCCCCGCCGCGGGTCCCGGACCGCAGTCTGACACCCGTTGAGCCGTTGCCGGCGGTGGCCATCCGCGCCTCGGGGAGCCATGCGTTCGTCTATCGCAAGATGGTGGAAGGCCCCGTCGGGGCAGCCGCGCCCAATCCCGGCGACCTGGTGCGCGTGCTCGACCGCGACGGCCGGCACCTCGGCTTCGCCCTGTGGAACGGCCGCTCGCAGATCAGCCTGAGGTTCCTCTCCCGCCAGGAGATACCACCCGGGCCGGACTTCTGGAGCCGTCGCATCGCGGAGGCCGTGGGCCTGCGCCGTGACGTCCTCCGCCTGGACCAGCAGACCGATGCCTACCGCATCGTCCACGCCGAGGGCGACGGCCTCAGCGGCCTGGTCGTCGACCGGTTCGCCGACGTGCTCTCGGTCGAGGTCTTCAGCCTGGGCATGTATCAGCGGATCGGGCCGATCCTCTCGCTCCTGGCCGGCCAACTGGAGACGGCCCATTTCCGCGTCGGCGTCGACGAGCGGGTCGCGCGCCAGGAGGACTTCACCGGCCGACCGCTGGCCAGCCCACAACTGCCGCCCCGCGTGACCATCGTCGAGCATGGAATCCGTTACCGCATCCATTTCGAGCAAGCGCACAAGACCGGCTTCTTCTGCGACCAGCGCGACAACCGCCGCGACCTGGCCCAGTTCTGCGCCGACCGGACCGTGCTGGACTTGTGCTGCTACACCGGCGGCTTCGGGCTGAACGCCTTGATCCGGGGCCGGGCCCGGGAAGTCACCGGCGTCGACCTGGACGAGAAGGCCGTGGCCTTGGCCCGGGAGAACGCGCACGCCAACCAGGTCCGACTCGACCTGGTCCACGCCGACGCGTTCGGCTACCTCCGCCAGATGGGGCTCAACGGCCGCTGCTACGGCGTCATCGTGCTCGACCCGCCCAAGCTGATCGCGGACCGGGACGAGATCGCCGCGGGGAAGCGGAAGTACTTCGACCTGAATGTCCTGGCGATGAAGCGGGTTGAGCCGGGGGGCCTGCTGGTGACCTGCTCGTGTTCCGGCCTCCTCTCGGCCCCGGACTTCCTGGGGCTGCTCCGCGCCGCGGCGCGCACCGCGGAGCGCCCGGCCCAGCTCCTCTGGCTGGCCGGCGCCGCCGCCGACCACCCCGTCGCGCTCGAGGCCCCGGAAGGCGCCTACCTCAAGGTCGCCTGGCTCCGGCTCGGCGACCCGGGCGGCTCCGCAACGCAGGAGCAGGTGCGGTGAGAAGAGGGATTCTCAAAGCGGGTACGCGAAGCACCAGCGAGGGGACCCCGCCGATCGGTTCCCCCCGGCATCAGGGGTGTCTGCGCTGCCGGCAGACCCCGATTCCGCGCGCCAAACTCGCCGTCACCACCCCAGCTTGACCGGGAGCCTGTGCCGGGTTGAGCCCGCCCGTCGGAATCGGAAGGCGTGGCCTGACGTAAGTCCTTGCGGCGTAAGGCTGTGACGAGCGTGACGGATTTTCTTGACCGGGTTTCGCGTCGTAAGTCCCTGCGGCGTAAGGCTGTGACGAGATGTGACGTGATTTTCGGGGGGTGCCCCTTATATTAGTACAAATAGTACAAACCGGTAGCGGCCGGGTCGTGGACCCCGCAACGGGAGTCGGAGGGGGTGATCTCCGGCCCGAAGGGATCGGTTCCCTGGTGGCTCTGCGGACCCTGTTCCGGTTCCCCCGTGATTCGGAGGCACAGGATCCGGCTCACAGTCACCGCAGGGTGAACGGTGGATTCGGGGCCGGCGTGGCCGGCGTCGGCGGATTCCCCGTGGATCCGGACGGAGGGTTGGACGGGGGCGTCGTCGCTCCGCCATCGGGGTCGAGCGGCACAGTCGGTGGCGTGACCGGGTTCGGCGGCACGAGCACCGGACCCGGCCGCGACGGCATGACCGCCGTACCCGTACCCGTGCTGGGGGCGCTCGGCACGCTGGTGGACCGGAGAACCATCTGGCTAACCACCTGGCCCGTTACGGGGGCAGAATTCTCCACCGAACTCACCACCCCGATCGAGGGGTGGATCCGTTGCGGGTTCCTCTGATTGGGACCGCTCATGTCGGTACTGGCGGCAACCAGGACTTGACGGTGGCCATGGATGACCCTCAGGTTCAGTCGAGCCGTGGACCCAGGATCGGGCGAGACCTGGGTGTGGCTCAGCAACGCGCCCCGGGTCGCTGCCAGGTGGGCCAGGGAGTGGTCCAGCGCGACGGGCGTGATCCGATCCTCCAGGGTCTCCAGCCGGATCGTCGACTTGGTGGATGAGCGACGGGCGTTCATAACCTGACTCCTGATGTGCCTGGGTCCGGTGATGGGTCTCGGGGCGGCCGGAATTCTTCTTACCAAGCGCGCGGTCCCGACTTCCCCGCGGTCGGATAGTCTCGTCCGCTCTTAATCCCTTTCCTATGGGCCGGACCGAAACCGCGGCAGGGGGATTCCGCTTTTTTTGTCCGGATGGTTTCGCCGCAGACGGCCGCGACGCCGGCCCCGTGTCGGCCCGGGGCCAGCAGCCGGCCGATCGGGAGCGAGTCCCCTTTGCCTGGCGTGAGCGGCTGGCGTAGGATGAATGGCCCGTCCGGGGCTTTGGGTCGGGCCATTTCGTGGTCTCAACCCGACGCCGTCGCGCCGGGTCGAGAGCCGGGTCCCCACCATGGCCAGCCTGACCGTCGAGAACTACGTCAAGACGATCGCCCTGATCGCCGCGCGGCACGCTCCCGGCAGCGCCGTGGCGACCGGCGAGCTGGCGCAGGCGTTGAGCGTCTCGCCCGGGACGGTCACCGGTATGCTCAAGACCCTCTCGGAGGCGAGCCTGGCCACGTATACCCCTTATGAAGGGGCGCGGCTGACCGAGGCCGGCCAGCGCTTGGCCCTGAACATCATCCGCCGGCACCGCTTGCTCGAGCTGTTCCTGGCCGAGACGCTCAAGATGTCCTGGGACGAGGTCCACGAGGAAGCCGAGCACATGGAGCACGCGGCCTCTGAGCGGCTGATCGACCGGATCGACAACTATCTCGGTTATCCGGCGGTGGATCCGCATGGCGACCCGATCCCCCGCGCCGACGGCTCGCTGGCCGAGACCGAAGGGACCCCGCTGGCCCGCTGCCGGCCGGGCCAGCCGTTCCGCGTCGTCCGGGTCATGGACCAGGACCCGGCCTTCCTCCGCTATCTCAGCGAATGCGGGTTGGACCTCCACGCCACCGGCGAACTGCTGGAGAACCGCCCCGAGGCCGGTGCCGTCGTCTGCCGCCTGGGCCAGCGGAGCGTTGCGCTGGGCCTGACCGCCGCCGGCAAAGTCCTGGTCGTCCCCGACGATCCGATGAGTTCGTCGAGCTGAACGAGGCTTCAAAGGAAATGGAGCAGGTCATGGCCACCGCGACCACCCCTTCCCGGACGCGACCGCCGCAGTCATCCGGGGTCGTCTTCCATGACGTGACCTGGGACGACTACGAGGCGCAGCTCCGGATCGTCGGTGAGCGACCGATCCGCGTGACCTACGACCAGGGGACAATGGAGGTCTTCAGGCCGTCATTTGGGCACGAATGCGATGCCGATCTCCTGAATTGTATGGTCACCGTCCTCACGGAAGAGCTGGCCATCTCGCGGGTGGGAGGCGGCACGACCACGCACAAGCGGCAGGATCTGGGCAAGGGCGCAGAGCCCGACAAGTGTTACTGGTTCGGGGAGAACGCCCGGCGCCTCCGCGGCAAGCGTCAGCTCGATCTGAACGTCGATCCTGCTCCCAACCTGGTCATCGAAGTGGAGGTCACCCGCACCTCGCTCGATCGGCTCAAGATCTTCGCCGCATTGCGTGTGCCGGAGGTCTGGCGATCCGACGGCCGGAGCCTCCAGTTCCTCCACCTCCAAGCGAATGGGGCCTATCGGCGCAGGACAACCAGCCGGAACTTCCCCACTCTGCGCGTCGCCTCGGTCTTCCAATTCCTCAAACAGGGTCGGACCGCCGACTCGACGGAGTGGATCCGCTCGTTCCGGGCCTTCGTGCGCGAGAAGGTGGTTCGTCGTGCCTGACCGCGCGGAGGGCCATCGAATTGAGCGACCGGATCAGCCCGCCATCGCCAGCAGGATACCCAGGATCTTCTCGGCTTCCAGCATCCCGGTCGCGGTTGACCGCGCGTGAGGCGTCCACGACAATGGCCAGGAATCCCCAATCGACCCGGGAGCCGTCGAATGCCCTCGCCATTCCCTGGCATGGACCCTTACCTGGAAAGCCCGGACTGGTTTCCGAATCTTCATGACGCGCTCATCACGTTCCTCGTCGGCGCCCTCATGCGCCGCCTGCCCGAGCCCTATTACGCACGGTCTCGTCAGCGGGTCTGGCTCGAGTACACCCACCGGCAGATCGAGCCAGACGCCGACGTGCTGCACTCGGGGCTGGGAGCGTCCGACTGGCGCGGGGGGCAGGGAGGCGTCGCGGTCGCCGAGGAAGTCGAGCTGGCCGAACCTGTCGTGATCCCGGTCGACCTGATCGAGCACGAGCCGTTCGAAGAGCCCCTCGTCGAGGTCCACCGGAGGGATGGATCGGATGACCGGCTCGTCGCGACGATCGAGGTCGTGAGCCCGGCCAACAAGACCCCGGGCAATCCTGGCCGTGAAACCTACCTGGCCAAGCAGCGCGAGATCCTCGCCGGCCAGGCCCACCTGATCGAGATCGACTTGCTCCGAGGCGGGACCCACGTGACGGCCGTCCCGCGCGAGCTGGCCATCGCGCGGGCCGGGGCCTTCGATTACCACGTCTGCGTGCATCGCTTCGATCGGCCCAACGAGTTCTTCGTCTATCCCATCCGGCTGGAACAGCGGCTGCCGGGGATCGCCATCCCGCTCTTGCCCGGCGATCCCGACATCGCCCTCTCACTGCAAACGGTCTTCGATCGGGCCTACGACGAAGGTCCGTATCACCGGGTGGTCCGCTATGGCGAGGCCCGGATCCTCCCACCGCTACGACCCGAGCAGCTCGAATGGGTCAAGGCCCGGCTCCAACCCCCGGCTTGATCGGCTCGGGGATTGAAGCCGACGGCCTGCGATTCAGGAGCGGAAGCTGTCATCTCCCACCGATCCCGGCGGGCGATCAGGCCGGAACGGGTCGAGATCCAGGCGCGGGGGGCGGCCCAAGACCAGGTCGGCGACCAGCTCGGCGGTGGCTGGGGCGAGCTGCAAGCCGGCGCGCTTGTGGCCGGTGGCGATGATCAGGTTCGCGAACTCGGGGGCCGGTCCGATGGTGGGCTTGCTGTCGACGCTCCCCGGCCGGAGGCCCGCCCAGGTCGCCTCGACCTCGGCCTGGCTCAGGATCGGACAGAGCCGCAGGGCCTCGTCGAGCAGGTCGCGGGTGTCCCCAAGGGTGGGCCGGGTGTCGAAGCCGGCATCGTGCTCGGTGGCACCGACCAGGACCCGGCCGTCGTCGCGGGGGACCAGGTAGTTCTTGCCATGCTCCACGATGCGGCGGATCAAGGGCGTGTCGCCGCGCAGGAGCACGATCTGGCCCTTGAGCGGTGGAGTCGGCACGCGGACGCCGATCGAGTGGAGTAACGGACCGGACCAGGCGCCGGCCGCCACGATCACCAAGCCGCAGGGGATCTCCCCCGCACTGGTCCGGACGGCCTCGATCCGCCGCCCGCGGAGCGAATACCCTTCGACGCTGTGCCAGGGCTTGAGCCGGACTCCGCGCCGGGAGACGGCCGCCATCAGGGCCCGCAGGAGCCAGGGATTGCGGACCTGGGCCCGGTCGGGCAAATAGTAGACGGCCCGGAGCTCCGGGTTGAGCGCCGGCTCGACCCGGGCGGAATCTCCGGGCGCCAGCCGCTCGTGAGCGATCCCCTCGGCGCGCCACTGGCCGGCCACCGACTGCAAAGCCAGGTCGTCGGACTCGGTCCAGGCGACGTCGACCCCGCCAGTGCGTCGATAACCGGTGTCTATCCCCGTCTCGTCGCGCAGCCTGGCCGACCAATCGGGGTAGAGCCGAGCGCTCCAGGACCGCAGCGCCGCCGCCGGGTTCTTCGAGGGTCGCTCGGCCACCGGGGGGATCAAACCCGCGCCGGCCCAGGAGGCTTCCCGGCCCAGCTCGCGGCGATCCAGCACCGTCGACCGCAGCCCCGCGCGCGCCAGGGCCTCGGCGATCGACAGGCCGATCACCCCGCCGCCCACGATCACGACGTCACTGGTCTTCTCGCTCATCATCTCGCTTTCGACGTGGCGGCAGCCCGCGGAGTGGCGGCGCGCCAGGTCGCCTGGGAGAGGCGATACAACCCCCGCCCTTCTTCGGCAGCCAGGATCAGGTCGGGCCCGTCCCAGGCAATTCCCTCGATCGGCAAGGGCTGGTAGCGGACTTCGGCCACCAGCCGCCACGGCGGCGAGGCCCCGCGCCGGTAGATCCGCGTCACGCGGTCCGAGCAGACCGCCAGGAGCGAGCGGTCCGCGCTCAGGGCCGCACCCGTGGCCGGCTGTGTGAAGCCGGGCAGCCGGCCGATCGCGCGCGGCTGGGCTGGCCGGGCTGGCGGCGCGGGCGGATCCAAGGGCACGGCGAACAGCTCCGCTTCGCGACCGTCGTGAGACTTGGCGACCACGATCGCGGTGCCTCGATCGTAGACCAAGCCCTCCGCGTCGAACCGGTTGGACCGGGGCAGGGCGTAGGTTATGGCGGCCGAGGCGGCGAGCGGCTGGTCCGCCGTTGACGATGGGTCGGGCTCGTCGATCCGGTAGATCACGCGCACCCGCAGCAAGCCGCCGTTGTTGCCGATGTCGCCCAGGTACAGATGCCCCTGGTCGTCGATCGTGATGTCTTCCCAGTCGAGATTCGGGACCGCCAGGCGGAACTGGCGGACGATCCGGCCGTCGCTCCGCACGGCGAAGAGCAGGGGGGGATTCCCCGAGTCGTTGTGCACCCAGAAGATGCCCGGGAACCGCCGGCTCTTGACGATCCCCGAGGCCTCGGGGATGGCCCGGGCATCGAACCGGCCCAGGTGCTCCAGGGGAGCAGTCCCCGAGGCGACTGCGAAGACGATCAAGCTCGCGAGCACAATCGGCATGGGCTCGTCCGACTCCCCGGCTGCGTGCGCGTCCGGCTCACCCATCTAGGGTAACAAACCCCCGAATCCCTTGGCCACCAATCGCCGGCCGTCCATCCACCACGCGGACCGGAAACGGCATCTTGCGATTTGCCGGCCGGTCCGTCAAACTTGTGCATCATTCTGCCCGGCCCTTGCCAGCCATCCGGATTCTCGCCGGCCAGAGCCGGCTCCTCCGGAACTCCTTGTAGGAGGCGGCTCCGTCCGCCGGTCACCTTGTAGGAGGCGGCTCCGTCCGCCGATCCATCCATGGAAACGCCGCAGATCCGGTCCGGCCTGGTCCAGCAGCGCGCCGGGAGCATGCCCCGGGTCGTCGCCTACTTCTACAACTCGGCCCAGGCCAACCTGGTGATCCAGATCTTGATGCAGCTCGGCGTGCCCAACGATCGCCTGGGCATCACTCCTCCCGAGCAGATTGAAGGGGGCCAGGGCATGATCCTGTCGATCGGCTGCCCGGATGAGAAGATCCTGGCCAAGGTCGAGTCGATCTGCCGCCAGCAGGGTGCCGAGATCCACCGCCAGCGCGTTTGAGTCCCGACCCGATCCTGGGAGTTCGCACCATGACCGCCCGACTTCGTGTTCGACTCGGCTTGCTGCTGGGCGGCCTGGCCGCCCCCGTGTGGGGGATGGCCGGTCAGGCCCCCGAGGTTCCATCGTTCGCCCGGGACGTCCCCTCGATCCGCTCGGGTGAGCCGGTCTTCCAGTTCAACGGCAAGGACCTGACCGGCTTCTATACCTACTTGCACGGACATGGACGCGATGATCCCAACAAGGTCTTCACGGTCCGCGACGGCATGATCTGTGTCTCGGGCGAGGAATTCGGTGGATTCACGACGCAGGCGGACTTCCAGAACTATCACCTGATCACCGAGTGGAAGTGGGGCGAGCGGACCTGGGCGCCGCGGAAGAAGAAGGCGCGCGACTCGGGCATCCTGGTCCACTGCGTCGGGGACGACGGTGCAGCGGGCGGCAACTGGATGGAGTCCCAGGAGTGCCAGATCATCGAGGGGGGCTGCGGTGATTTCATCATGGTCGGCGGCAAGGAGAAACCGAGCCTGACCTGCGAGACGCGCGTCGGCCCGGACGATCAGCTCTACTTCGAGAAGGGGGGCAAGCCCGTCACGCGCAACTCGGGCCGGTTCAACTGGTGGGGCCGCGACCCCAGCTGGAAGGACACCCTGGGCTTCCGCGGCCGCCGCGACGTCGAGAAGCCGGCCGGCGAGTGGAACCGCATGGAAGTCCTCTGCGACGGCGACTCGATCACCACGATCCTCAACGGCTACGTGGTCAACATCGGGACGAAGTCCAGCCTCACCAAGGGCAAGATCCTCTTCCAGTCCGAAGGCGCCGAGATCTTCTTCCGCAAGATCGAGGTCCGGCCGCTGATCAAGTAGGCGGCTCGCGCCATGCCTTGCAGTCTTTGGCGCTAACGCCCGAGTTCAGCGGTCGGGGTCGGCTCTAGGGACGTAGGACTCCCAGAAACCGAGGTGTCGGTCCCGGCCCCTGGCAGCGCTGGGTTCGTCGTCCCTTCCAGCCGCGCCAACAGTTCCGCCTTATGGCGGTAGAGGACAGCCAGGAGTTCGTCGTCTTCGATGTATCCCAGCCCTCTGCCGAGATGCGCCTCGCCCAGGAAACCGAGATGAGCAAGCAACTGCCCCAGCCGGACATCTGGCGATAACGACCAAACTTCGGCCAGGACGGCCATCGCTTCCTTCTGCATGTCCGAGGTCATGGCAGCACGTCTCCGACCTTGGGGTCTGCGGCATACGCCTTGGGGAGCTTGCCGATCACCTCGACTCGGATCGTGACACCGGGGGCGAGTTTGGCGATCCGAGTCGCCCGTGTCACTCCATTGTACAGCACAAGGACCCCCGTCGGTCCCCTCGTATACCCAGGGCGGAGGCATTCCAACCGCCGATCGGCCGAACAAGGCGATCTGCCTGGCCAGCTTGGCCGGGTCGGCCCCCTGCCAGCGGGAGGAAGGCAGCCGCAATGCGCGCGGATCGACATCGCGGAAGTCAGGCATAGGGTAAGAAGAGTGAGGGGAGGATCGGATAGCTCACACCAAAGCAACCAATGTCCAGTGATCAATCAATGACTCAAGCGATCAGTAACCCATCGCGCAGCCGTCCTTGCGAGGGTCGGAGCCGCCGATGAGAACGCCGTGTTCCAGGTCGATGCGGATTGCCTGATAGCCGCCGAAGGTGCCGGGGGCCTCGACGAGGCGGTGCCCCTTGGCCTGGAGCCGGCGGCGGACCTCGGCGGGGATGCCTGACTCCAGGGCGACCGAGCCGCCGCCGTCGGCGGGCTGGCCGGTCGGCTCCGACGAGCCGAAGTGACGGAACCGCGGCGCGTCGCCGGCCTCCTGGACGTCCATGCCGAAGTCGATCAGGTTACAGAGAACCTGGACGTGTCCCTGGGCTTGCATGTCCCCGCCCATCAGCCCGAAGCTCAGCCAGGGCTGGCCGTCCTTGGTGACGAAGCCCGGGATGATCGTGTGGAAGGGCCGCTTCCGCGGCTCCAGCCGGTTGAGATGGTTCGGATCCAGGGCGAAGAGGCAGCCGCGATTCTGGAGCGCGAAGCCCAGGTCGCCGGGCACGTGATAGGAACCGAAACCGTGGAAGTTGCTCTGGATCAGGCTGACGCAGTTGAAGTCGCGATCGACCACGGTCAGGTAGATCGTCTCGGCCGCCGCGGGCTCGCCGGGCGCGGGGTGCGGATTGGCCCGATCCGTCTTCAGCTCGGCCCGGCGGCGCCCGGCATAGGGCTTGGAGATCAAGGTCTCGATCGGCGCGCGGGCGAACTCCGGGTCGGCGCAGAACTTGGCGCGGTCCTCGTACGCCAGCTTCTTGGCCTCGATCATCAGGTGCAGCGCCTCGGCCGACTGCGCGCCCATGGCCTTCAGGTCGAACGGTTCGAGCAGGTTGAGCATCTGGAGCACGGCGATCCCCTGTCCGTTCGGGGGCAGCTCCCAGACATCGTAACCGCGATAGTTGGTCGAGACCGGCTCGACGAACGTGCTGGTGTGCTCGGCGAAGTCCTGATGGGTGAACAGGCCGCCGACCGATTGCGAATAGCGCACCATCGCCTCGGCCAATGGCCCGCGATAGAAGGCGTCGCGGCCTTCCTTGGCGATGATCCGGAGCGACCGCGCCAGCCCCGGGTTGCGGAAGACCGTCCCCCGCTCCGGCGCGTGGCCGCCGGGGAGGTAGCAGGCGGCCGAGCTGGGCACTTCCCGTAAGCTCGTCTCGGCCGAGTGCCATTCGGCGGCGATGATCTCGCTGACGGGGAAACCCTGCTCCGCGTAGGCGATCGCCGGCGCCAGCAACTCGGCGAGGGACTTGGTGCCGAACCGCCGGCGGAGCTGGTCCCAGCCATCGACGCAACCGGGGACCGACCAGCTCATCGGCCCGTGGACCGGGATCGTGGCCAGTCCCTTGGAGCGGAACAGCTCGATGGTGGCGGCGGCCGGCGCGCGGCCGCTGGCGTTCAGGCCGGTGAGTCGTTTCGTCCTGGCGTCCCAGACGATGGCGAACAGGTCGCCGCCGAGGCCGCAGGACATCGGCTCGACCACTCCCAGGACGGCGTCGGCCGCGATCGCGGCGTCCACCGCGTTGCCCCCCTGCTGCAAGACGCGCAGCGCCGCCGCGGTGGCCAGCGGCTGACTGGTTGCCGCCATCCCCTGGCGGGCGATCACCGCGGAGCGCGTCTTGTGCAACGGCCCGGCCGGGCGGTCGTGAGCCCAGGCCCGCCGCGGTTCACCCAGGCCCAGCCACGCCAGGCCCATCACGAGGAGCACCAGACACCACGCGAACGCCGGTCGAGGGGGCATGACCGTCTTCCTTTCCCTCAGAAGATTGCACACGAGCCGCCTCCGGAAGCCATGCGGTAAGGCGGGGCGCCCCGTGCGGCGAGGCGGTCGATCGCATCACGGTTGGGCAGCGCCGACTGGGCACCGGGCTGGGTGACCGCCAGCGCCGCGGCGGCGTTCGCCCAGGCCGCGGCTTCCAGAGGCGATCGTCCCTCGGCCAGCGCGACCGCCAGCGCGCCGCTGAAGGCATCGCCGGCGCCAACGGTGTCCACCGCCTCGACTCGATGCGCGCCGATCGACCAGGTCCCCTCGGCGGTGGCGACCTCGCAGCCCCGCGATCCCAGGGTCAGAACCACGGCCAGCTTGCGCATCGCGAGCAAACGCTCGGCGCAACGGGGCCAATCGGGCTGGGCCCCGACTTCCGGCGTCATGCCGGTCAGGGCCAGGGCCTCGACGCGGTTGGGCGTGATGACGGTCGCGGCCGAGAGTAAGTCCTTCGCGGCCGACTCCGAGATCGCCGGGACAGGGGCCGGATTCAAGACGGTCAACATCCCCGCCTCCGCGCCGCGACGCAGGGCGCGCAGCGCCGTCTCGACGGGGATCTCCAGGCTGACCAGCAACACCTCGTCCTTGCCAAACAGCGACGCCGGCAGGCCGTCGATGTCCTCGGGGGTGAGACGGTGATTGGCGCCCGGCGCGACCCCGATCAGGTTCTCGCCATCATCGCCGACGAAGATCAGGGCCACCCCCGAGGCGACCCCCTCGACCACCCGGACGTGGCTCACGTCGATCCCTTCGCGCCGATACAGCTCCAACGCCTGCCGGCCCAGATCGTCGTCGCCGACAGCCGTGATGAAGACGACCTCGGCGCCGGCGCGTCGGGCCGCGACCGCCTGGTTGGCTCCCTTGCCGCCGGGCGTGGTGGTGAACGAACTCCCCAGGATCGTCTGCCCGGGCTCCGGCAGCCGAGGCACCCGCATCGTCAGATCTGTGTTGCTCGATCCGAAGACGACGACGCGGGGCATGGCGCTTCCACTGGTCAGTGGTCAGTGGGCCGATGGTTGGACCTGATTCTTGCTGATCACCGAATGCTCAACCCCGACAGCTTGGGATCAGAGGTAATCCTCCCGGATCGGGTGGAACACGTCGAGGGCCAAGGCGGATCGGTCCAGGGCGCGGACCCGGTGGACGACCCCTCCGGGAATGCGCCACATGTCGCCGGGGTTGAGGAGCCGCGTGACGCCTCCCACGGTGAACTCGAGCTGCCCCTCCAGGAGGATCCCCATCTGCTCGTGGGGATGGGCGTGCTCGGTCACGACCGAGCCGGGCTCGAGCCGGACGACCGAGAGCATGAGGTTCTTCCCGGCGGTCGTGCGGATCTCGACACCCGGGAAAATCTGGTGCCGCGAGCCGGAGCCGGCGGGGAGGAAGTAGCCATTCGGGTCCGGGAGCGAGCCCGGGTCCGTCTCCAGGGTGGGATCGGTCATTGGGCGTTGCCGTAATTGAGGGCGATCCAGTCTCCGGTGTCCTTGAGGAATCCCTCACGATTGCCGCCATAGACGTTCTGGAGCACCGCATCGAGCTGGTCCTGACCTTCGAGCATGCCGCGGAGGAAGATCGGGAAGGCTTGAGAATTGACCGCCATCATGGCTTCCACCAGGGCGAAGCTGACGGCGCGGAAATCGGCGGGTCCGATCTGATTGCCGCCGCCGAGGGCCTCGGTCGCCCGGGTCTGCCAGCCCTGCTCGAAGTTCTGGAAGGCCTGGATGCGGAGCTGCCGGTAGTAGGGGCTCCGCGGCTCGATCCGGGAGGCCATATAGGTGCCAATCCCTTCCCGGAGCCATCGGGGCGCGTTGCCGGAGGCGGCGACGGCCCCGGCACCCAAGCCCTCGGTCAGCAGGCCGAGCAAGGTCCGCTGCGGTCCGGCACCGTCGTGATCCTCGGCTCTCCTGGTCCTGGATCGCCGCCGGCCCGCCGGTTCTTCTCGCTTGCCCCCCGCCGGGTCGAGGACCGCGACGTACGGCTGGGGAATCCCGAGCTTGGCGCTGGAATGCACATCGGGGTCGACATCCCGACCTTCGACCGAGCGGACGAACTCGGTGAAGTCCTTGGGCTCATTGAACACATAGAGGCTGACCTTCTCGACCCAGTTCATGGCGGCCGGGCCCAGGAATCGACCGAGCTGGAGATACGGTTGCTCCATCGCCTTGAGCGTGCTGGCGGCCCGATCCTTGGGCAAATTGCTGAACAGGATAAAATGCTCGCCGGTCATGATCTCAGGCTTCAACTTGGCATTGGCCTGACGCCAGCGTTGCAGGCCGGCCGCCTCGATGGCCTTGTCGCGCTCGGAAACCGGCGTCTTGGCGAGCTGGCCGCGGCGCACTTGCTCGGGGGAGGCCGCGTAGGTGCTCAGTGCGGCCTTGGGATCGACTCCCGCTCCCAGCGCGGCCCCGGATCGGACCCATTGCTCGATCTTGCTAATCGCCGCGGCCGAGAGGGGTCCGTTGTTCCCCATGGGCATCCGCGGAGTCTCCTCCCCCTTGATCCGCTGCACGATCGGGCTCTCCTCGGGGTTGCCGGCGATGATGATCTTGTGGTCGGGCGTCCCGTTCTGGAGTTTCTCGAACGTCGTCAGATCCAGCTTGCCGCGGAGCACGCCCCGTTGACCAGGACTGTGGCAGCCCACGCAGTTGGCCACGAGGATCGGCGCGATGTCCTGGGCAAAGCTGAGCTGGCCCGAACCGGCCGCCTTCGCCTTGGCGTCGGCCGTCGCGTCCTTCGGCTGGGCCTTGGCGTCCGGCTTCTTGCTCGCCCCCTTCTCGGCAGCGCGCGCCTTCTTCCGCGCCGCCTTGGCCCTGGAGGACCGGCTCGGACGCGGCTTGTCCAACTCGTCGTCCGGTGGCTGACCGACGAATCCAGGACCGAAGGAAATGCCCTGCCCATCAGGGACTTGAGGCAAATCCTGGGCTGCCGCCGCGCGGGCTGGGTCCAAAGTGCCGGGGAGCAGGGGCAGATCCACTGGAACAACCCCGAAGACCGCGAACAGCAGCACACCGGCTCGCCCCAGGCCAGGCGATCGGATGATGGGTGACATGATCTCATCCCCGTGGGCTTGACGGAAACCGCGCGACTGGATCAATCCATTGTTTCTCACCTTGCGCGATTTGACAAGGCGCGGCGACATTCCTCGAAGGCTGGTGAGCCCTGGAGTGCCTTGACGACCTGTCCGGTGCTCGCCCGGATCCTCAGGGCGCGATTCACGGCGCGATGGTGATCGGGACTTCCTTCGAGGACGTGCGATCGGCGATTAAATCGGTCTGGATCAGCCGCAAGCGATACCGGCCGGGCTCAAGCGTCTTGGGCAGCTCGATGCGGCAGTTGGCGTAACAATCGCGGCGGCGGTGGTTGCAGAGGTCCTCAGCGATGCCCGGTGACTGCTCCCACACGATCGACGCGTCGCCATCGGGGCGAAGCTCGAGGTGGGCGGCGAGTCGCGAGCGGAAGGCATCACCCTGGGCTTGATACTCCAGTCCGGTCATCTCCCAGTAGAGGAGCAGCCGCTGGCCGGCCTTGATTGCGGTTGGGTCCAGCGGTTCGAATCTCCCGAAGCCGGAGATCTTGCGGCACAGCCGCAGCTCGGTGATCTCCAGCAGCGGTGGCCGCTCGGCCCCCGCGGTCGCGGGGGCCAGCCCTTCCTCGTCGGGTGTGGGCCCCTCCTCCCCGGGCGCGGGCGGCGGTTCGTCCTGCGTTTCCCGCGGCTTCGCTCCACGACACGGCTTGGGCGGTTCGTCGTTCG